>NZAS01000012.1 GCA_002686195.1 Candidatus Pacearchaeota archaeon | reverse complement strand
AACTGCCCAAATGCAGTAAAATAGAACCGTTAAAAACGTACCCATAATAGAATTCCCCTTTTATCTATATGCAATGAAAAATGGCAATGGTGCCTCAACATCGAAACGCCATTGCCACTATCATCATCACATCTATATAATTCTTTATTAATTAAAAAATACATCTCTGTTTTATGGATTATTTGATATATTTTTTGTAATCCTACTTTATGTATTAAGGGGACGTGTCACAGAAAAGTTGTGTCAGACGAAACGTCCAATAACTCATTAGAAAAAACCTAATAATTTCACAGCGGACCTGGATGTTGAAATAATCAATTCAGTGGAACGGCAATTCAGTGGAACAGCAATTCAGTGGAACAGCAATTCAGTGGAACAGCAATTCAGTGGAACAGGCAGGAGCAGCAGCAGGTACAGCTCCTCTCAGGAGCAGCTCTTCTCAGATCCTCTGCGAGAGAAGCTCCTTTAGGAGCAGCTAGATATTATAATATTAGTATAATATTATAATAAAGCTGGTTCAGTGTAACAACGATTCAGTGGAACACGGATGTCAAGGTGAAGGTCATTTCAGTGTAACAAGTGGTGATTTGCACTGATGAATTAATAATTAATGAAATGTAGGGGTTAATTAGTGCCGTGGGAAGGCGGAGACTTTGTAACTCCAGATGAAATTTAACAGTAGTAATAATTAATAAATAATTACGTAGAAATGTAGCTCAGATGAAATTTAACAGTAGTGATAATACAATCAGGTACATCATTGATCGATTAAATCACATCGCCCTATACCACTACAATCGGGTACATCATTGATCTATACAATCACATAGATCTTCTTCTCATCAATTCAATAGCATCATCAATCATCAATTCAATATCATCATCAATAGTATCATTATCAATTCATCTCATTAGTATTATTATCAACAGTATCATCATCAACAGTATCATCAATAATAAATTAAAATATTATTCCCATATATCAATGCTACTTGCATCTTATCAGTCTCGTTTAACAATCCTCATCAGTACTATCATTATCAGATATTATCAGATATAGGGTTTTATATTTTCTTCTATTATATCTTTTATAGCATAGCATTATCTTACACACTAGTATTTGGTTATAGCATTATAGTAAGTTTAGTTGTATTAGGGGGTTTTGTAGAACTTTCTTCTTTTTTAGTGTATTAGGGGGTATTCTTATATTTAGCATATCTACTAGATTATTTAGCTACATTTCTTTTTTCCCCGAAAAAATGGGGATGTGGAATTTTATAAATAGAAGCTGGAGGACTAGAAGCGTGGTGGAGGCTAATAACAATGGAGATGACATTACCTATAACCTTATACGAGCTATGTGGAATTTATACTAATACCTGTCCCAGCATGAGCCCTATAAACAGCCCACTTACTGCGACCAATATCTTTACTAACCTATCCTCTCTTTTAAATAACCACTTGACTCGCTTTTTCCAATACACGCTTGTAGCCCTCCGTTAATTCCTTCCTTCCTCTAATACCTTCTATGCAGCTCATAACATTTTGTGTAACGTATAATAATCTTTTTTTATATATATTACAATTATCGCTTGCATATATATTTGTTTTTAAAAAAAGCTTCCTTTTTCCCCGAAAAAATGAAATAAGGGAAAGTTGCTGCAGCAAGGACTTTCCCTTGACCATAAAGAAATAAACAATATCAAAAGGAGCTAACAAAATGAGCATAGAATGCCCAGCTGACATAAATGATGATGGAATAGTAGATACTCAAGACCTGCTTATAGTAATTTCTCAGTGGGGAGCTGAATGTAATGACTGTGAGGGTGATATTAATGGAGACGGAAATGTTGATACAACAGACTTGCTGCTTGTGATTTCTAACTGGGGACCATGCGAGGAGCCACCTACTGATTCAAGCGACTAACTCGCTTCCAGATAAGATTATTATGAATTGGTATACAATTACAAAGAAAGCTACTAGCAGTAACCCCCCAGTCAAGTATTATCATGGTAGCATGAAATATCTAAAACCAGGAACAATACTTAAACCACGTGATGATTATGAAAATGATTGGCAAGACACAGACTTCTATGAACCTCTGAATCACTACAAACCCGACAGTATGCTATCACATAAAGAATCCGTATTTATGGTAACTAATGAAGACGACGTTGATCTTTCTGGAGGGGGCACCCAGTGGCTATTTACAGTACAACCATTAGGTAAAATACAGCGTCATGACCTGAACTGGAGCAGTGAAATATCCATGCTAATGAGTGATGACCCTGATAATCTACCTGACATTAAACAAGCAGCAATGAATTATTGGAATGGAGTTCCACATCATAACGAATCTGTTTGGGAATATTTAACGACTAGTGCAGAGATATTGCATGTTGAGAAATACTAATAAAATACAGCATCATCGTTTCTTGTTAATCCATAGATAATTCTATTTATAGTACTAGGGGATTTTAGAGAACTTTCTTCTTTTTTAGATCCTTAAGCGGGTTTTGTTCTTTTCCCCGAAAAAAGTGAAATAGGGGAAAAATAGAGATAAAACACTGGATGTATTCGGTGAATTAAAATGGAAAAAGTAGAGGAGTAACTATGATAATATCACACAAGCATAAGTTTATATACATTAAATGCAATAAAACTGCTGGTACTTCAACAGAAATTTTACTTGAGACATTTTGTGGTAAAAATGATATTGTAACTCCGATATCAAAAGGAGATTCAAACACACACATCCCAAGAAATTACAAGAAATATGGCTTTTACTGCCATGTGTCAATAAAAGACATAAAAAAGAAAATCGGAAACGAAATTTTCAATTCTTACTATAAATTTACATCGATTAGAAACCCCTGGGATAGAGAGNTAAGTGGTTATTTTTGGAAGACGGACACTCATAGGGTTTCTTTTAAACAGTATTTGAATAAAAAAATATATAATAACTACTCTGGATACTACCGAATAGATGGTAGACCTTCTATAGATGGATATATACGATACGAATATCTCGAAAAGGACACTCATATGATATTGAAAAAATTAAATATTGATATTGGAGACATAGATTATCCAACTGCAAAGACAACTTCGAGAACACATGACAAACACTACACCGAATACAACGATGACGAAACTAGGGAAATCATTGCAAAAAAATACACAAAAGACATTGAATATTTTGGTTATGAATTTGGAAAATAAAATAAAGAGAGAAAGCTTGCAGGAGCATCATACTGGAAACCGAAATAATGTAATATCATACTACAGGAGAACATTTTATGAAAAACATATATACACTAAACACAAAGACAGCAGATAATACTGTTACTGGACCACCTACTACTGAAGTCCCTGACGACGTGGGACAAGCACTAGAGCTCCTATGGGACAAGAACATCTTACGCAGTGACCCTGCCAATTTGTCCAAAATGCTGGAGATGCTAAAAGAATACATGACCAAGAAAGAATCCAATGCCCAGCAAGCGTTGGAACAAGTACAAAAAAATGATGCACCAAGTGGTGATGCACCAGAACGAGATTATGAAGATTATGAACAAAATAAGAAGAAAATCCAGGATGACTACGAATGGAGATTGAAATATCTGGCTCAGTTTGCTGAAAGCTCTGCAGAGCGAGCTTCAGCTGCTTCTAGACTTGAACAACTAAAAAACCCATAACCCTTTCGTGGTGAAGAGCCACAATGCAACCAAGCATTATCTACGCTCCTTATATCCTCTTGAGGGATAGGGAGCGTTTTTATATGTTGCCACAGAAGTGTAAATTGGGACTTTTTTAAATATATAATATAGCCATGAGAAAGAACGAAGGGAAGACATTTAGCTCTGAAGATATTAGAATTGCTAACGCTACCTTCCGTAAGTCTGGCACAGGAGCTGTAGGGGCAAAAGCTGTTGTTCCAAAATACGCAAAGAAATGGTTAGATGCTAACCTAAAAAAAGGTGACCCCGTCCTTGACTTTGGTGCGGGCAAAATAGATAATCTTAAAGACTATAACGGTGCGAATATTGCCCTTGACTACGATATTACCTTATATGACTTCGGAGACAATAAAAAAGGCACAGCAATTAACCCAAACGCCCTAGAGAAGCAATATGAACTTGTAATAGCTAGCAATGTCATGAATGTGCAGAACTCCAAAAAAATGCTGTCATCTACAGTTAAACAGGTGGCATCGGCTTCTAAAAATGCTGCAATAGCAAACCTCCCTGCTTCTCCACGTAAAGGTGCCTTTGAAAACCTTACAGGTAAGCAAGGTGCGGATCTTTTAGAAAAAGAACTTCGACTTAACTTTATAAGTGTTGAACGAATTGGAGGGACACCCTCAAATCCTGTATTCCTAGCAAAAGGACCAAAAGATAAACAAGAATAGATTAAAAGCATTTATTAATAAAAAAAGAACCCGTTTCAAAGCGGGTTCTTTTTAATTGGCTGTATATTCTTACTTGTATTCCTTACTATACAAACTATGTCTACGACTGGATACTTTCTTCCTCATTATATGATTGGGAATATCATTCCTATAAGCATATCTCCGCCTCTTCCAATATCGGGTGTTGATACCCATATAGTCCCGGTAATTATACGTATACTTATTGTATCTTCTTTGCCTAGTAGGGATCTTCTCACATGATACCTTATTAATTATCACTATGCCAACCGAGAGAGCTGTGCCAAGTAACAATAATACAATAAATAGCATTATCATTATACTACCACTATTGATAAACATTACCTGTTATGTTTAAAAAATATCTTATCTATAAGAAACGCAGCAATCCCCAACATTATCACCATACCCAATGTTATTATCACTGTCCCTATTGTTATCTCTATAAAACTACTTAGCATTATTGTATTCTCGTCTATATGCTTATGTGGGAGCCTATCTTTTTTCCGCCGAAAAATGAGAATGCATATTTTTTATGTATTATATACATATGATTAAAGCAATACTCATATTGTCTATCGTCGCACTTATAGTCACATCAGTCCTATTTACCTTATTTTATAAAGAAGAATAATGGCATATAAAATAATACAAGCATCATATCCAGGAACTGGAAGCACCGTGCTTGTGAATTGTATTCTTGGGCTCCTATCTCCACATGAACATCTTCGATTTAGGAAAACTACAGAAGAGTACACAAGATTCCCACTCCAAACTATATTTAAAACACATCACATCGTACTGAAAGATTGGGAGAAAATAATGCCAAATGACTCTATATTCTTTGCCCTAACAGAAAGAAGAGACTCAACCTTTGGAGACCTTATAGATAAATTTAAACGAAGAGGTGAGAGTGTTAGAGTGATGTGCGGGAGCCCCCCATCTATAGCACTCCTACCAGAAGAGTGTCACACCAGAAGCAATTGCGTTGTCTTTCAATATGAAGAACTCCTTGAAACACCGGAATACACAATCGAACAGATCATCACAACAGTACAAAAAAAGCTTCTTCTTGTGCTTCCTGAAGTATTTCGTGCCCCACTGCTAGATAATTATCAAAAAGCAATAAATAGAATATATGAAATGAATGCATTCTATGAATCAATTAAGCACTTAAAACATAAATCATACATCAATATGTATGGAATATGTCCACAGCACAGAAGTCAGTGAGCCTTCTTCATAATATAAATGAAATCATCCTCGTAAGAGACCGTGTAATTAAATTTATTAAATATGTCCATAAACGGGTATCGAGACCCCTGAAAAACACCCCACCCATGGTATACGATCATATAGTCGAATCGGCACCTGTGATGCGGGAATTGAACCAGACTCTTGTAGGTAAGAAAAGGTCTATCTATTGAGCATATGAGAATACCAAGATTTTTTGGCACTGAGAAATCAGTAATGGCTTGATTAAGTACTCCCTCTGTATCATCTCCTATCTCGGATCTAATAATTGGCATATAACAATCTGGTCCTATCTCTGTGGATGCCTTGTATATGTCTGGCGACTCAATCTCAAAGCAAATACCACCAAACGAATATTCCTTGATAAGGTCCCTTGATATGCCATGAATGGCGTCGAGCTCTTCCGTATAGTATGTTTGACTAGAATATAGATGAATAAAGGCTTTGTTGCTACTTGACAATATATCTAGCAATCCACCAATGTCTTTTAAATAGTTCATTTTTTAATCCCCCGAAAAATTAAATGTAAAAAATAAACTTACACTTATTATTAAAGAATTCCTATCTAATTTAGATACTTGTAATGATTAATTAATAACAGTGGGTTGGTGTGGGGTAAAGTGGAGGGTTGTGGGGAATGTTATTAGGATTATTAGCTTTTGTGAGTTAGTGTTATATTGCTATAATATAACACTAATATACAATATGTTGTATAAGGATATATTACACAACACTACATAATGTGGTTTTACTCTCTAGTGAGTTTTAGTTTTGAGTTAATGCTGTAAAGTTTTCTTTAATCAAGAAATTTTACTTCTGCCTTGCCCGCCACAATAGTATCTCTAAGCCTACTGGCAATAATTCTCGCATTTGCCTCTGGTCCGTTTAATGGATAGACAACGCTAGCTTCAAGAAGGTCAAGGGCAATGTAATAGAAGTCATACCATCCTCTAGTAGAGTAATAGTGCTCGCAATCGCAATACTTTATTCCTTGTCCAAATGTCCAAGACTCAAATTCCAGCTGCAACATATCTTCTAGGGCACTGCCAAGAAATTCGATTCGATTTTGAAGCTTCTTCCCATCTCCATCGTCTATTCCATTGTTAATCTGAGCATATCTTTTAAAGATGCTAAGAGATGTTCTATAAAAGTCTCCATAGAACTCAAGATCAAACAGTATATAATCTAAAAACTTTAACCTCAAGATAGCCTCTTCTCTATCTTCTTGTATGTGGAAGTTCAAAATAGTATTTTTGATTTTTTTGATAATACCTATCACTGTTGTAGTATAGTAAGAAAAGAAACGAAAAGCAAATTAAATAATTAGTCGTTCCTCACCCATCCATCTCTTCTTTTGACAATAACAGTTTTGAAGGTTGGCTTAACAAGNTGAGCACGAAGCTTATACTTTTTGTTGTATTTCTTCATCATCTCTATCTCGTTTTTACTATTCCTTAGAAGGTCTGCAAGATCTACTCTCATTATTGTTGGGTTAAGGGTAAAATGAAGATTAGAGACCATAAACTTCTCTTTTTTATGTGTTAAGAACTTTTTTCTAACCTTCTCTTTTGTAGCTATGTTTCTTTTTCGATCTTTCTTATCATTTAGCTTAATACAACCAATGTCTGGTCTTTTTTTGAGTAACGATATTACTCTTTTAATTCTTGTTTTTGCAATGCTTGGAAAATCGTCTTGTAAATTTAAAATATATTCATATCCAAGTGACTTGCATATGTCCCATAAGTGAACAGACCCCTTTTGTACCCCTAGGTTTTTACCCCTATCTCCATCTCTGAAAACCCTAAAGGGTAAATTATCAACATATGTTCTGTCTTCACCTGAGTCTGTATTATCCCACATTATGGTATCATCATCCCAAATGTGTCCATTGTGTTTCCAGAAAGATTCTACAGTTCTTTTTAGTCTATCTTCGTAATCTTTCCAGCAAAGAATTGCTATACATATTTTGTTCTTATTCACTTTGGAAATTTCATCCTATATCAACATTAAGTGCGACTTCTCTTTATCTGCAAAATCTTTTTTAAGCATTTTTTTTACATCTTTTACTGGGTTTTTGGACTTACTAATGTCTAGTTTGTGCTTAAGTGTTGATGCTGATATCTTTTTATTGTACTTCAATGCGATATCTATAGCACCAATTAAAATCTCTTTTCTATTGTTGGTCAAAATTTTTATATAAGAAATCCATTTTTTGTTTTAAAAATGGTAAGTCATTACATATGATTGAAAAGTGACAATGTTTCATAATTATATTTTAGGATTTGTTATAAACTTGGGATTAATGAAAATATTAGCATTTCCTTCGTTTAACCTTTCACAAAAAGAAACCCACTCGCAAGTTTCCCTTCCATCACTATCCCTTTGTCCCTGTGGCCTTGCACCTTTGATGCTATCAATTTTTATAAATCCCATACCACCAAAGGATGATTTAACTTTTATTAGAGGATGATTTTCATCNATATGNATTTGTCTAGAACGAACATGAATGTTTATTGCATCATCACGGGAAATAAACGAAGGTCTATTTTCAACCATTTCCCAGCAGTCATATGGCATCCAATCATCGTGTCGTAATGCCCATATGTCGTAATAATTGTCGGATTGATTTGCTGTTATCATGTCCCAATTATCATATTCAAAATTTGAAAGTATTGCTTCATCTTTAATTTTATGAGCACATATATCATCCATATCAATTACCAAAAGGTGTTGGTATTCGTCTTTTGAATTTTCAGCAATTTCAAAAAATACATTTCTTGCAGCCGCAATTCGATTACACCTGAGTGAATATGAAGGATGTTTTAATACTAAACTTCCCAACGAAATAACTTCTAGGTTTGGATGAGTTGATTTATATCCATTTATCTTGTTTAGTGTATTATCATTTGAATCAGATTCTACTAATACAATTTTTACCTTTGAAAACAATTTTGAAATTTGGTCTATATTTTCAAATATTTGGTCTATGTATGGTTCGACNTTTCTGACTGCACCTGCTATAATTANATTAGAATCTATCATTTTTTGTCCTTTATAAATGTTTCAATGTGTCTTTATTGATATTTTCTCTTGTCATATATTACACAAACTTGCTATCAAACATCTCTAGCTGGAGGATGCCACATGTGAACCAATCCGCTTGCTGGTTCTCTAATGATATTATATTTATTTTGTACAAAAAAATCATAAAAATCTGGATCTTCTCTTCCCCAAGAATAATATTCTGGCCATCCACCAGAATCTTTAAAATCTTTTATTGATATACAACAGCAACCAAATCCCAGGTTTGCCCATCCTGACCTAGTGTATATACCTTCTTTTGTGGTGTATCGCACCTGATGTGAAGGTAGCTTACTTATCAATGATTTTTCATCTTTTTTTCTATCCCCCTCTGTCACACACCAACATTGGGGAAAATAAACTGTCTTATCGTTAGTTGTAGCGTAGGTACATTTAGCTATAAACTGTTTACCGATAAGCATGTCTGCATCTAAAAATAACAAAATATCGTTTTTTGCGTTTTTTGCAGCAAAATTTCTTCCATATCCTCTAGAAAACTCTTCCTGCTCTATAACAACTAATTTACCTTGCTTGGGAAGCCACTTATAATCTGTGTCTGTTGATTTCCAGTCACTTATGACAATTTCAAATTCTACCCCTATAGAGATGCACGCACTAAGGACTGAAGCTACAGATCTCCGCAAAAGTGGAAGGTTTCCGTGTTTACTTGGTAGGTTTGATCTATTTTTGCACGTATAGCAGATTGACAACATTAAGTGTCTCTCTTAATTTACATATGCATTAATTTCATATTTTCCAGATTGCATCTTGTGCCACTGAATGTGCATATTTAAACTTTTAAAAGAGTCTTCTGAGTCTATCAATTCAATCGTTGCTCTTCCATCTTCTCCAGCAAGCATTCCTTCCCATCTTGATCCATCTTCGTCTACAGGTACAAGCCCCACACCCTCGATAATATCGAAAATATCAGATAGTGGGATATGATTAAAATACTCTGTTTTACCGTCTGGTGATAAGAATCTTTTCAAATCTCTATTAAGATCATGCTTAATCCTACTTCTTATCTGTCCAGTAGGTCTATCTGCATAATCATCTGGATGACCGAATACACCGTCTCCATCTCCAAAGATTTCATCTGCAGAATACATTTGTGCTTTTTTATAAAAATTCATATTTAAACTCGCTTTTTTAGTACTGTTAACATCTTGATATTTCGTATATTTAGGAAAACCACCTCTCATCATCTTCATCCACTCAAACACTGGAAGTGGATTTTTTGCAAGCTGAGATTTCAACTCTTTTTCCATAGCCACTCCGATAGCAAAAGGCATAAATCTAGTCGCATATGACTGTTTTATTCTTTTAGAAACATCTTTGGGGGTTTCTATTGAAAACCCATCGTCAATCTCATAATAGTCAATCTCTCTATTCTCAACCTCTTTCTTATAAGTGACATCATCCAATTCGTCAGATATCCTATTTATAGTATCTATAAGATTATTAGTTTCAAATTCATTTTGCTTTGGTGATATGAATGCAAATCTTGCTGCTTCGTTTGGCATGTGCGTTAAATTAACTTCCATTTCTTCCTTAAAATAAAGAAGCCTATATCGGTCGTGAGCAACACAGGCTTTCACTAGCGTATGTGCGACCGAATATATGGGATCTAGTTTGTCATACTCGATTTCAATAACGTCATTATCATCCCCATATCCATCTAATAGTGCGGAATAAGACTCCCTATACGCATCTTCAAACTTAAAATCAGAAACATAATCCACGACACCATACTCTTCATTCTTAAATATTGCACTATGCAACCATTCAGGAACATCGTCTGCGTCAACTGGTGCATCGTGATAGTCATCGTATTCCGTATAACTTTTAATTGACGGATTTGTTAATGTTTGAATCCATTCTTTTAGAATTTTCTTATATTTTGATTTTGGCTCAGAATTAGATTTTCCGTATATTTGCTTAAAAGTCCAAGACCCTGGAGAAACTTCCATAGTGACGTGTGGCTTATTGTTTGGATCTCTTAACGAAAATACCCTAACAGACCCATCTAATATA
Source organism: Candidatus Pacearchaeota archaeon (assembly GCA_002686195.1). Next base: position 17,495 of record NZAS01000012.1, on the reverse strand, counting down.
TTACAGGAATAAGATCCCACGCAGTGATCCATTAAGTGTCCTTCGTAGTCTGCATCGTTGCTAGTAGTTATCTTTCTTATTGTCCACCCATTGAAGTTTTCATTTTTCCATTTTGGACCATAAATAACACCAGATTCTCCCTCCTCGTATTTTACTGCATCTGTACCTTCGGATATTCTATCGTGCCATTCACCTGAAGCTCGTATTGCCTCCTCAGCAGTATAAGACGCTATCTCCGGTCTCTGATTATACCACCAGTCTTGTATTTCCTGCATCTTTGGTCTGTTGAATAATCTATTGTAGGCTTCCTGGTCATACACAAAACCCAGAACCGCCTCTCCCCTCCAAGATTCATTTTTTTCTTTTCTTCTCAGTTTTCTAAGCTGAACTAAAGCCCACTCAACTAATTTACTTGGTTCAAACCATCCAGCAACTCTTTCTTCTTGCGTGGTGGGACTATATTCCTTCCTGGGTTGCATGGACTCAGATATCTGCTTAACAGATGACCCAGGATTTTTTCTTAATTCATTAATAATAATACTGCGTTTTCTATCATCAGTAATAGACTCAAGGTCTTCAATAATACTATCATCTACTTTAAGATTTTCTTTGACATAAGTTTGCCAGTTTTGGGAAAGCTTTATAAATGTGTACCAACTCATGTCTTTAATATACTTAAAATACTCAAAAATCCCTCAATTAGTCTTTTTTTGTGATTAATGCAAAATATAGTATCATGACGATCTAATAGAGGTACTCTTATGTTTTTTTATCGTAATGATTTACGAAATCAGTTAAAATACTTAAAAAATAATTTCAATATACTTGGATTAAAATCTTCCTTTGAAGATGAAGGATGCATGATTGATGAAATGTTTTCTACTAGGAGCTTAACGCATCAATGTGGTATTGATTTTTCAATTAAAATTGGTGGGTGTGAGGCTAAAACGGACGTTATGAATTCTGCTATTTTAGAGGCTAATGCCATAGTGGCTCCAATGATTGAATCAGAGTTTGCTCTACAGAAATGGTCAGAAACAGTATCTTTCTTTCAAAATAAAAACATACTTAATTCATGTAGATTCTTTATTAATATAGAATCAAAGTGCGCATATGAAAATATTCAAAATATAATAAATAGCGCTTACACAAATACTTTAAGCGGCATTGTTGTGGGTAGATCCGATTTTGCAAGATCCTTTGGAATGACAAAAAAAGAAGTTAATACTGATTTTATTTTTGATAAAACAAAATTTGTTCTAGAATGTGCTAAAAGTAAAGATTTAATTACATGTATTGGTGGAACTATTTCTGTAGATAGTTCTATTTTTATAAATAAACTGTACGACCTGGGACTGTTAGATAGAATAGAAACTAGAAATGTCATTATAGAACTTAATGACAATAATATAAAAAATATAAGTAGTGGAATTGAGGCTGCACTCCTCTTCGAAAAGACCTGGTTAAAAAGTAAAGAAGAATATCAGTCTATACTTAAAGACGTATGCAGCAGTAGAATCAAAGCAATAGGAAATAGAAAGTGACAATCGAAATAACTGCAGTTATCCCAACAAGGGCTGGATCAGAAAGAATAATAGATAAAAACACAAAAAACTTTTGCGACTCAAGCTTATTGCAAATTAAAATTAATCAAATGAAAGCTCTAAAAGAACTAGAGATAATAGATGACATTATTGTCAATACTAACTGTAAAAAATCAATAAAAATAGCAAAAAATAACAAAATTAAAACTTTAATAAGAGATGAATATTTTGCTCGGTCAGAGTGTTTAACAAGAGACTACTGGGCAAATGTCGGAACAAATATAGAAACAAACACTATGCTATTATCTCAGGTTACTAGTCCAATGACAAGTATAGATACATACAGAGATGCAATTAATTCATACGAAGGTCAATCTGTTATGTCTGCAACAAAAGTGAAAGATTTTTTGTGGATGGGAAAATCTCCATTAAACTATAAGATGGAAAATCAACCAAGAAGTCAAGACCTTCCTGATGATGTTTTTAAATTAAACTTTGCAATTGCTATTATTGGGAAAAAAGAACTATTAGAGTATGGAAACTTAGTAACACCAGAAACAAAATTCATTTATTTAAGCGAGATTGAGGGGTTTGATATCGATACTGAACTTGATTTTAAAATAGCAGAGATACTATATTCAGAGCAACTCATTAATTGATGACGATATCACAGTTTCCTTTTTGCCAATGGGGGTGATTTCCCTCGGTAAAATCTTCCATAATCTCTTCTTTTCCATCAACTCCATATATGTGACGCTTAGTTAATACAGGACTATAAACCTTTGCTGTGGGAGACATAAATGCAGCCCACCAGCTGAAGGATGAGTTTGCTCTAAATATAGTTCTTGCGAAGTATAGAGCTAAAAAATCTTCCAGCCAATCAAACATGATCCCTTTTTTATAACGAGATCCCTCTGGATATTTGTATCCAAAATTATAACACTTTTTCTCTCTATTATCCCATTTTTTCGAAACATCATCCGACACCCACTCTACGCAATCTTTATCAAAGCCGTATTTTTCAAAAGCATTATAATATGCTTCTTTTGAAATTACGGAATAATATTGAATATTATTTTTGTTAAAAATAACACTAGAAATATCTCCCCTTCTTAAGTGTGCAATGTCATATGTCCCCTTGCGACTCTCCCAGTATTTATATGAGTCTAAGCTCTTTACTTCATCGGAAAATTCCAGTAAACCTAAAATATGATCCTTAGACATTTCGTTATATATTTTTTTACTATATGCGCAATGGCTCATTACAAGAGAAGCTGGGCTCTTCTTCTCGTACCCACTATCGTGAGGATTTATTCTTTTTATGTCTACAGAATAGTTGTCGTTAAAAAAATCCCTAAAATCACCCTCGGCATTACCATCAACAATATCCCTAAATATTCGAATAAAATCTTTTATCTTCTCGTCTTCTATTATTTTTCCAGGTTGAAGTTTAAATAGCCGAGTACCCTCCCATTTACACGGAAGATAAAAATCAACACTGTTTATTCGAGCATAGGTTGCAAGGTAGACATATTCATGTATTCTGTTCCCAAATCTTCCATACCAATACGGAAGGAATATAAACTCTTTGGGCATCATTTCTTGACTCCCCCGAACCTAGATGAGCAGTTACAACCCTTAAGCTTCTTTCCTATGTTTCTCTTTGTAAAATAACATATAGGACACGGAAAATAGTCCCAATCCCACGCCTTGTACATATACCATACCCTTGGTCTGCTAAATCTAAATAGAGGACACAAAATAAAGAAAATTATGCAACAAATAGGTATGCCAGAATGTCTGCCGCACCTTATGTCGTAGATCAAGGAGAGGCAGAGGCGTTGTGAGAGACAGGGACGTTGTTTTTTCAATCTCCTCTCCTTTCCCTATCTTCGTAATCTAACTTTGCTGAGTTAATCAAGCCTCCAGTAGACTCAATTTTTTTAGGAGCAATATAATTAATCCAATCATATGTACTTCTAAGTCCTGGCATAAGTGGGGACGTTGGCTTCCACCCGAGAACATCTTCAATGATTGTATTGTCAGAATTTCTTCCCATCACACCTGTTGGACCTGAAATATTCTTTATAGATATGTTCTTCTCTGATATATTGATAATCATCTTTGCTAAATCATTTATCGTAATCATTTCTTCTGATCCTATATTAATCGGAAATTCAACATCGGACTCCATCAGTTTTTGAATGCCATCTATGCACTCATCTATATATAGAAAGGACCTTGTTTGTTTACCGTCACCCCACACTTCAATTTCTCCTCCATCAATTGATTCTGCGACTTTTCTGCACAAAGCTGCAGGTGCTTTTTCTCTTCCGCCTTGCCACTCTCCGTATCTTCCAAATATATTATGCAATCTAGCAATTCTCACATTCATTCCTTTATTTTTAGAATAAGCAAGATATAGTCTTTCGCTAAATAATTTCTCCCACCCATATTCGCTGTCCGGCTCGGCTGGATACACAGAGTCCTCTGAGCACATCGGACTATCTGGATCTTCTTGGTTTCTATTTGGATAAACGCAAGCACTAGAGCTGTAGAATATTTTTTTTGCTTCGTACCTAAATGCTCTTTCCAATATATTTAAATTTATTAATGCAGAGTTGTACATAATGTCTGCATCGTTCTCTCCTGTAAAGACAAATCCTGCGCCACCCATGTCGGCTGCCAATTGATAAATCTCATCGTAAATCAACGCACCAGCATTTGTTTGTTCTTGAGAACCAAATTTTGTTTTTCGTCTTTTTACCCCATCTACGTATGTCTCAAACAAGCTGTCACACACTTTTTGATCTCTCAGATCTCCAATAACAAAATCGTCCGCAGGTGATGTCAATCCAAACTTGGGCTTTTTAAGATCACAAACCCTAACCCAGTGACCTTGTGATTTTAATCTCACAACCAGGTGACTTCCAATAAATCCCCCACCCCCACATACCAGTATTGTCTTTTTTTTCATAATTGTTATCCTTTTATGTCTTATTTTTCATCCCCATGGATTCTTAGGTCTCTTTGGATGAATTTGTGAGTCGCCCTTAAATTGATCCACAAGGAACGACGCAAAAGCTTTTTTGTATTCTTCCCAATCCGATGGTCTCTCATACGTCCCATATACACGATATTCTTCACAAAATGATTCGTCTAATTTGTTTTCGATATATTCAGACAGGGGAGCAAACATAAGTAAATACTATTATTTATTTTTCACAACAATATGAAGATCACTAAAAATTGTGCTTAAATGAGCACTATAATTTTCAGATATATTACGATGAAAGAAGTCAATTTTGTCAATAAACAGGAGAACCATAAATGACTGATAAAAAAAAGACCACAAAAAAGAAAGCAACTCGAAAGAAGACTACTAAGAAGAAGGTAGCAAAAAAGAAAGCAACTCGAAAGAAGACTACTAAGAAGGTAGTAAAAAAAGATAGCAATGTTTCAGCCACCAACAAAGATACCAATAAAGAAGAAGAAAAACCGACATCAACCGCTACGGCAGAGACTCCCCCTCAACAGCAATCGATAGAGTCTCAAGAGTATGAGCAGGTCGATACTATTACTCTAGAAAGAATAAAGGCAAAATTCATTAATTTAACAGGATACCCAATAAGGGTAATGTGTGGTAAAAAATGGGCAGAAATACCATGTGATCCAAGTAAGATTGCTCGTGTATTGTACTCTGTTGCGTTAAAAGAAACCACAGAAGACATCAATATTTACTTTCACGGCATTAATACAGTAACGGGAGTACCTGAAACCGTTGATGGTCTATATTACATAGTCCTACCTGAAGTCCGATTTATACTACAGGAAAGAAATGATCTTCTTACTCATGGAGAATTAATTTATGATGGACAAACTAAGAGACCAATAGGCTTTAAAAATCTATTTTGTTCACCTGGAGATTCTAGTAGTTTTACAAAAATCTAACTCAATTAGACTTAAAGTTATATTTTTTTACCACGGACTTTATGTTCTTTTGTGAATAAAAACGGGAATATAAAGTCAATTATGCTTAATTTTATATTAATTAATAAATAATAGTATTTTTAGAGACATAAAGTCCTTATATTTCGTGAGGATTTAGAAGGGCTTTTGTCGAGAACCTTTGAAAGTGCTTAACTTTAAAGAGAAAATTATTCATTTTGTGCTTACTAAGTATTATATTACAAAGACATAAGGTGGGTGTGAAAATGCGTGTCAACGATACGCATTTTGAATTAAAAGATGATGTTCGAGATTAAATGTTTAATCTTAAATGGATTCTAAAAAATAGGAGTCAATAAAATGGCTAACGAAAAAAGTTGTTGTGCGGGAAGTGATGTAGTCACTAATGCCCTAGGCAAAATTGGTGTGAATCGATCAATGATGATCACCCTAGCGTTACTTCCCTTTGCTTGGGATGGCGTGACCTGGTTGACCGACGCGGTTCGATCACTTTGGGATCTTGTTTCTGGTGTTGGTGCGTAATAGCAATTAAATTAAGGAGAATATATATGAATATCTCAAAAATGAAAATTGGAATTACAAGCCTTATCATTGGCATTGTATCAGGAATGGCAACCGCTGACGAGAATGCAGATTTGCAAGCTCGTTTAGAAGTAGCTGAAGCTCGCATTGCAGAGCTTTCAGCAAACACCAACTCTAGTTGGTTAAATGATGCTCGCGCAGACGAGATCAGAGGTCTTGTTCACGACGTTCTTGCTGACGCAGATAGTCGAGCAAACCTTCAGGGCAACGGATCGCCCATCTCTGTAAATGTTCATGGCTTTATGCAATTTAGATGGACATACAACCACAACGCTACAGATGGCGTTGATAACACTCACGGCTTTAGTCTTCCACATACTCGCTTAGAAATTTCTGGCGATCTATATGACTGGAATTATAAAGTTAGTGGGCAATGGGATGATGGAGGAAACTTCAACATGATGGATGCTTATGGGGATTGGAATGGTTTTCGTTTCGGTCAATTTAAAAGTCCATTTATGAAAGAAGTTCTAACATCTCAAACTGACACCTTAGCAGTAGAGCGATCAATTATTGCACAGGAGTTTGGACAGGGAAGAAGTCAAGGTGTTCAATACACATATGACTTTGGAAATGACCTTACCTTCACAGGAGCATACACCGATGGTTTTAACACTGCAAACGGTGCAGGTGTAGTAAATGGCTACTCAGTTACTGCTCGTGTTGACTACGACGGTGATTGGTTTGACGTAGGCTTTGCAGCATCACATAATAATCTTGATACTATTTCAGGTAATACGTGGACGATTGATGCGTCAACGGAATGGAATGGATTTGAGTTTGGCGGTGCATATGTAAAACAGACAGGAGATACAACTGGCGAAAATTGGGGTGCAACCCTATATGCTTCATACGATATGGGAGCATGGGAGCCATTTGTGCAGTATGAAAAAGGACACCTTGAAGGCGTTGCGACTGATCTAAGTGTAGCGACAATTGGTGCGAACTACATGTTCAATGATAATGTTAAATGGACTACTGATTTTGGTAAATCATTCAATAGTATCGATGCTGGATGGAACTTGAACAACACAGGTTGGGATAGTACAGGTTCAGATGGAGAATATTTAATTCGTACTCAGATGACTGTTACATTTTAATTCTTGAACTGGTAAATACCGGTTTTTAGGACTAGTAATTACTGGTCGGCAGCCCCCAGAAATGGGGGCTGTTTTTTATCCAAGTTGGATTGATCTATCCTTCTTCTTTCTTGTTTTCTTTTTCTTTTTCTTTTTTTCTTTGACGGAATTGATTTCATCTTCTTCAGAGAGTCTACCTACCCACTTTTTTATCGCTGGAATTGATAGAAACTCAAGATCATTCATTTTTAAAGAATTAGTATTTATATGCATTGAGTGTAAAAATCTCATAAGGTTTTCTTCGCTATATTCTCTTTCCCTTAACTCTTCAATTAAATTTTTTTCTTTACTAAAAAATCTTCTTCCTAGAGAGTGTATTGCATTGCAGTTCCCCGTTATATTATCGTAAATAGAACAGCACTTGGCTCCAAACCATGCTGGAGTCAGTATTGCCGTTGACATAACTGTAATTGCAAATTCACAGGTTCTAATATCATTATCCGAAGTGGAAACTTTAACATAAGAATTATCCTTCGAATAAGTAAGCATCTTCTTAACGAAATCTTGATAGCCTTTTTTGTTTGACTCTCTTTCGTAATTAATAAACATAGGATGTGGACGCATAATTATATCATATTCATGCTTCTTACAGTCATCTATTAATTTATTCATTATCGATTGTAGGTCATCATTCCAATACTCTTTTGTGGTATGCATCATGAAGAGAAGTTGTCTCTTTTTGTTATTAATCCACTTGTCTCGATTGCCCAATGCTTTGTTTAGCTTTTTTTTAATATAAGCATGACCACTTTCTCCTATTTCTTTTTGATACGCTTTTGTTAAACTTGAGTTTTTTCCAAACCCATCATTATCAAAATGAAAATCCAATCTTTCGTTAAACCTTTTAGAGAATCTGTGAAATTTTTGCGGCTGAAAGTACAATATATTATGATAGTCTTTAACATTCTTTTTACAGGATACTCCGTCCCATGTTATAATGTGTTTATACTTTTTAAGAAGAGTATCCCATTTGCTAATTTCCTTATCATTTATGTCAACAAAATCAAGAGAGTATCCACGAGAAGACAAAATAGGAAGAATCATCGCCATAAAATTCTTTTTCTTTTTACGAAAAAGAGAAGGATACCATCTTAGGACAACTGTTTTCTTTTCCATACTACACTGATAGTTGTTTACTAGTTATTTCTTTTTCAGCCTCACAAACGCTTTTCATAATCTTACATATTGCACTGTAAGGGTTCATATTTGCAGCTGGTCGACGATCCTCTAAATAACCTTTTTTAGAGATAGATGTAGATGGGGGAATTCTTATTGATGCGCCTCGATCAGAATCTCCGTAGCTAAAAGTGCTTATGTGCTGCGTCTCATGATCTCCGGTAAGTCTGTCTTCATTTCCAACCCCATACGATTCTATGTGATCGCTATGATTATCTCCCATTGAGGAACAGATGTGCTTTAAGTATTCCTCACCACCATTGTCTCTCATGTATTGAGTGGAAAAGTTTATATGCGCGCCAGAGCCATTCCAATCTCCACTTATAGGTTTTGGGTCCAATGTTATGTATGTTCCCTTGAGTTCAGATAGAGTTTCAAGCATATACCTTGCAACCCATAAATCGTCACAGATATCTATTGGACCTGATGTTCCAATTTGATATTCCCATTGACCTAGCATAACTTCTGCGTTTGTACCACACAGAGGAATTCCTGCAACATTGCAATAGAAGGCGTGTTCCTCTGCCAGCTCTCTCATCACTACATTATCTCCACCAACACCGCAATAATATCTACCTTGAGGTCTTGGGAATCCTTTATCCTGCCACCCATACGGTCTATCTGTTTTCTTGTCCATCACAACATATTCTTGTTCAATTCCAAACCACATATTCATTTGACTATATTTTTCCGCAACATCACTAAGTATAGACCTACTGTTTGTGTGGTGTGGGGTTCCATCAGAATTCATAACTTCACACATAACGATATATGAAGAATTTATGAAATAATCATCATAATCTTTTACATACACTTTAACTGGCTTCAATATACAATCGCTATTGCCTCCAGGGGCTTGCATCGTAGATGATCCATCGAACCCCCACTCTGGGATAGAATCCACATCAATGTTTGTTAAATTTAAGTATTTTGTCTTACTTCTAATGTTTGGAGTTTCATACCCGTCCAACCATAGGTATTCTAATTTAATTTTATTGGCTCTGTCTTTATTCACTGTGTTTCCTTTCTGTTTTTTTGTTGAATTTTTAAAAGATATTCTTCAGCTTCGTCTGTGGATTGCTCTTCTTCCAACAAATCTTCTTTTACTGCGTACTGTTCATTAATTACTTGCTGATCATCTACTTCAGATATGCTATTCGGTATTAATAAGTTTGACCCGGGACTGGGTTTAAGCGGCACTTCTTGATTTTTCCCTATTTCTTTTAATCTTATCACAGATTCTTTAAAAGATCTATAGGCAGAAAGCTCCACGTTAGGATTAAAACCCTCTATTTCAAGAAATTGATTCTTCATGAAATTCTCAATATCCAGCATGGATTGTATAATTTTAGGGAACAGATAATCCCACTCTTTGTTTAAAATATTTTCTGGAAGAATATTTTCAAAATCTTCAAATATGCCATCTAACTCTGCAAATATAACTTTTAATGGAGCTATATCTTCCACTCTAGACTTGATCTCTTCTCGATCAATCTTAATTTTTTGTCTAAACTCATCTATATTCTCCTTAACCCTAAGGAGAAGAGAGACGCCTTTAGCTACTGTATTGCGTGATGTTCTTAATCCTATCACTTAATGGTTCCCATACTGGATATTTCGGCAAATAACGGTGTTTTGTTTTGTTAAAAATATGCTTGCTTTCTTCTTTAATAATAGATATAATGCCATAGTCGAACAGAAAACCCTTTTGTCAAATGAAAAATGAAACGCCAAAATAGGAGACACACAATGAATTACTGGCTTTTTAAATCAAACCCAAAGAAATGGTCAATTGACGATAAAATGAATTCTACTAACGACCTTGTTAGTTGGGGAGTTAGTAGATATATGGATTCGTACAAATCAGGAGACGTATCATTTCTATATCGTACCGGCAAAAACCCCGGAATTGTCACAGTCATGAAATTGATTACTCCAAATATTGTTGCCTATGGCTTTGTTCACGATCAAGAATTTCAGGAAGATGAAAATCCAGATCTCAATCTAAGAAATAGAGTAATTGGAAATGTTCAATTCAACACAAATTTTATATCTCTTGAGGATATGAAAAATAATCCAACCCTCACATCTTGGGCAGCAGAAATTTCTAGCGTTGGCAATTTTGCTAATTTTAAAGTTTCAAAAGAAATAGGAGATGAGCTGTACCTATTGGTGTGTGGTAAGAAAAAGACGACTATTAACCCCGAATCAGTCGCAACCGGATCTCTTTAATTAAACTGAGATTTTTACATTGACACAAAAGAAGAGATGATCATTCATCTCTTCTTTTTTTAGGATTAAGATAAACACAATTGAGTCACATAGCTCTAAAAGACTAGGTTTTCTTGAGTAATTATACAAATATATATGATATGGAAAAAGATTTTACAAAAGAAATTCAGAAGTTTTATAATCTACTTAAAAAAAATGAAAAATATGCACTTGTAAGATTTGGAGACGGTGAGGGTCCAATCTTAGCTGGACCAAGACATATAATAAAAAGGGGGAGAGGTGGACAATACACATGGGTGTACATACCTGGAAAATTAGAACACGAGAAATTCAAATTAGATCTAATGAAATCTCTAAAATACAAAGATAATAATTATTACATAGGAATTCACTGTAAAGATCAAAGAAAAAAAGTATATGACTATTTATTTGATTACTTATATCAAACAGCGTGCGTCCCAAAAGAACAGCTAACATTTGCATGTATTTTTTACTTATCGAATTGGAGATTTTTTATAGATAAATTTATGCCTCTAGCAACGAGTAGGGAATGTTATTTTGTTGGAAATCAGTTAGCAGAAGATCCAAAAAACCTTTTTAATGATATTGTCTATACTACATCGAAAGATGCTCACTTGCATTGCAATGAAACAGTTGAAATCATACTTGATAAAATAGAAAAAGAAAAAATAAAAGATGCTATATTTTTATTTGCTACAGGTCCATCAAGTTGTGTATCTATTCAAAAACTATGGAAAGAAAATAAAGATAACTTCTTTATAGACATTGGTAGTGCCATAGACCCATATATATTTCAAAATACCATTAGTAAGGGATTCTCAAGGGGAAGTAGAATGAAAAAATTGTTTTCAGGAAGAAAAAAACCACAACCTCAAAAGTGGGGGTAGCGAATGACAATAGAGGTAATGAATTATTATTTATTAAATAATAGTATATGGAAAAGAAAAAAGTAGTTCTTCTTTATAATTCAAAAGAAAAAACACTTAAACTCTCTAGAGCGCCGAACGATATAGAAATAATAATTGCAAATTACACAAAAAGTGAATGGGGAAAACATTCAAGACTTAATATTATGAAAAATTGTATATGCAATTTAGCAAATCTAATTTCTAGAAGAGAATATGTCTTAAGAAAAAGATATTAAATTTTTACCTTCTCGCCAGAAAAGTCCAACCATATCTTATTATTCACATCTCTAGACTCACTTATATCTGATATTATGGTTTCTACTTCACTCTCACTTTCCCAGGGTTTGTGCCCAAAATAGTGTATAATTTTAGTTTCATCATTAATTTGATTAATAGCCAGATGATTGTACTTATCTTCTAAGACACCAAAGTTGATTTCCTTTTCTTCTATCCACTGATTAATCACACCTTGATCTGCTCCATCATAGGTCTTTCCAAGCTCGGCTAAATATATTAAACTCTGTCTAGTAATTTTTGATATTTGATCAATATTTATAATCATAATACCAGTTGATACGGTTCTTCTATATGATACTATTCTCTTTCTAAGTAATGGATTGTAAAAAACTTCATCACTCACACTGTCTTCTTCATCAGAATTTAAAGAAAACCAAACTGGTCTACTATAATATTTATGGTCAGTTGCCAACTCTGAAATGTCATCAAGAACAAGCATATCTGAGTCTAAGTATATTACCCTATCGTATCCCCTCATTCCAAATGCTTCAAATTTATACCAAACAACAGGGTGCCACCTAGTCAGGTCGTAATGCTTATGTTTGTGTATTTTAATACCTTCGTAAGTAGAATCCTTTGGATAAGACTGAAAGTATTTTACACCATTAAGATCTACTTCGTCCGGAGATATCACACAAAAATCGCTATTTGTTTTTTCTAATGTTGGATTTAGACTAAGGGCTAATTTTTCTAATCCCGGAAAATGATTTTTTAAGGCGCAAGTTACGAAACATGTTTTCATGTCATATTATTGATGCGAATAATCACGATTTTGAGCTAAGAGATCGAAAAAACTCCAACATATTTTCAAGGACAGTAGCTGCCTCACGTGGAGTTCTTAAGAACGTCTTTCTCCTTCTTGTCATTGCACTAATTTTACTCATATTAAATGAATCATCTGCTTTAATTGGCTTGGGTGAGAATGTATCAAGATGTTTGATCATAGTTGTAGCAGCATTAAAGATTGGCATGAAATTTTCAGTAAGCCTAGTGATGACATTTGTTTGTATTTTCTTCTTATCCTGTTCTATGTCGCCAGAAGTTATCCCTGAACTCTTGGCTGTAACTAAAGCTAGATAATTATAAGTACTATTAACGTTGAATCCCAGGGAAGTCATAACTGCAAACGCAATTGATTCAGCATCTACCTCAAGATTAAACCACCCTTTCTTCCCTCTTGCTCCTCTCCTAATATCTTTTGTATGAACCATCTCGTGAGCTAGTTCATGTATAAGTGTCTTTAATAAAGATACGCCCTTTGCTTCCTGGTCTATGACTACTTTACCTATAGCTGAATATCCACCAGCCTCACCCGTATCTTCAAACTTAACATCTATATTCTTTGATTTAGCAAAGTCAATAAGTGCATCTGTGTATTCCTGAAGCTGAGCCTTGCCCTCCTCTGTATCTGGATCTTCGTCTTCACTCCCCAACCACGAGTCCCTTGGAATTGCTCTGAATGGACTATTACCGGTCTTCTTTTTAAACTCTTCTAACTCTTCTCCAGTTAATTCCTCAGTCTGCTCAATATCAAAAACTACCCCATCCTTAAATCCATTTACATAACCAGAATCTTTAAAGTCATATCCAGGATTATTCGCCTTTGCTCCAATATATCCAATCATTGAACTTACACTCACAAACTTTTTATTAGAAAGAATATTTCTAATATACGCCGATAGATTCATTGAAACATTAGTTCTAACAAATTTTAAAAGAGCAGACACATTGGATGGATTTGACAATGCACCCGCACTTGGCTGTGCTCCCATAAATCCTTTGAGTACATCCTGAGCTTTCTGAAGATCATCTTTTTCTATTCTATCTTTCTTAAAAATGGGAATAAGAATGTTTGCGCCATTATTTTGAGATTCTTCAATAACTTTTCTTCCCATAGTTTCCCATTGCTTAGCTCCTCTAACGTGAGTCGCACTCAGCTTGTGCTCTCTCATCTGAAGCCAAATAAGCATTGTGTTGTACCAACTGTAATTCCAGAAGTTTCTAGAGAATCGCAAGAAATCTATTATGAATGCCTGCTTGGCAGCCTCATCTGTTCCAGAAGCCATCGCACGTAGACCCTCAACCATAGATAGCTGAACTCCCTTTTGATCTTCAGAGACATTAGATTGTTGAATTTTTTGAATTAGAAATGAAAATTGATCAGTCAATGCAGGTGTATGTTTGCTGATTGTAGCATCTTCTTGGTGCAATGAGTCTACGTCTACTTCATTATTTTTGAATTGAGAATAAATAGACACATCAACGCCTAGAGATTTTAATTTATTAATATCATCGTCTGTTACATATTTAGCATTCTTATTATAGACTTTTCTCGGACTATAATACCTAAATTTTAACGCCTTAAGATCATCTTTAATTTCCCAAAGGCTATCGGGATTTTCTGGGTCTGCAGCTATAACAAACAAAGGATAACCAAGCTTTGGATGCTTTTCTAGCTCTAATTTTAACATATAGTTATATTATTATATTGACGAAGAAGACCTTTTTTAGTCCTCTGGACATGGAAGCGGAGCTTCATAATAAATATCAAGTCCAAGAGCTTTTGCCAGGTGCCACTCACACCTGGCTCCTCGACTAATTTCCCACTTAGCCATCATATACATTGCTGTGCAATCGTCACATATAACTGCCGTATCTCGCTTGAGAGCTATTCTCATGAATTCATGATCATCATAATTGGTTGCAGGGTCATATGTCATAGGATCACTTGGAGGAGAGCCAAGCTCTCTGTCAATCTCTGCAGGATTTATTACAGTCCATCCCTGTTCCCTTAAAACCTTTGCCTGTCTATCAAATGCAGGAAAATTAAAATCTTCTATTCCTCTCATCGGTCCGGCAATATATATTGTTGGTGTTCTTTGTTTCATTTAATTTCGCTTTTAACTATATAAAATTGTGAATATTTAAATGTATTTACTTAATTAATAAGTAATACTATATATGGCATGTTAAAACCATTCAAACCAGAAGACAGAAAAGATCTATCAACAAAAGTAATCGTGGCAAGCCTTTCATTTTTAGCTGGAACCTTTATAGGTAAAATGTTAATAGTCATATCTCATATGATATAATAAAAAAATCACGATTTTAACCATTGTAGGTAACTTGATTATTGAAGTTTTTTAACTTCATAGGATTTCTTTCTACCCTTCCATGCGTTATTGAACTCATCACATTCCTTCTGGGCTTCTCTTTTTAACTTATAAGACGCTGGCTTTCTATCTTTATCTTCAAGCCAAGACTTTTGATTTATAAGCCAAATCCCCCACACATCATTTTTTGTTTGTTTAGATTTCTTTTTTATCACCCATATACTCCTTAGTTATATCTATCTAGGTAGTGTTCAAGAATACTCTCGACGAATGCCACCGATCTGCCATATGTCTCTGTATAGCCGCAGACACCACCCAGGTGTTCTTTGGGTGTCTCAGAGGTGAATGTGTGCCATCGCTGAGGTTGGTCGTCTAGGAATAGGATATTCATATTAAGCTTGCGTTCCATAGCATATTTGCTATCTTGCGGGATTGTACATCGGCTTCCTCTTCGCCATCGCCGTCGTACTCTTTCGTTACCCATTGTTTTATATGAATCAATTCATGCAGAATAGTTGACGTTAATTCAGACAAGTACTCGTAATCTTTGCTTATAGTAATTACAAATTCTCTTTTTTCTTTTTGCTCCACCCACCCGTGAGCAGACTTGATGTTTGCGAACCTTACCTTAATTTTAATTCTATTTAAGGGGAACTTCGCTATGCACCATTTTAAGCAACACTCGGAGATGTGCTTTTCTGTCCTGTTTGCCCCGACTATTTCGTAACTCATTATATTAAATAATCCTAAAAATTGACTAACATTAAAGTATAGGTAAAATACACACAGAAAGCAATTAACTCATACTTAAATTGGAAAAAAGAATGGATTCTACCAAATACGCATAAAGGTTTTTATTAATTAATTAATAATTAATTAATAATGCTTCAAGACCTGGATTACAGATTGATCCGGTATGATGACGATACATATGGGCTGCACGAAGTATATACCGAAAATGGGGAAATTAAAGGTATCCTTTCAGACCTTCTAATCGAAGGGTCTTCTCCAGCAGAAATTATTGAAAAATTAAGAAACATTTTAAGTCTAATAAATCAAGAAGATCCTATAGATATGGATGCTTTTAGGAGTAATCCAGACGATTTTTTAGAATAATACATATGTGCCAAAAAGAAAACTACCAAAAGAAATAAAAGCCAAATTCAACAATAGAAGATGGAAAATTAAGTTTGTCAACAGACTAGCAAAAGGTACTTTTGGAGACTGTCAGGACAGTAAAAAAGCATCTGAAAGAATTATAAGAGTAAAAAAATCCCAAAAAGAAGAAGATGTACTTGATACGCTAATCCATGAGATGCTACATGCTATATTTCCTCAACTAACAGAGGATACTGTATACGATGCGGCGAATGATTTATCAAGAACTCTCTATAAAATAGGATACAGATTGAAAAAATAAAAATGAAAGTGTTTAATTTAATAAAGCTAGCACAAGTAGAAAGTCTACCTATTCCTACCGTGGGGAAGGTCACGCTGCGCAACTTAGATGAAGCACTAGAAAGGCTGAGTTCAACCGCCGACATAGAGGGACAGGGTAATATGTTCACTAACGAAGATGGCGAGGACGTCACTGGTCCAAGAGCCAATCAGAAGACCTTAACAAATATAAAATTTATAAAGAATGCATTTGTTGGAATGATAAAATCATTAGCTGACAATATTGACGCATTCGAGCCAGACGTAGGTTCAATAGACGACAATGCTCAGTACGAAGACTTTGAGTGGATTGCTGAATCCTATGCGGAACAATACAATCCTGAATACATTTCTTCACTAGCATTAGATGATGACACAAGAATTTATAAATTTTTGCAAGATAAGATACATGAATTAATATATGACGACATTTCACGACGATCCGAGGGTGTTAGTGAAAAAGATCATATTGACACTGTTATAAAAGATTGCATTGACAGTGTGGGACCTGCCCCTATAGAGCATGAAGATCTTAATAATATAATATCTGATTTAATATTAGATATTAATGACAACACTGATGGATATGGAGATCCAGATGAAGAAATTGCAAATGCTATAACTTCATCTATTATTAAAAATGTAGTAAAGGACATATCTGAGAACGAAGAAGAGATTGATTTAAAAGGAAGATTTCAAGAATTATCGGATGACTTAATAAATCATTTTGAAAATGATGCATGGAACTGGTGGGTTGATGCGAATAGGTCCTGGCTTGTAGAAAATTATATTGAAAATGAGACAGATAATGCAGACTATGAAATGAGAAGAATTGACGCAAACCTAAAAGGGAATCTGCGTATTGAACTTATGAATCCTGAATCGCAGCATCCTACCCCGAAATATTCTGGACCACTAAATTATCTTGCAGATATGAACTCAGAAGATATCGAGTATGAAGATTCATACGACTCCTTGAGTGATTGGTGGGATGTCCCACTTGAAGATTTTGAAGAAATAACTGGCGAACATGACGACATGTATTATTTTTCAACAGATAATTTAAATTACGAGACA
>NZAS01000011.1 GCA_002686195.1 Candidatus Pacearchaeota archaeon | reverse complement strand
GGCTGGGGCAACAACCTTCTTGGTGGAGTTGCAGCAGATATTGCTTTGTCTCCATCTTTTAAGCCTAGCGTAAACACAGTTGAGTGGGATGGTACAGGGGTTGCCTCTTCTGTATCAACACCTGGCATGCCCGGCGTTAGTATACAGCAGATCAAGGGAGTTTCAGCAAAAACAGGAACAGATACTGCCAGGTTGCAGGTAGATGTTAAAGAGTGGGATAGTGACGATACTGCTATAAATGTTACTGATCACTTTCCAGATGTTAACGTTATGGAGTGGGAGGGTGATACTGGCGCTGTAAAGACATCTGCATCAACAGGTCTTCCTGAAGTTGATGTAGACTCTATAAACGACAGCTCTTCTGCGGCAAATAATTTACAAGACTTTATGGACGAAGGCTATGACAATATAAATAATGCCGTTGAAAATGTAAATCTTATAAGGCCAGACGGAATCCAGGAAGATTCTTTTCAAGCCGACGCAATAAGCTCTAGGGTTTTTGATGATGATGCAATAACTGCTGATGTTATTGCTGACAACGCAATTGACGAAGGAGCTATACAGGTTGATTCTGTTACGTATGAAGAAATATCTAGTAGTGCAGTTGCAGAAATTGTAGAGGGTATTTGGAACGCAGATGTAAGAAGCCCTATTGATGATTCGGGCACCTATAATGGAAGCTCATATAGCGGTGCAGATATTGGTTCAATGGGGCATGCTATGCTGGCTCAATATATAACACAGCATACAGTTCATAATTCAGCAGATGGATTTACCCCTTACCATAATTGTGCTCATGATGATTCCGATGGAAAAAGATTTTATTCTTCATCCTTGGCGAGCGATTCATTGAGCGGTGAACAAATGCCGGGGTATATAGATCGAACCGCTATATTGACCAGGAGCATATTTGGTGCAACCCCAGAAGATTATGAACAATATTTGGTAAGAATTATCAGCGTTGAAACAGATGGTCATGGACAACATTTTGTAATACAAATGGTTGATGAAGATGAAAGTTCAATTCCAGGAGGGATTGTGCAATCTACTGATGCCCTTATTGTAAAGGCAGAAACAGATCCTACAATGCACGAGGTTGCGCATGAGGTTTGGGAGGAGTCGGTCTTTGATCACGAAACGGCAGATACATTCGGCATGTTTAGCAGAATAATGACAGGCCTTACTCAATTTAATCACAGAATTACAGACTCTCTTTATGATGACTCAGGAAGACTTCTTTCCTGCAGACTGGTTGTTTACCCCTCCTCTGAAGATGCTAAGAATGAAACAAATGCTTTGACCACAGTAGAGGTAACCTCAACTTACGATGAAAAACAAAATATGGAAACCTTCTTAGCTAAGGAGGAATAATCGTGTCAGACCTGGAAAGGCGCAAATCTTTAATAAGACTTTTTAAAACATCAAGTATAGAAGAATCTGTTGAGTCTATTTTTAATTTTATTTCATCAGAGTTTGAATCTTTTAAAACTAAAATAGAAAAATTAAGAGATAATGTTTTAAGCAAGATCGAATTTGGAGACAGGGATGATCCTCCAAGAGATTATTCTATAGAAAGAATACAAAGGCTATTGTTAGACAAAGGCTACTTTATGCCTGCTGGCGCAGATGGCATCTTTGGGAAGCAAACAAGGAGAGCTATTTTGGCTTTTCAGAAAAATAATCAAGAGCTCAACTTGACTGCAGACGGATCGGTTGGACAGAAAACTCTAGCAGCTTTGGAGGACTTTTTCTCCAAAGAAGCTCCCTCCTCTTATAGGACAACCTCTGGGCAAACTGGTTCTATTCAGTTGTATAATGATTTATATTCTGTGCTTAAAAATAAAAATCTCTGCATTGCAATGGTTGCCAACGCCAAAGAAGAGTCAAATCTAAAACCTGATATAGCCGGAGATTGTGATGACTACGGAAAAAAGCATGCTGATCGAGCCATAGATATATCCGGTAAAGGCCTGTGTTGTTCTTTCGGATTATGGCAATTCAATATTTGCGGAGGACTAGGAATAAGTCTCTTAAAAGCATACGGAGTAGACGTGGATAACTCAACCGTAGAAGAAAAGATGGAGGTTCTATCGAGCTACGATAAGCAGTTGGAATTTATGACAGCCTATGTTCAAAGAAAGATAGATATAAGTCAAGAAAAAAGTATAGCCGAGTGGGTAAAGTGGTTTGTAGAAAAGGTAGAGCGACCAAGGCACCCTGTAGAATCCACCAGGAAGAGGACAGAGGTTGCTATGGGCATCGCTGATCTGGTGGGCCCAAAAATAGCTGCAGATAAGCATAGTGACTCTAGGTTTGAAAAACTTTATAATATAAACAAGCTTTGCCTGACAAAGAACTTAAGCAAGAAGTCCTTTTCTTGAAAAAGATAATATAAGATTTTTATTCAATACTTCTTTGATTATCAAATGTTTTATGTTTATTTTGATATTTTATCGCTAAGCAAAACCTAATGTTATACTAAACCCTATTCTAAAAAACAATTAATATTTATACTACATATGTATATTAAGTTTGTATATTAAGTTTGGTAGGGTTAGGTGAAACGGTTTTGTATAATATTTGTTTTATTATTAACCGCTGGGTGTCAAGGCAGTGATGTTTCAATTGTAAGCCAAAGAGAGACCCGAGTGGTGGTGGACTCGTTTATACAACCCGAACCAATAGAAGAACTGGATGTTTTAATATCATTAGATACATCTGGATCAATGCATGACAACTTTGAAGATGTCGCCAATGGAATGGAGCTTTTAAGATTAGATATCGAAAGGCTTACATTAGATTATAAATTTGGCTACATTACAATGGATCCAACAAACATCGGATATATAGGTCCGTATGATTCTTCCTCAAGCTCCATAGACATGTTGATGGCTCCAAACTTATTGCCATCCACCGGCTATGAAGAAGGCTTTGCTGCTACATATTATTTTTTGACATCAGAAGAAGGATTTAACTTTCCAAGAGCAGAGGCCGACTTTCTTTTGTTTCTAATTTCTGATGAAGATGAGCAGAGCAGTATTTCTCCTGAAATTTTTCAAGAATGGCTACAAGAGCAGTTTTCAGAGGTGAGACACGATATTGTATCTATTACCCAATTAGAGGGTAGTGCTTGCGGCTATACATATGATGTAGGATATAAATATGAAGAGCTTGCAGTATTATACAATAAGAGCGCAATAGATATATGCGAAGAAGATTGGTCTGTATGGCTATCTGAATCATCTTATTTAACAGAATTAAAAGATTATGTCAACCTAAGTGAGGATGATCCAATTCCAGATTCAATAATTGTATATCTTGATAACGAAGCAATATATGGTTGGGAGTACGTTGAGGATTCAAACTCAGTTAAGCTTGATTTTGTACCAGATAATGGGGCTCTGGTAGAAGTTGGATATCAAATATATATTTAGGAGGGAATTTTGTTTAGGTCAATTGTTGCAAGTTTATGTTTAATTTTCTTTGTTGGATGCAGTGATTATAATTTATCGTTAATACCGGAAGAAACCGAGCCGCCAGTATTGGCTCCGGAGATAGATGTAACCCCAGCAGAGCATGGGTTCGGAGCCATTGACGCCAATGGCTATGGCGATCAAATTATTATAAGCATATCAAATATTGGTAATGATACCTTGACTTTGGATGGAGTATCTCTTGTGAATGGAGATTCGACTTTTACCCTAAGCGCGCTGCCGGTTTCGTCGCTAGAGCCTTGGGAGTCAACAGATCTTGCTGTTACATATAATCCAGATACATATGAAACAAATAGCGATATTGTTAGTATCTTATCAAATGATGAGGATGAGCCAGATACGTGGATTCCTGTCGGCGGCTCAGGTGATGCTCCGGTTATAGAGATAACTCCAGAGTATTATGATTTTGGATCTGTATTTCTAGGGTGCGATGATACTCTTGAGGTTGTTATAGGAAACGTTGGAAATGTTTCACTAGAGATTAGTGATGTAGAATATTTTGCAAGCCTTCCTGCTGATTTTGGCCTTGGAGAGTATGAGGCAGAGCATGGACCTCTGCCTTGGACCATGACTCCCGGAGAAACAATCAGTCTGGATGTATTATATATGCCTTTGGATATATATGATGATTCGGCTTATATAGAGGTTGTGTCTAGTGATCCTTTGAATCCAATTGTAACCGCAGATCATGACGGGTTGGGCGACTACGAAAGCTATGTTACTGATAATTTTGAGCAAGACGGGATGGCCATTACAGATATTTTATTTGTTATAGATAATTCAGGCTCTATGTGGTCCAATCAGCTTAATTTTAAAAATAATTTTGATTCATTTATAGCTGTATTCTCCTCTGCTGGTGTTGACTATCAGATTGCATTTATAACAACAGATGATGAAAACTTTGTTGATGGAGCAATTGTTACTTCAGCATCTACAGATCCCATTACAGAGGTTGGAGATATTATTGATAACATTGGAACCACAGGAAGCGCGATGGAGAAAGGCCTTTATTATTCATATCTTGCAACCCAACCTGGGGCAGACGCTGGCATTGGAAGTACATTTTTAAGATCAGATGCAAAGTTGGCTATTATATATGTTTCTGATGAACCAGATGGGTCTAGCGCCTATGTGACTCCGTCCGAAGTAAGCAGTCACCTTGGAACGCTTAAGTCTTCAAGCTCGATGGTTGCAGCACATGCGGTTGCCGGAGACTATCCAAGCGGATGCTCTACAAATGGTGGAGCACAATTTGGCGATGGATATTATGATGTAGTAAATGATTTGGGCGGAACCTTTATGTCTATTTGCGCATCTGATTGGGGAACTCAAATGGACACTTTGGCCAGAGAGTCAATGGCATTAATGGATTTCCCCCTTTCTGGTGAGCCAATAGAAGATACTATAGAAGTATTAGTTGACGGTTCTGTCAGTACAGATTGGACATACAGCAGCACTTCAAACTCTGTGACATTTACTATAGCGCCTGCAGATGGCAGCTTAATAGACATTTCATATGCAGTTTGGGCAGATTGTAGTGAAGATCTGGATGAAGATGAGTCTCAATGAACAACAACAAACATAGGGAGTTAATAAATGTTTAATAAAAATATGTGTCTGCTTTTTCTTTTGGCAATTTTGACGGCATGTTCGTCATGCATGCAAAATATTGAAAGCAAAGCTGATACAGGATTTGATAATGAGGAAGAGGCCGAATATCCTTTTGCAACTTGGGAGACTTGCTCTCAGAACATTGGAGATCATCCGTGCAATTTTACTTTGAAAGATCAAAATAATAATGATGTATCTTTGTATGATTTTTATGGAGATACTATAGTTCTAGATTTCAGCGCAATGTGGTGCGGCCCTTGCAACGTTGCGGCAACAGAGGTTCAATCTGTAGCGGATAGCTATGAAGATCTTTCATACTTAACTGTTTTGGTAGAGACAGCGCAAGGCCTTGAGCCTACCGCTGATGACTGCAAAGGATGGGCAGATGATTATGGAATATCAGAACCAGTTTTGGCAGGAAGTAGGGCTATGATCGATAGCAGTTCATCTACAGGGTGGAATATTTCGGGTTGGCCAACTTTTTACTTTATTACAGATGAAATGGTTTTGAATACAAGCTTGCGAGGATACAGCTCTTCTTACATTGATATGTTAATACAAGATACTATGGGAGAATAGTTGCCGTATGCAAAGGACATCTTTTTAAGTTTATTATTAATTTTTACAAGCAGTTGCACAGACACAAACGACAAGTCTGAGGGAGATTTTTATTTATCATGTTTAAGGTGGGATGATTCAGTAGTTGTATGCGAAGACTATATAGAAACAGATCCATTAACAGGTTATGTAAAAATTTGGCATTTTAAAGATGATCCATATTATGATACAAATTTATTTTTATGTGGAGCAAATCTAGAATTAAATACGAAACATCCTTTGCAAGACTATATAGCGGCCAAGGCAACAAGCGATGAGCTTTTGTGCTCTGATGCAGAAAAGGATAATATAGAATGGGCATGGAAGACAGACACTTGTTTGGAAATAATATGGGACAATCTGTATTTAGAATTAGAAATCCCAGAGTGTTCTTATGATGATAAAGTTTGTGCAATTCCAGGGACGGGATACATTTCTTTAGAATAAATATAACATATTTTTATAGCATGCTAATTATTTAACAATATCATGTAAAAGTCTAGTTAAGTTCTTAAAAGTTATTTTAATAAATATTAATTTTTGGAGAATGTAATGAAGACCTGTAGAGATAATATAAATAAGCTCAAAACTTTATGCGGAGAGTTAGAGGATCGCGATGAACAGTTGAAGATTAATGCTTCAACATTATGGGATATTTTATCGAATATACAAGAAGCAAGAAGCGCTCTTGAATCAATTGAAGTAGAAAATAAAGACAATCAGACTAAAATCAACATAGTAGTTAACAAGCTAAGTGGTATATCAAGCATGGTTGCAAGCAAAGGGTGCAAGAAGGTCGCGGAAGATGCCTGATAATCATCAAAATGGCTGGAACGAGTACTCTAAACTTGTCCTAAAAGAACTTGTATCTCTCGCAGACAGTATTGATAATCTAAATATACAATTGCAAGAAGTGAAGCAAGAGCTAATAGAGATAAGAGCAAAAGAAGACCGAATTGATGACTTAAAAGCTTGGAAAGAAAAGGTAGACGAGGTTGCGTCACCCACTCAGCTTAAAGAGCTTATAGTTAAGGTGGATGAGCTAAATTCTTTTAAGATAAAAGCAATTGGAGTATTCATTTCGGTTCAATTCATCATGGGCGCAATCGCTTGGTACTTAAAGATATTTTGATATAAACAGATTTTTTTAGTAAAATTTTTTAATAGTCTATGAATATGATTGAAACTATTAAAAAACTATTTCAGAATTTTTTCGCTATTAGATTAGGCAAGTTAAGCGATTATCTTTATGCCTTCTTTGGAGCGATGGCAATAATATTATATCACAATTTGGTCATCCAATTTTTTGATAGCATCACGAAGGCTCCAGAGCTTCCAGAGAATCTACAACCATTTTTTGAAGTAGCAACCGGTGAGCATGATTACCTTTTTTACTATATGATTATATCTGTTTGCATAGTGGCTCCAATAATAGAAGAGCTTTTCTTTCGGGGGGCTTTATGGCATATTCTAGAAAAATTTCTAAGTAAAAAATATGTATTTATAATAACAAGTATTTTATTTGCATTAGCTCATGTCGAACCACATCACATAATAGGAGTCCTTCCCGTAGGGGTATACATCGGATGGCTTAGACTCAGGTCCAATTCAATTTTTCCACCAATTTTTGCTCATATGACGAATAATTTTATAGTTTGTTTATATTTGATTAATTGGTAAACCAACAAGCTGTTTATTAATTTTTACTAATAAACAATATATAGTTATGGTTAGAATCTGTAAACTCGATGAGGGAAAAGGCGATGATAAAAAGTCTTATTAAGCTTGCAAGTTATTTAGATATTAATGGCTATATAGCTGAAGCAAACGATGTAGATGGTTTGATCAAAAAGCATTCAGAATAGAGCGAGTCTGAATTAGATGAGGTTGAATTTAAATCTGAATTAGATGAGGTTGAATTTAAAACGGTTTCAGACGGAGAGCACAGAGAGCTTATAGAAGTTTGGTGTCCATCGTATAGAGGCGGCGGCGGTGGGAGGCCTATAACGCCTGATGCTGAACTGTACAGTGGTGATCGCAGCGGCCAATCCCTGACCCTAACAGGGTCCGTCAGAGTGCGAGGTTGGCTCTATCCTAATCAAGAGACGGCGGGTGGAATTCCACCACTCGATGGCTGTGGAACTCTAGCATTCTTTATAAGAAAGGGACGATATACACCGGTGGAGGCCGAGTTTGTTGGCTTTCATATGGCATCTTCTGAAGAAAGAAGTTTTATAGCAAAAAAGGCAAAAGACCCTTGGAATAAGATGGCCAAAGCGCCCGATACATTTTGGATGGTTGTGGCAAACGAGATAGATAGATCATTTAATGGTGAATTTAAATTTAGAATTCCTCTCGATAACTTGCAGCGCGTGCCGGATGAAGAGGTGTGGTGGACATGCGTAGACTGCAGCTCATCACGAAAAGCCCCTCCACCTGAGTCTAATGAGGGGGTTAGAGAGACAAAGGGCGGCGACCCTGAGGATGAATCGGAAAGCGAATCGAATGACGACCGTTCAATTCGAGATCTCTACCGGTGGCGCCTAGAACAGTCCGAAGAGGAATAGTTAAATTCGGCTAATAATTCTCCTATAAATAGGAGAATTGTTTCATGAAATACAAAACATTGATATTGTTTTTGGCAACTGCATTCTTGGCGGTTATTTTGGTGCCAGCAGATAACATTGTAAAGCCTAATGCAGACTCATGGAAAGATGCCTATATTGTTAGTGATTTTGAAGTAAAGCTAGCATCGATGTCAAGAAATGAAATAAGAACAAGAAATGCATCTGTAAAGATTTACTCCCCAGAGGGATCCTATGGATCTGGTACATATTTTTTGTTCAAGGGATATCATGTAGTGTTCACCGCCGCTCATGTTGTTGACTCTGGAAGCATATTTTTAGTTACAGATAGATGGAACAATGAAAGATTTGGAAGCGTTGTATATAGAGATTCCACGCAAGATTTTGCAATAGTTTTGATTCCTGCTTTTCAAAAAACTAAACCTATAAAGTTTAAAATACCACAGTATAATATAAGAGATAAGCTTGGAGAGGAGTTTTACTTCTCGGGTTTTCCTGCTCAGCATAATCTTATGACAATTCGCGGTGATATAGCCGGATTTCAAAATTCGCATTTTATACTTCACGGAGCAGCATGGAAAGGATCTTCTGGATCTTGCGTGTTTGACAAAACAGGGCACTTGGCAGGAGTTTTGGTAGCTATCAGCGTTGGAAGGCTTGGAGAAGACGAAGTTTTAATAGAAGACTTTATTTGGGTTGTGCCGTATTC
Organism: Candidatus Pacearchaeota archaeon; assembly: GCA_002686195.1. The sequence continues at coordinate 60,039 of NZAS01000011.1, read as the reverse complement.
TGAGATAAACTGGAGAGCTGCAGAGTTAGCCTTAGAGTCTGCAAATTAAATTACTAATATTTTGTATAAAAGATAAGAGGATAGAGTTATGATTAAAGAGCTTGCAAAATTATCAAATGATTTAAACAAAGATGGTTTTTCGAAAGAAGCTGGATCTGTAGATGATATTCTCAATATGTTATCAAAAGTATTAAAAGAGTCAGAGCCTGAGTCGTCAGAAGAAGAACCTGAAGGCGAAGAAGAATCTGAAGGCGAAGAAGAATCTGAAGGTGAAGAGCAAATAGAGTTTCATGGGGACAATACAAAACATTTTGATATGTGTCCCGGAGCAGTAAAGGCCTTTGGCGCGCTTAGAGAGAAGGTTGAGGAAGATGGCTCTAGAGATCTTGCTCTTGAGGCATTGAGAGAGACGGATGAACTGTTGGGTATAGAGAAAACAACCATTGAATCTGGCGCAGCAACCTTGGAAGAGTTTGAGAAGGTTGTAGGGCTTGCACAAAGCGTATCTTATAAGGCAGGGGTAATTTCTAAAATGTTAGACATGGATCTTTCTGATGATTTTGCATTTTTAAGCATGCATGTGGAAAAAGTATCTGGCTTAACTAAATTTTGTCAAATAAAAGAATAAATTATATTAAGGAATAAATCATGAATTTAAAAATAGAATTAATATGGCTGGCAGATAAGCTAGACAGAATGGGCCTCGGAAAAGAGGCTGGTATAATAGATTACTTGATCAAGAAAGGTTCTGCAGACAATTGGTTAGATGGACAATGCGGAGATGGCAACCCCCCAGAGGAAGGGGAGGAGCTTTTGATCAAATACAATGAGCCAGAAGAAGAGTCTATGCTTTTTTCTGGATTAGAAGAACTATTAAGAGAAGAGGATCGCCTTAACGAGGCTTGAGATGAAGCATAGGCGAGGTTCGTCTATTGCAAGGATTTTAAAATGTATGATGAATTAGAATATATGTATAATGCTAAAGATGAAGAGGAGAAAAATCCAAAAGATGAAGATAATGAAGAAGACTCAGTTGATTATTTATCAGATATTACCGATAAATTTTTAACCGAAGAAGGATACCCTAAAAATTTTGATATAAAAATTATTGAAAATTTTTATATAACTCAAAAGCTTAATAAGCTTAGTTCCTTTCTGAATTCATTTGATCTTTCAGAGGAAAGCAATTTAATACTTAAGCTTGCAAACTATTCAGCGTTAGAAAGAGGGGAGGAGCTTGAGCGTGAGTTAAAAAGCCGTATGTTGGCAGAGGTATCTTCTTATTATTCCGAAGCACATTTCGAATGGGATTATGAAACAGACTTTGAAAGCCTTACAAGCATTGGCTTTAATGATCTAGAAAAAAACTTTATTGAGACTATAGATCAAGGGCTAATTTATCTTTACGATTTAAATATAGACAATGCATTAGAGGTCTTATGGACAGCGTATAGCTTGCAACCAGAAGGGCATCATGATTTTGATGATAATATAATTTCTTTACAGTTATTTCAAGATAAAGATTTAAACAGACAAACAGACTTTCCGGGTAGAGATGATGTTTATGAAATAAGAGTCGAAATAATAAGAAAGTTTTCTGATTGGATTGAAAACAGAGAGCCAAACTTTGAAGACTTGGAAAAATTAAGCCTGGAAGATCTTGCCAATATAATCGTTAAAAATTATCCCAATCTAGACTCAGCTGTAGACGAGATAAATGAAGAGTGGGATGAGTTTATAGATTCTCTCTCAAAAGAGCAGAAAGCTCTGATGGAGTCAGAAGAGGTGGAGCCATATGTCCCCGAAGAATTATCGGAATACACAGATGCTTCTTCTCCAGAACATTATGAATTCGAGGAACCAGTTGGAACCTCGGGAGACTTGGAGAGATTAGAAGAAAAATTATTATCAAGAAACTTTGATGATCTAGAAGATTATATTTAAGAGAATACAATGAAAGCAATAATAAAATTAGCACATTATTTGCAAAGAGAATCTTATGATTCTGAATTTTTATTTTTACAAGATTTAATAAAAAATGCATCGGAAAAAGATGCAAAGTATTTGGCCGGAATTAACTTAGGCGCTTTAAGAAAAGAGTTTCCAAGAGAAGAGGGGCAAGACCCCAAAGAATATTATAGGATGCTTAATCAACTAGCAATCAAAGGTCCTTATTTTTCTTCAAAAGCAATAGAGTTTATTCGAAACAATATAGACGAAGATTTAATTCCAGCAAACAGAAAAGAGTTTATCAAATGGTTGGCAACAGAGCTTAATAAGGCTAGTGATAGACAATATCCAGATGTAAATGATATAGCTATGATAAAAGATTGGCTCATGGGATCTGGATGGCCAGACGAAAGTGCTATAGTTCTGGAGGATCTTGACTTGGAATATGCTTTGATGGCATCCAAAGAGTGGCATGACCGGCCTACTGGTCCAATCATTACTGCCTCAGAGGTAGAAAAAAAGGTTGTATATTCCTTTGGCAACGGAAGCAAGATTGTTTATGAGCCTATCGCATCAGTAGACCCAGTTGCAAGAAAAAAGCTTGGGCAAAAGCTAGGGCTTTGTCTTCGGGATGGTTTATTCTCGAATGACGAAGAGGGTAAAATTTACTCTATAAGATCTCCAAGCGGAAGGCCGGGCGCTTGCATAAGAATACGTGGAAACGCCGTAAAAGAAATAAAGGGCCCCGGCAATCATGCCTCTTCCATTACTATTTCAAATTCAAAAATGATAAAAGAATGGCTAAAAGAAGGCGCTTATACAATTTTGGGCATGGGCAAGACGGATTATGATAGAATGCCTCCAACTTCTTGGGCTGAAGCCAAAGGGGTTTGGGATAAAAGTCGTGCTAATTTTATAAGAAAAGGATGGTTTAGAGGCTATAGAGAGGAATTTAGGCCTGAGCTGATAAAGACTTTGGAATCAATATTTTCCGAGCATAGAGGAAAGGATCATACTAATGAAGGCTATCTCTTAAGAGTTCTTTTGAGAGAGCGGGTCCATCATGTATATTTGAATGAATTTTCTAAACATCTTGATGATATTGCAAAAAATTATCCTGAAATATATTTGCTTAATAATCTTCCAAAGACTTATTCTAGCGCAACTTTTTCGAAAACTCATGAAGACGCCGTTGATCATCTCGCAGAGATTCGTCCAAATAAAATAATTGATTATTTAAATATAGAGTATAGAAGAAATATTTTTTCAGAAAACATAATAAAGATGATAAAGAAAAGAGAAGAATTTGCCGTTAATAAATTGTTAAATATGTCTGAAATAGCTTTGGAAAGAAAGAGCAGAGAGGGGATAAGAGAGGATAATATAGATCCCGTTACTGGCAGGGTTTTTAAAATATCTGAAGAGCCTGTCGATGCTCCGTCCTCCTATTGGCAAATTGAATCGTTTTTTAGAAATCATAGCATTTTGAAGAAGCATCCAGAAATAGCGGCTAAAATACTTAAAAATTTAGAAGACATGTATCCAAACGAAGACGAGTTTCCATTTAATAAAGCTTTAAAAGGAATTGTAAAGACTAGACTTTATAGGCGGGGCGGAATATTTAAAAGGCTGGTCGAAAATGCTGTCGAAGCCATAGAGAATAGCCTTAATGCTTCTGAGCAAGTTGCTGTTTCTGCTCCAGAAGCAGGCCTTCCTGCGGACCTTCTTCCTGGGGATCTTCCTCCTGAAGACTTTCGCTCCACGCCTCCTTCGTTGACCAAAGGTAAACAGTGGTCCGATTTATACTCCCTTTTTAGCCTCGGCTTGCATACAGCAAAAGAATATAAACATTTAACCGATCCTGTCGCAAACAAGCTTCTGGACGAGCATGAAGGAGAGAAGGAGAGAGCTCCGAACTGGAATAGGCTGGCAAAGCTTGTTGCGATTTCTGATGAGACAAAGAAGAGGTTAGCAGATTTATATTTAGATAAAACCTTAGCCGACAGGTACAGTCGTGCTGATTATTTAAGAAATAAAATTTTTTATAAAAATCCATTATTTTTAGAAACCACTATAAGAGCCATTAAATCTACAGATATTTTCAGAACCTATGCCAAAAGACGCGATGTAGAGCGGAACTCTCAAGTTTCTAGGGAAAAAGAGGACCCTCAGAGGTATAGCGCCGGCCTGCCTGTTCGTCATTCTGGAACTTCGGATTACTCACAGGCTACCTTACCGACTCTTCCACATAGAATTGATAAGTGGATGCTATTGGGCTTTTTTCCTAGACTAATAAAAGAAACAGAAGGCATAGTGCCTATTGAGTTAACCCACGATATGAGAGAAGCTCTTATTGACGTGGCAAAAAAAGAAGATTTAACAACCGATAATGAAACTAATAATTTTTTAAGAAAAGCAACATCAAGAAAGAATTTTCCAAAATTATATAACTTTATAATTAAAAACACACTTCAAGATCACCGCCGCCGCCTTTTTAGTTCTTTGCAAAAATTAAATGAAGAAAGACATCCATCTCGGCATTTGCAGATGCATGTTTTGGGAAACATGCTATGGGACCTAAAGCAATCTGTTAGAATGCTACACCTGGTAAGAAAATATGATTTACATTCGGAACTAGAGGAGCTTCCAGACTTTATTCGTTTATTCGGCAAGTTTAATTATACGTTAGCAGAAAAACTCCAAGAATATATTAAATATACAATTGAAAATAACCTTAATCCAGATAACTATAATAATCAGGTTCATAAGCAGATAGGGGTTTTGAGGATGTACATTAACTTTGGATGGCATAGATCTAGCCCTCTTTATAGCGAAGAGCTGTCTAGTGCGATTGAAGAAGTTAGCAAGTCTTTGTTTCCGGCAATTAAAGATTTATACGAAAAAGAACTTGAGATAAACAAGATGTCAGGATGGAGGATTTTTGGTCCCAGAAATGATGTTGATAAATATTTGATAAAATATTATTATGATGATCCCGATTATCCAGAAAGCCTTGTTTATAAAGATAAAGAATTTATAGAATTTTTAAAAGAAGAGTTAGTAAATTTAGGTGGAAAAAACCCAAGAGCTAGAGAAGAAGCTTTTGGTGAATTTATTTACGGATTTATGTATTGGTCTGTCTCAACATTCAACGAGATGGGCGAAGAAGCTGCAAATCAAGAAGCAGATATTGAAACCTATATTGAACAAATGAAAGATATTTGGCCAAAAAGAACTGGACTTGGATATGATGAGTTTTTTCAAAAGGGATTTAACTTCAGAGACAAATGGGAACGCACTAGTTATGATGGGCCCTGGAAGCCAGTTCCCTATGAAGAAGAAGAAGTTGAACAACAGCTGTCAAAAGATTATATGCAAGAATATTATGAAGATTTGAATGAGCCGATACATGAAGAGGAAGAGGGTCAGGAAGATCTTGAAAGGCTAAAGCAAGAACGGTGGGGAGAAGGACAGACTAAGGCTGAGACGGAGAGCGTCGAAGAGGCGGAAGAAGAGTCTTTCGAGCCGCCTCAGGAGGCTTCAGGCGGCGACCCCGAAGAGGGGCATGCTTGGAGAGCAGATAGGCCTTATAGGCTAGCAGGTTTTGTGTCTGGGCCGATTAAAAGAGGTAGAGTAAGAAAAGCTTTGTTGTCTAAAAAGTATCTCTTAAATATTTAATTGAATCACCCTTCGTCAATTTCTTCATCAAACCATTCCCAGTCACCGTCTTCGCCGCAGCTTGGACATGGGTCTCCTGGGCTATCAAGTTGATAGAAAGATTCTCCACAAGAATGCCTCCATCCATATGGACTCTCTTCTTCTTTGCACTTAGTCTTTAGCTTCTTCCATAGGCCTCTCATATCCATTCGGCCAATATTAGAAACAACTATTGCAGCAATGTCTTCAGGTAGTCCATTTGCAACTAACATATTAAATATGTTATGTTGAATTTCTTTATCCGGATCTTTATGTGCTGTTTTAATCATTTTATTTTCCTAGATCGATTTTGTCATTTATTTCTTTGTGCATTCGAAGGACATAGTCCCATAAATCTTCTATGTTTTCACCTAAGCGTTTGATTTCATTTTTTTGTTCGATTTGGGCATCATAATCACCAGCAAGAACGTCTTCTGGTCTTGCATTATCAAGCCAGTCAGACTTTTTAATTATTCTATAATTTTTATTTGCTGCAATCTTTCTCATATCATGTTATTTTTTATTATTAGTAGCTTATTATTCATCTTCTATAGGGATATTTTTTGGTGTTCTAACATACTTTTCAGACTCTTCTGACCACACTAAGTTATGCGTATCTGAGTATTCAAAAACATCATCTCCCATTTTTTCTTTTTTTCTATTTCTATATTCCTCTATGTTGTAAACGTTGCTTGGCTTTTCTCTCTCTATTCTTTCTCCATCCATTCTATATCGCTTTAACATTTGTTCATATCTCTTGCGATCATAAAATCGTCGCATGACAGATGGTGTAATAAAAAACAAGAATAGCAGGAACGCTGTGAGTATTATGATTAATATGTCCATTGAATTAGTGTCGTTATATTATAATACGATTTATTCATAATAAATTTAATATAGTTGGAACCTATAATGAAAACAGATTATTATAAGATTCTTGGTGTTTCAGAGGCAGCAGACGAAAAAGAAATAAAAAAAGCTTATAGAAAACTTGCCTTAAAATATCATCCAGATAAAAATCCAGATGATCCTAGCGCAGAAGCAAAATTTAAAGAAGCGTCTGAGGCATACAATGTTTTGTCCGATTCAGAAAAAAGACAAAGGTATGACAGGTACGGCTCTGACGGGGTTAGGAATGCTCCACCCGAGGGCTCCAGCTTTTATGGATTTGCAGGATTTGAAGATGTATTCGGAGACTTTGGCTTTGGATCATCAAGGTTTAGAGAAGCTTATAATGATGTAGGCACCAGGCAGAGTGCTCGAAACCAAAAGCGTGTAGACGAAATACAAGTCTCGTTGAATATAACTTTTGAAGATTCTATAAAAGGAGTTAGCAAAAATATATCATTTAATTATAAAGCCAATTGTAAAGACTGTAACGGAGATGGGCAAGACCTTTCCTCCGAGATGATTATATGTCCACACTGTAAAGGGTCAGGAAAAATGAAGTCAACGCATGGATATGTTAGCGTCTTTCTTACCTGCACCGCATGCCAAGGACATGGAAATGTATCGAAGAAGTCATGCTCTGCATGTAATGGAGCCAGAAAGGTTGACAAGAATCAATCGATTGATGTAAAAATTCCTCCTGGAATCATTAGCGGAAACACTCTTAGGGTCAGAAGCAAAAAAGATAATTTAGTAACTTTGATAAAGGTTATTGTAAATCCATCTGATATATTTACAAGAAATAAAAATGATATTTATTCAGAATTGGACATAAGCTTTAAAGAGGCATTGTTAGGATGCTCTAAATCTGTTCAGCTAGTAAGAAAAAAATACAACATTAATATTCCAGAGTGCATTCAGCCTGGAACAAAGTTGCGAATCAAAAATGAAGGATCAACAGATGTTCGTGGCTCAAGTTTGGGGAATCATTATGTAAGAGTTAATGTTAAGTTTCCAGAGAAATTAACTGATAATCAAAAAGAATTAATAAAGAAGTTTGAATAATATATGACAAACCTAGAAGCTTTCACAAAGTCCATAGTTTGGAGGTTCTCAATAGCCATTCCGCTGAGTATGGCTGTGATTTATTATTATACAGGAAACTTTGTAGAGGCGTTAGAGATGACGATTGTTGCCAATGTATTAAGTACTGTTTTATACTATTTATTTGATATAAATTGGTTTGGTAGAGTAAGCAAATATTTCGGCAAAAGTGATGTTAAGTAAGATTCAACAATTATTAAATTTTATTGGCCAAAAAGGTATGCGTGATGAATACGTGTGTCTTTGTGGTCTGCAAAAGCTTGCTCAAACGCAGCAAATGCTATTTCCACACCCCATAACTGCTAAACGAGAGTCTGTATTTCATGCTGGAAGAACAGAATCTGGGGCGTTTCGATGCGCTGGATGCGGAGATCTTTTTGCAGAAGATGATATACATGGTTTTTACNAAGAAGAGCAAATGGAAGACAGCGATCTGGAAGATGCGCCAATCTATACTGAAGAGTTTCCCCAAACAGAGTATAACCCAGAATTATTTTTATCAAATTACAAAACAGAAATTCCAAAGCTATTAACAGACTTTTACTCTATAATGAGAAGATTCACTCAGGCTATCTCATCTCTTCCTCCGCAAAAATTAGAATTTACTATAGAAATAAGCCCTTTAAATTTTACATGGGACGAAGACAATAGGCGGTGGCATAGGCGAGCCCCTCCTAATACGACCAGTGCTCATCAGGCTGTTTGGAATGAGTCTCCACAAGATGGGCGGGCAAGATCATTGACTCTTGAAGTAGATGATGTATTCGAGCCCATGTTGTCAGACCTTTATACTATGAGCCGATGGTCTTCTTGGCACTACCAAAGGCTTTACGAGAAAGGTGTAAAAGTATACATTGATGGAAAACTTATCACCCCGGAGGCTGAAGCGCAGTATGGAAAAGACTTTTTGATACCAACATTAGAGCCGACTGATTGGAAAAGTATAAGTGATAATTCAAAATTGAAAATTGAAAAATTGTATAAAGCACATCTTGGAAAAGGCTCTGGGTTAGACGATATAAGAGCAGAGTTAGAGCAAATCTCAGATAAAATAAAAGATTACAAATCTGTATTGCCAAACTATATAATGGCAATAATTAAAAGCCAAGAAATAGAGGGTGAAGAAGCGGAAATGGGCGGGGTACAGGCAGTGTNTTGGCAAAGAAGAAGAATGATAAATGATGCTGTGGCAAAACTTTCTGGACCCCCACGTCATGCCTCTGGGATTTTTGGGAGATTTTTGTTTCCGGAAAGCGGAAGCGGTTTGTCCGGAAGCGATTATGTAGACTCTCTTATCAAAACGCGAATGGATCAAGGTTCAGAGTATACCATGAGTCTTCAGAGTGCTTTAGATGAAGCAGAGCAGATTATGAATATGATTAATAATACAGATAGGTCAAATCTTAATCTCGGAACATCTACAGCCCCTGTCGGCTCTACTAAGTTGCAGCCCATAGCTCAGATTGTAAAATATCCTATTTGTGAAGACTGCTCTTCGGATTTATTATCGGAGTGCGCTGATTGCAATGAAGAATATTTGAAAGAAGATTTGGAATATTTCAATACAGATGATGAGCCAATATGTGAAGGTTGCCGAGAAAGCTATACAAATTGCGATAATTGTGATGTTTTAATATATACAGAAAGCTATTATGAAAATGCATATCACACAACAGAGGACGGAGAAATATTTTGTAATGATTGTTACAATGAAGTACTAGGAGTTGATGCAGATACTATGTTGGAGCATCTAACTGACGCTTTGTCCCAAGGAGTGATCGGATTAAACACGCCTCATGGATCCGGTGGACAAACGCAAACTTCTTTAATTCCAATTTCATCTGTTTTATTAAAAAAAGCCATACAAGTACTTCAAAGATTAAGACATGGAGACATCGTTTCATTGACAGGGTCAAGATTTAGGAGCGAAGAGGCAAGGGCTGCTGTCTTAGAAAAGCTTAAGGGTCAACTGCAGTCGCAAGGATTATCTTCAGAAGACTCAGCAATCCTTGCTCTTGAAGCAAAAAGATTCTTGGCCAAACATTTGGGCATTAGCAGAGAAATAATGGAAGATGAAGCAAAGATAAATATAAATAAATTTATTGAAAAACTGCAAAGACAAATTGCTTCAACAAATTCATTTTATGACAACTATCCATTATCAAGGCGGCTCCCCGATGGAAATGTTGAAGCAGTCAAAAGAGAGCTTGAAAGCGGAAAGAAAAAGAGATTAGAAGCAATAAGAGGCTTTCATCCAATTCCGGTTGACTATAAGGTAACAGAATCAAGATATAATGATATTCCAAGTTTTACAATTGTTATGAGCCCATCAGATAGAATGTTGGAAATGTCAAAGTCTATCTTTGGAACCAAAGGGCTTGATGCATGGAATCTGCTATCAAAAAGAGGGACTCAACATCACAGGGGGGCAATTGCTTATGCAAGAATATCCAAGGTTGAAGATGAAAGCTTAGTGATTAATAACTTTCAAAGAGATTCAGATATTTATAATCTTGGAAAAGAATTGTTAAAAGGCTATAAAGAAAGCGATCCAGAACTTTACAACGCCATTAGATGGTGGGATAAAAAAGTTAAGTACTGGCATATACAATTTCTGCTAACCCTAACGGAGTTCGCAAAGAAGCAAAGTGAAGCGTTGTTCTTTACGCCTTTTGAAGTCCAAAAGAGAAAGTGGTCGACAGTGCCCGAGAGAAATAGAGATGTATATGACAAGGTTCCTGAAGAGATGATGACAGCAAATAGAGCGGGTCTTCAAGAGTTTTATGCAGATAGGGAAGAAGAAGAGCGAGAAGATATAATAGCAGATGAGCTTTTTCCAAGAATGGAATATTATGAAGGAAGCGTAGAGCGGGTCTCCAGCGGTTATGATCTGTGGAGGTTGGCAGAAGACTTTGAACGCAAGAGGTTGCTATATAAAATAGCAAGTCATGTTTTATAGGAAAGATTATGATTGTCTATATCACTTTGAAAGAAATATTAAATGTGCGAACAAATTTTGAAGATGCAGATTTTTGGATTATTCGCAAGGGTCAAGATAAAATGCTTGGAAAACCGACTAAGGAGTTTTCTTTGAGCCATATAGGTTTGCAGTTAAATGATGTTGGAAGATCTTTATTTGACCCCAATTATCTCTATTATTTATTTGAGTTCTTGCATGGACAGGGGGTTTGGAGACAACTGGCCAAAGGGTCTTTATCTCTACAGCACATTACTGTTTCCGATGCGAAAAATTTTTCAATCCCTATGGAAGTCCCCGATAACTTTGGAGCCTAGTTTTTAATGTTAAGTAGATCAGCAAAAATACAAGAGTTTTTATCCATTACCAATGGTTCCTTGGATAAGGTTGCCGTGCCTATTAATCCTGATGAGTCTCTTCAGGTGGCGAATAAAACCTATGAACCTGGAGAGGTTGTTCCTTGGGGAAGGTTACAAGAAGATGTTGAATATATATATGTTTTAAAATTGCAAAATTTAGATCCAAATATTCCAAACGCAACTTATCCGGCCGATCAAATTTATAATGAAGATACCGGAGAGGAAATCTTTAATTGGTACATAGGAAAGGCTCCGAACCCTATTATAAGATGGCTTCAACATGTACGTGGAAGAGCATATCTTTCTCTGAAGGGCTATAAGCTTCTTAATGAAAAGCTTAAAGATTCTGCTCCCAGAAGTCATCATAGAATTATTATAAACTTTTTAAGGAAGATAAGAAATGATATGACTTATTTTAGCAATGATCCCGTTGATGAAACATTTAGAATGCCGGGAGATAATATTGCTTTAAAAGATAAGATAAATAAAATTCTGGATTTAAGAGAAGATGGAAGCTTCGGTCGTGAAATTCCCGGATCAATGAGGTGCGGGGCAANGTGGACCATAATGCACAAACCTATAGAAATGGTTTGGCTTATGCAAACAGAGGTTGAAGATACCCTTCAGTTTGAAAACTTAATGACTCAAGAGTTGGTTAAGAAATATGGAGCAGAACATGTACGAGGAGGAAGTTGGTGCCATATTCTTTCAATGCATAAAGATCCAAGTTTACAACTCAAACCTTATCCGCAGCAAAGCGAAGAGACGGGATATAATGGAAATGATCATTTGACTATTCAAATGAAGAAAGATAAAAAAAATAACCAAAGTATTATTGATTATTTAAATAATGCTTCATTCGCATATGATGAAGAGCTTATAGAGTCAATTGACAAATGGAAAATAAATTCGCTTCATAGATCATTCTTAATTGAAACTATGACCGAAGAAGAGGCCCGACGAATAGCTCATTCTGAAGAAAGAGAATTAATCATAGAAGCTCTTATCGAAACAAAGGGGCTGATTGGGGCGGCTGGTATGCTTCTTGGCTATACTAATAGAAATGGAGATTTATTAGAGTCTAAAAACGCCGGAGAAAAGATGTTCAGAAGAATAAAGGCTCACGAAGAAGATCCAGAAGGCCCAATTAATGTGGACGATTATAGAGATAGGGTTGAAAGGCCTTCTCGCGAAGAAATGATGGACGCCCTCATCGCGGCTGGCGGATTAGATATAAATGATGTAATTTGGCAAGGCGTGGCTGCTTTTACTGCTAGAAGGTGGATGCAGGCAGCCGGAATTAGTATGCAAAGAGATATTAAAGATCCTATAAATCAAAAAATAGCCGAACATATTGAGGGGGTTTTGATGAAAGCCTGGGATTTTGCTATTGGCCAATATAACATATCATATACTCATCGGCAGCTTGCCGTTGAAGACCCAAAGAATTGGTATATTGATCCTTCTAAAGAATTTAATAGTCCAAGCATATTGACGGGCAGAATAAAGAGATATGGAATAAATTTAGATGAAAAAATAGAAAAACAATTGCTTTGGGATCATTCCGATATAAAGAAAGCCTTAAAAGATGCCAATGGGGTGGTTGCCGATGCTGCCAATATTTTAACACAAGCTGATAAATGGGGATTGTTCTGGTCTCCTCCGAACGGAGGGGAAGATCCCTCTTTTCCTTGGGATTATGGAAAAACTTTGGAAAATAGAATTAAAATTGAAAATAGACGTGGTGCTGAAATTTATCCTGAAAACTTTGCAGAATCTGGTATGCGCCAACGTGGCCCGCACGCCAGAGTTAATCTGCCGGCAAATACGGTTGAAAAGATTTATGAGCTAACCGGTGGAGACCTCGGCTGTACATCCAGTCTTCTTGGGGTTTCTCGCGAAACTCTCAGCAGACATACGCGGGCCCATGTAGAAAAGGGTCTTTATAATATGGAAGACTTTGTTTCAATTCCCAGAGAAATAACCCCTGAAGCTATCAAGGATGCTTTTGAGATATTATCCTGGAATATTAATGGAGAAAAGATTGTTTGGGATCCAACCAAACCCCGTGCATTAGCCGGCTGTTTGGGCTCTATTCTTGGTCATAAGGGTTGGGGCGCGGTTCACAGAAAGATGGTAGAATTTGGATTTTTTAAAACCGATCCCGATACAAACCGTTGGATCATTACAGATCAATTTTTGCAGGATAGTCCGATTGAGCCAACCAGTTTATTAAGAGATTTGATGTGGCAAAGTGAAGATGAAGGTGTTGAGTCTGTACATTCGCCAGGTGATGATCTGCCTCATCCGTCGATGATGCCGCATGATTTGGTAGAAGAAAATCCATTTTTGGAAAGAGAGTCTAAAGTTTTAGCAGACTTTTCTCGCTGGCTAGACATCCGAAAGTTTGCATTTGCATCCAAAGAATCATCAGCTAATAATTTCAATATGAATAAGAGAACAAAATGATCAATAAACTTATAAACCTTGCAACCTATTTGAACAAGACAGGCTTTTCAAAAGAGGCTGATGAGCTAGATTGGATTATTAAAAAATCGTATGACTTTGCGGATAATCCGGCCGGTGTACATGAAGAGTCTTTTGCTCGATCTACCGGCAACAGCGGGGATCTTGATAGAGTATCCAGAGCAATAGACGTTGGTGATGCTTCCGATGCTGAAATTCGAACAATGATGCGAGAGGAGGCAACTCCGGAAATTATAGAGTTATGTGCTAGCGAAATAGCTGATGCATTGGATGAATTTATAGCCGAAAATCCCGGCATTAATACGACATCGGACTTGTCGAATAGCAAAAAAGTAGAAATAAAGAAAAGAGCAACAAAATATGCAATTGAAGAATATAAGCGTCGTCATTCGGAAGAAGAGCTTATAGGCGACTATCTTAATGAAGTTTATAGAAGGTTGGGCATAGACTCATCTCCTCCGGGTCTGGAGCAGCTTCTTCAAAGATATTTATATGATTTTATATATCAATTTGTATTCGGATTCATTGATAACTTTGTATTGATTATTGCCGCATCTGTTTTGGACAAAATGCTAGAGAGTACGTTTGGCGCAAAGGGATTTGGAAGCTTGGTGTCCGCCGGTGCTGGAAACTTAATTTCGGATGTTATGGGAGATGTTGGAGGAGTAACCGTAGAAGAAGCAATAGAAAGTACAAGTTTGGCAAGAAAGATGGCAACGGATGAACAGCTGGAGTTGGCGAGTCCGCTGGCGCAGTTGCTGATGGAATCTGCAACAACAACGGGCGTGGCAGCAGGCTGCATCGTAGGGGCGGTCATAGGCTTAGCAATAGTTAAGGGTGTTGGCTCGATAGCGCTGGTTTGGTCTGCTGCACGGGCGGGAGAGCCTATAGCGCAAGCCGTGTTGCAGGCTTCTCGTGCAGGCGCTGCATCCATATCATCCTTTGAGGCAATTGCCGCCGCAACTATAACAACAGGAACAATTACCGTTGGGGCTATAGCATCTTTGGTCGCGGCTGGAGTATTGGGTGTAAGGTGGAAAATGACTCAAAATGCCCTTGATGAAATGACCATCAAATCTCTTGAAAGCTCACAAAAAATTATAACGCATCGTCTTCATAAGATATATAATGAAGAAAATCCAAACAATCGTCTTGGAAGGGGCGAATTTACAAACCAACACTTTTTAGAAATGTTGGCGACCCGCAGGCCCTTGGTGCAAAAGATTTGGGATGAAGAAATGTCTTTAAAGGCTTTTGCTGGAAATCCAGATATTAACAAAAATTTGGTGTTCGAATGGGTAGAGGGCCTATCAAGAATTTCTGGACTTGATAATCCAAATGTTTAACAAGCTTATAAATCTTGCAAATTATTTGGACAAGTCGGGCTTTATAAAAGAGGCTGATGAAATTAATGCTTTGGTTAAGCGTGCAGAAATATATGAAATTGTAAATCCTAACACCGGNGAGGTATTTTANACAGATAGTCCCAACTCAGAGCAAAGNGTATGGTTAGCACAGCAAGAAGCTAAAGCCGCAAAAGAAGAGGANGAGAAAGCAGCGGAACNTGAACGTGAATTGCAAAAAAGACGCGATGAAGACCCTGTTCGATTNGCCGAAGAAGAAGTTCGAAAAGACAGAGAATTACAAACTAGATATGAAGATGAATTAAAAGAAGTAGAAACCTATGAACAATATCAAAGAGATACCGAAGAAAGAGTAGAGCAAGCCGGAATAGATAGCCAGCGCAGATATCGCGAAGAACAAGCCGCAAAAGCAGCCGCCAGAGAAGCAGAGAAGCAAGAGGGTTGGTCTTGGGAGAAGGTAATGGGCCTGGTTGTTGAGATTGGTGATCCCACTGGTATCACTGGTTGGGACGAGGTCGGGCCAGCCAACACAAGGATGCATCAACAAATTGCAATGGCCGGATTTGGGTCGCCAAGAACCTGGTGGGAAGTCCTCCTATTCCTTCTGGCCCTCCTCGGAGCCTTGCCGATTGTCGGCAAGCTCGGAAAGCTCGGCAAGATTCCAAAATGGTTAAAAGGCGAGGACATTACTCAGGCTTTAAAGATAGTAGATGATATAGATGCTATTGATAATCCGCTTATACGAAAAACCATTCAAAACAGCCCGCCTTACAAAAAGATCAAAAGCCCTGAAGTGCAGTCCCATTTTCAAAGGGTGGCTCGCGAAGCAACCTATAAGCCACAAGTGGGTGCTCCGCCGACAAAGGCTGCTCCGGCTATAGGAAGAGGTCGAGGCCCAGAGTTGGCGCGCCAAAGAAGCGTCGTTGCCGCAAGAGTGGTCAACAGAATCCCTTGGGCTGACAAAACAATATGGGTTCACATAGGAGAGGGCGGAGGAACGTATCAAGTAGTTGCTGTTAAGTCGAAAGGAAAGAGTCAACTTTTCTATAGAAGCTCTGGCACGAACCCAGGCCGAAGACCAGATGGGAGTGTGATTCCGGGTGTAAAAGGACGTTGGCATGAGATGTATGGCTTTTCCTCCAGAGGGCCTTTTGGAAAATCGTGGTTTATGAAAAAGGATAAACACTTAACTGGTGAAGCATTAGATATATCTGATGATTTAAGCATATTAGACAATGCAGCACAAGGGCCAGGCATAGCAAGCTTGCCAGGATTTAGCGTTAAGTCATATGATACCGCTTGGAATCCCGAGGGGTTTTTAGAGATGGCTAAATTCAATCATTGGGCGGACAGACTTGGGGCGATTGACCCCCACTTTAAGGCATATGACATTCCCGGAATAAATATTGACCAAGCTACTGCGGTGGCAAAATATGGTTGGGGCGAAAAAGTATTCGATGTACAGTATTAATAAACTTATAAATCTTGCAAACTATCTGGATAAGTCGGGCTTTAAAAAAGAGGCCGATAAAGTAGGCATGCTTACAAAGATTGCAGGGAAGCTTGAGGATGCTATCCGTAAGCATCCAGAGTTTGAAGCAGAGATAAGAAAGCTTAGCGTTGGTGTTCGCCCAGGTCACTTTGAGTGGGCCTTAGAAGAGTTGGTGGATGGAAACGCCACAGCAGAAGAGATTATACCAGTGCTCGATAGATTTCAAAAAATAAGACCCAATTTAGAAAGAAATGACCTGTATCAATACTGGGCTATCAATCAATTAAAAAAAGTTGTTGAAAACTATGGCTCAACAAGTGTCGAGACAAGGTCTGGGAAAAAACAGAAAAGATTTGAAGAAAGCGATATAATTTATAATTCAGATGCTTTTAAGGTTGTATGGCCAAAAACTGAGTTTGCATCTTGCGAATGGACGGGCAAGCGAACAAAGTGGTGTATTTCCGCAAAAGAAAGCAATATGTATGATAGCTATTCAAGCAATAATGTCTTTTTGTATTTTGTTTTAAATAAAAATTTAAGCGAAGATGATCCGAATAAAAGGATATCTGTCCCAACGATGGGCGATATGAATATTCTTGATTCAGAAGTTAGAAATGCTTTGGATGATTATATAGGAACAGATAGCGCAAGAGAAGCAATTGGAGAAGAATTTGATGTAATTCAGCAAAAAATACTAGAACACGCAAGCTCTACAGAGTTTACCGAAAATATTACTGATCAAGTTAAGAATGCTGCTCGAAAAATAAAAGGTGGCGAAGAAATAAGCAAGAAGGAACTTGAGGAAATATTCAAAGTTTTGGAAGATTCTAGCACTAGAGATACTTATTGGACTCATTTAATATTAAACGCTTTGCTAAGTCATCCGAATTTGGCTGAAACAATAATCATGTCCAACCCACATCATAAATCACATTTACATCAAAACTTTATAGAAGTTTTTGACTATAAGCTTTCAGAAGAGGCTAAAAAGGCTATAAGCAGCATGGGAGAGTATGGGCTTGATATATATCTTATAGAGAACTATAATGTTAGCGATTCAGTAAAGCTAGAGTCTTTAACAAAATTTTTCAAAGAAGACATAACTAATGTTATAGATGCCTTTCCAATAATCTTAGATCATTTGTTAAAATTTAATAGTGGGAAAAAAGCTATATTTGATTTTCTTGCTAAAGAATTACTTCCGGGAGAGGTAAAGGATTTGATTGTCGAAATAGATGATGAAACTTTATTATATTTATTTAACGCAAGAGAGCTAGAAGAGAGTAGAACATTATTAGAGCAACTTGGAGTAGAGCTTATCAAAAGAAGCTTGTTAAATCATAGTGAATTAAACGAAAAACTAAAAGGCTGGCATGAGGCTAGCTTTGACTAATATAATATAATATAATATGTTAAAAGAATTAATTAAAATAGCAAACGAATTGGACAAGAGAAGCTTAAGAGTGGAAGCGGATAAATTAGATAGTATAATTTTAAAATTTGCTGAAGATAATTTTGATGATGAAAATTTTATTGAGCCGGAAGAGCTTGAGTCGTCTAATTCTTCTCAGATTGTTTCTGATGCTATAGAGAGATCAATTGGGATGCCTCACTATGAAGCTACCTTTTTAACTAGAAATCCTGGCGATGAGGCTGAAGGGTCTGTCTTTTTAGAGGCTCAAACTTCGGATAGTTTAAAAGCCGCTGTTTGGCAGCCTTTCGGTCATGAAGACATCAAGGCTCCTGCTCAAGGGTATGAAGCGAATATACCCGGAACTTTTGGACTGGTTGAGTTAAAAAATTTAGACTCAGAGGTTCCTATTAAAATGGTATTAGGGCACAAGGGAGAAAAACCTTTTGTAACCGCATTAGTAGACGAATCAAATGTGTCAAGAGAATTAACAGAAAAAGATTTCACTGTAATTTTATTAGGACCAGGAGAAGATGGCCTTATAGTGTGGACGTTTTTCCCGGGTCCTCCAATCGCGCCATCCTCCACGACCCCCTCTGAAAAAACAGACTCTGTAAGAACAGTTGCTGACGCCATTGCTATTGGCTTTGATTACGCAAAGGTGGCAACCTTAAGTGAGTAATGTATCAAAAATATCTGAATTGGCTACAGAAATGGCGTCAATGGGTTTTCTGAAAGAAGCTGATGAAATTTTGGCCTTGGCTGCGGCCCAACAATTGGATATTTTTGAACCAGAGAAAGAGCCCTCTAACGAAGAAAGCTTTGAAGGGGAGGCGGATCGATTTAATCTTGATGATATTGATTTTGAGGCTATACTTATTCCAAGTTATCAGGTTGAACCAAGAAAAAAAATAATTAATATTTTATTGAGAGAACACCTTGGAAGAAGCAAGCAAGATATTATAGATGAGGTTTTAAAAATATCAACAGATCCTTATTCTTTTGAGCATCAAACAAGAAATTATCGACAGGCATACCCAGAGTTAAATGCTGAGCTTCCGCAAAGTATATCTCCGAAGCAAGTAAGAATGCAGGGAGTTGATCCAGATATACGATTTCTGCCTGATCCAGAGGAGACAGAAAGAGCTCGCGAGAAAGCCAAAAAATATAAAGAAGAATATTCTGGAAAAGTTAAAAAACTTCGAGAAGAATATCCAAAAGAAAAGCTTATTGAAAGAATAAGAGAGAATAGGCCTTATTATGGCGACCGGGATATACCAGATAATGAAATTACCTGGGAGATGCAAAGAATTATAGACAAAGAGCTGAAGCGACCGGAAGATCCTGATAAGATTAAGATAGATGTAAACATAAGCCCAGAATTATATAATAAGTTGCAAGGAGAGTTGCGAGAGGCCTATAAGTCTGCAGAGTTAAAGGTTGGTGAGCTAAACCAACTCATAGGAGAGGCTAAAGATGACATGCCTCCGGAGCCTCCTCCTGTAAATCCTGAATCATTTACAAAGCTTGATCAATATATAGAAGATTTAAAATATAGAGTTTATTATAATTCATATAGAGTTTTGTCGGGCTCGGCAGGATATACCATCTTTGGGGCAAGCACTGGTGAAGGCCATTATTATAATTCACGCAGAAGTGATTTATTGTTTTTTTCAATAAAAGAAGAACAGTGGTTAGATGATCCCGAATCATTTAAAGACTATATGGAGAAATCTCCACAAGCTGAATATTTAGGAGGATGGAGGCAGAATGTTGCCCGTCCAAGCGAGTGGGCAAAAAGCAAAAAAGATGATCTAGAAAGATATGAAGAATCGATAGATAAGGCCATAGAGTCATATAAGCGAGGTCTTCGCTTTCTAAAAAGATTGAACCGGATGTTGGACAAAGAGATTGATAATCGCTTTAGTGAAACTAGCTTTTATAATAAAGAAGTTATTCTTTATATTGAAAGACACTATAAAGATCAGCTTGATATTATTTATCAAAAAGTTATAAACTCTTTAGAAGGCGAAGTTGATGACGCCTCTAGGAGTTCTTATTACAGAACCGAACACAAAGGTGCCTTTATTCAGTCTCACTACGGAGGCAGTCGCGAAGAAGGAGAAGATCGCAGTCTTAGTATGTTTGATATTGATGCATTATTTCATAATAAAATTAAAATGTATGAAGTTGTAAATAATTTTGCATCTTTAATTTTAACAATAATCAATAGAACATTAAGAAATGTTAGAGATCAAACATTTAAGCCTATTATTACACAGATTTCAGTAGATATTCATAAAAAACTAGTTTTGGAAATGACAGGATTTAACGAAGAAGATCTTTGGAGGATTGCGTCACCAGAGCTTGATCCTGCTTTTACGTCGGGCCGAGGCCCTACCACAGAGCGGAGAAAGACCAGAGAATATAATGTGATGTCCATATCTAAAAAAGGAATAGATCAAATTTTTAATAATTGGACAGAGTTCAATAAAGATGGAATAAAGAATTATCAAAGTATATCAATTTATCCAAAATTTATTATAAAAGACCCCGAAATAAGCAGGGTGGTTCAAGATAACTTTAAAAGACAAGTGGTGTTTGGAGTTATTAAAAATATGACAGGCAGCAATTCTCATTCTATTAAAAATGAAATAGCAACCATGATAGAGGAATTATTAAATGATTCTAAAATAAAAATTTCAGGACAAAGTAATGAAGAGGTTCTTCGAAGCTTTTCGGTGCATAATGATATGATTTTTGATAAAATAAAAAATAATATAAGGAATAAAAATAAGTTTCATGATCATTTTTCCAGAAAGTTTGGATCTAATACAAGCTGGGAAACTTCTGTTTTTGTGGATAATTCTGGAATCTCTGAAGAATATAAAGAATTAATTTATATATTAAAAGAGAAAAATATATCATTATTTAAACGAAGACGGCGAAATATAGATTTAGACGACGAAGAAAATAAAAACATTGAAATAGACGCAAGCATTGATGCAAAGCAGGAAATTGCTGACCATCTATCACCAGGCCACAGCTTCAGCGGCGAGGTGGCCGTGGCTTTGATGAGATCTCTAAAGATTACGCTAAAATATTTTATGAAGGAACATACAGCCTTCGAAAGAAGCCTTAAAGATAGTTTTAGTATGGAATCAATTTATGACAAAATCAAAGCGCCAGCTCCTTCTTTTTCTGAAAATGATCCTTATTTTTCACAAGAAGAATTACTTGAGCCTAAAGACGAATTAAGCGACAACTCTTATAGCCAAGGATTAGAGGAGATGTCCTTTTCACCTGCTTCAATTGATAGAAAAAGCATAACCTATATTTTAAATAATTTTAATAAACTTTTTACAGAGTATCCATTATTTCCAGAAGTAGACGAAGACTATTTTCGTGAACTTTGGCTTCAGTGGTATGATGAAACATACTCTCTTACTCGCGCCGAGCGAACGGAGGATCCCACCACAAGGCCTAAGGAGGCCTTGCAAAGGATTGAAAGAAATTATTCTGATTACATTAATGGGGCTAAAACAATAAACCAAAAAAATGAAAATATAAAAAATATGTTTGGGCCAGCCGTTAAACAGTTAGAGTCAATTGCATACACAGCATTTTATTTAAATATTTTTAAAGATAGAATGCAGACGTTTGGAGGGGTTGGGCCAAGAGGTATTTCTAAAAAGTACAGAGAATTAAACAAAACTCTCGGAACAAAAAACCTTCCCCTTAAGCCGCTTGTTAAGCATTGGGAAAGACAAATGATTCAATCTGTTGACATAACCATGGGTCACCTGCTTCTTTCTGATGGTGAGACAGATCCCTTGACTGGGCGCATACCTGGCGTAGTAGATGAGGCGGTCGATCAAGCGAGAGAATTTTATGGAAAGTCTTATAATGGAATAAGGTCGCTGGACCCTCCACATGCTGCCGCTATTTTGATAGCAAAAAGATTAAATATTACAAATTACAACATGTTTGAAAAAATAATGAAAATATGTCGCAACGAATTCCATGCTACAGGAAGATATCAACGAAACTTTGGATATGATGAATTCAAAAAATTTATACCAGTTATCTTTAATGATACTAGTGGTTTGAAGAACAAGGTTGTAAAGCTTTACAAAATATCAGACTATGCTCATAATAGAGGGGTGGGCTTGTCAATGAGCTTCTTTGTTAGAACGCTTGAAGATCCTAACTTTAAAAATTTTGGAGCCAATGCTTCTGTTGATAGGTATTTTGCAATGTGTGCAAAGTTGGCAAGGTTTGGCGGATTAGCTAAAATAAAAAGAGAATACAAAGAAGTCATATCTACTTTGTCTAAAAACAAAATGCTTTCTCGTGGATTTTACACTAGGCTTAGAAATATTTATAGAGTTTGTAAATCTGGAATGAAAATCCGTCCAAACCTAGAAGGATTAGAGGGCGAGGCACTTTCTAATCAGGTATCTATTAGGCAATCTATTGAGGAAATAGATACAGATTTAACAGCCATACAAGAATATTCAACCCTTGAGGAATATAATAGACGCGTTATACCAAAGGATAAAAATCTTTTTAAATTAAATTGGGAAGTCAAGTCTAAAAACTTTAGGTTTAAAGTTCTCAGAACTTATGATCCACGTCATTTTAAAATTGGAGCGGAAACCGGTTGTTGTCAAAGGCTTGGAGGGATTGGGGAAAAAGCAGCAATTGACTCTTACATTAACCCACTAGCTGGAGTCGTTATATTGGAAATATTCAAAGAAGATAGAGCTGGTGTTAAAAGATGGAACTTAGCCTCTCAAAGTTATTTTCATTATGTACCTGCAGATAATGGATATATTTTAGACAATGTAGAGCACAATATGACTTGGGCAGGCAAAATATGGGAAACAACAGGATATTCAAAAGAAAAGCTTTATGCCATGCTTGCTAAAAAAATAAAAGATACATACGATGTTAAATATTTTTCAATAGGAAAACGTTTTTCTAAAATAGATGATTCTGAATTTAGTTCCTTAAGACTAGGGCATGACCCAAGAGACTTTGTAACAAAGTATACATATCAAGGCCGAACTGATTGGAGTTCTAGTAGCAGCATCAATTTATTAGATCCAAAATTTGATTTGCCTGAAATACCAGAAGTAGATGCTAAAAAGAAAAGAAAAGATAAGATAAGTAAATTGCATTATCAAACTATATTATCTAAATATTCAAATAACAATGATAATCATAGTTATAGAATGGCTGCATTAATAAGCAATCTTCCTTCGCGAATAGACAGTGATAAAGCAGAGGAAATGGAGGAGTTGGAGCAAAGATACTTTTCTAACTACCATGCTCAAGACTCAGAAGATATTTTAGATGATATGGATCAACCGGGTGCTGCAGGGGTTGCTTACGTTGATGATAAAAGCCAGAAAATTAAAGGATATCTCTATGGATATCAACTGGTTTATGAAGATGAAATATTACATGAAAACATTGACTTAGAAGACTTTGAATGTTTTGTAGCAGAATGTGATCAAGATGTCTATTCCTTTGCGGAAGATATGATTCAAAAGGCAAAGGATGGTGAAATCTTTTATATTTCAAATTTCCTTATAGATAAAGCATATAGAATGAAGATCATAAAGATAATAGAAGGACTGCTGAAAGAAGTGAGAGACTCTAAGTATCAGTATATTGCTTTTGATGCACTGTCCGATACTCATCGATTATTAATGAGCGGAGATAGGCCGAACCCAGCAAGGGAAAAGAGATTTGGCATAACTGTGTTGGGCAAAATAGAAAAAGATGCGCCAATGTTTATCGCCAGGGTAGATAATTAAATAATTTAAACAAAAAAGACGGGACAAATGTCCCGTCTTTAAACTTTTGTTTGCTTAATAGTTGTTATTTACTTAGATTTTCTGCTCAACTTATTCTTAAGGCTTGTTAATCCGCCCATGAGCATGCCCCAAGCGCCTTTAACTTTATCTCTTGCCCAGCCAAGCAACCCTTTAGTCCA
The DNA here is from genome assembly GCA_002686195.1 of Candidatus Pacearchaeota archaeon. Next base: position 36,307 of record NZAS01000011.1, on the reverse strand, counting down.
GCTCATTGCTGTTCCCCATACATCTTGAAGAAACTCGATACATTGATCCCAAATGAGATCAAGAATATCCACAACAAGCTTTAATGGTGCGCTCAACGCCCTAAGCAATGGGTGGCGTCCTCTGCGAGCTAACAGCCAAGCCAATAATACACCTACAAGAAGGCCTTCCAGACGTGGCATTTCAGTGTGAAGCAGCATAAGCATGCTTGTTGCTGATCCAAGCACCAAGACAAATAGCTCCCCGGCTTGAGTGCCCAACTGTAAAACAAGATTAAGTAATTCCTTTAATAGTTCTAGCATTTTATTGCTCCTTTTAGCTATAGCCCGACAGAGCTATATCATATTCCTATATTTATTAATATTAAAGATAAATTGTGTAAGGAAACCAAGGTGCCCAAAAAAAGCAAAAGAAATCGCAGAACAAAGACTCTAGATTTGCATGGATTAACATATCCTGAAGCAAAAGATGCCGTAGACTTGTTTGTTTTAACGGAAGAGTCTCCATTTAAAATAATTACAGGAAATAGTTCAGAAATGAAAGCATTGACTGCTAATATTCTTGATAAGCATGAGTTATATTATTATTTTGAAAGTTGGTATAACTTGGGATGCTTAGTAATTGTGGAAAATAAGATAAATGATAAATGAACTTATAAAATTAGCAAATCATTTGGATGATAATGGTAATTATAGACAGGCCAATTATTTAGATGAGATGATTAAGAAGAATGCTCAACATGCAACTGCCGCAAAAATAGCTGAATGGCTTAAGGCTGCAGGAAAACGGGTAGCTCCTGTTGCTGGCCCCGTTAGTACTGCATTATTTTTGTGGGAAATTTTAGGGCCTTCTTCTACAGCTGCCGGAGATGATTGCAAGTCTTGCAATTGGCCAAATTTAGTGTTTTCTGAGATATACAAAGAAGTTGATGATTATCATCAAGAAAACGGCTTTCCTCAAGCTCTTTTTAATATAATTAATAATCCAAAGTGGGACAAAGAAATAGTTGCAGAGCATAATATAAGATGGATTGGCGAAGGGCCCCCGCGAGGACAAGAGGCAGGAGGACACGGGACGCTGTGGGTTTTAGAGCCTGGGTGGGATGATGTTTGGAGGCCTTGTTGCCATCGAGGATGGGTACCCTCTTCTCAGATGATAAACCTATTACACAAAGAGCTTCAGGAGTATATTGAAAGCGATAAATATATAAGTTTTGTTGCAGCTGCCGATTGGGTTCGCAATAATCCAGAAGCAGCAACAGGTGCTGATACTCAATCAGAAGGGTATGAGCATAGACCAGAAGAATCAGGCACAGACATTGATTTTGATGAAGATACAGATACAGATATGGATGACGGTGCAGACTCAGATACAGATACAAGTATAGATACAGATGTTTATGTAGAACCTAATGAGGATTCGAGAAATTATGATTCAATTTATATGATGCCTGAAGATTATGAGGATTATTACTCCAATCAATTTAATTTAAAAAGATACAAAGGAGGAGCTGTGATTAACGAATTAATAAAACTATCAACTCATATGGATAACAAAGGTTATTATAGAGAGGCTAATTATATTGATGAAATGATCAGAAAGGAGGCTATCGGGCCTCTTGCCCTGGGGCCTGCCTTGGTATGGGCCGGAAGAATGGCCACAGCTGCATGGATGGGCTGGGAGGTGTTTCGCTTTGTCCGCCCCAAAGATGAGTTTGATGATTGCTCGACGTGCTTATGGACGTGGAGCGTTTTTGCAAGATTTTTAATGGATGACGTAAAAGAGCTTAGAGATATTAGACAGCTTTCCTTCATACCATGGTATAATCCAGGTGATGATGAGGAGGCGTTTACTAGAAAATTAATTAAAATGAGAGAGCAAATGCCGCAAAGCCTTAGCGGGATTCTTGATCATGAGAGCTGGAAGAAGGGAAAGCCTCATCATTCTACTGGATTATCGCCAGGTGAGGAAATGAGCTGCTGTATTCCAGGTTGGTTCCCAACTCAACAAAGGGTACATTCTTTAAGGGAGGAGCTAATAGCGTGGGCAAAAACAAGCGGGCCTGAATGGATTGCTACAGAGCAAGAAGCTTTCGAGAATTGGCCTGCAGCAGATCCCTGTCCTAGCTGTCACCCGACGCCAGATGACCATAGTTCATATGATTCATGGGATTGGCAAGAAACGGTTGATCCAGCAGATCTAGACGAAAGCTCTAAGGATGACCTAGCAAGATGGTTGGATGAATATTCTAAATCATCAACAGAAGAGGAGTCACTCCAAGCCTCTCCAGGAAGTTCATCTGATCAATATTATTATGGCCGGGGCGGGCAATACCCAACACGTTAGGAGGGATATATGATTAACGAATTAATAAAATTAGCAATTCATCTTGATAATAAAGGTTATTATAAAGAGGCCGATTATATAGACAAGATAGTTAAAAAATCTTTTGAAATAGGCCCCAGTTCTTATTCTGCAAAAAAATTAAGAGAATTTAATTTAGACAGAAACCATTTTATTGTCAGGAGAGGAGATCCGTATAGATACATATATGTACCAGATCAAAATATTTTCTTAGTAACAGAAGGTCCTGCAAATAAGCATAGTTGGTTGGATACTGCTGGAAATGCAACAGAAGATATAATCATAAGAGAAGGCCAAGGCGGATTTGATAGCCTTATGGAAGATGTTGCAGAAAAAGGATTGGTTGCCGAAGAAGTAGAAGAAGCAGAGGCTGCCTCCGATCCGGGAACTAAGTGGAGAGCATACGGATGGACACAGTTTAGAGATGCTGATGGCAGAGTTGTTAAATATATAGATGACAGCGGGCAAGAGCTTCTGTCTCCTGGGCGAGACACGACAATCCCAAATATTCCTGTAGCTCCGGGTGATCCTCCCAGGATTCCTTTGGCTGTACCGGGCCAGCTTCCGGCAAATAATTTTTGGAAAGAAGTTAAATGATTAACGAATTAATAAAATTAGCAAATTATCTTGACTCAAAGGGGCTGAGCAAAGAAGCTGACTTTTTGGATGGAATAATAACTAAAGTTCATGGAAAAGGCCCAGATGACTGTGGGCAAAGACTTGAGGATGAAGCGTATTATTTTGAAAATCTATCTGAAATGCTTGAAGACGTAGAAGAAGAACAGGAGGATGAGGCCTATGATATGGTGGATACGTGACAGGACAATCCGTCTTCCTGGGGCAGGAAGAAAAGAAAGTGATTAACGAATTAATAAAATTATCAACTCATTTAGATACCGAAGGTTATTATCGAGAAGCTAATTATATTGATGAAATGATCAGAAAAGAGGCTGCTTCAATGGGCTCCTTAAAGAAAATGGTTGACTCTGTAGATTGGAAAGGCAAGCTTGAGGCATTGCAGAAGCGACTTGATGAAATTTATGATGAAGAAATATATAATGAAGACTTAAATGAGCTTGAAGAAATAGAAACAATGTGTGAGCAACACGGCCCTGCAAGCGAGGCTTGTCGAGAAGCAGATATTTTATTTGCAGAATTAGAAGAGGAATGGGGAGAGGGACTCGAAGAGGATTACGAAGAGGATTACGAAGAGGATTATAGTGTAGACCAAAATGCTAGATTTGTATCATCTAGTTCTCAAAACTATTCTGACGGCAACTACAGAGGCTCATGTTACTATCAGGGTAGCGATGGTGTATATTTTACAGTTGAGTTTACAGGCCCTGGAGATGAGGCCAGACCTAGCTGTGGAGGAAGAGGATCTTCTGATCCAATTCCAGATGGAAAAGTAACATATCATGACTAATAAGTTAATCAATACACATTTTGTTCATGCTATTATTTTTAAGCTTTATAGGTAAGGAGACATAATGATTAATGAATTAATAAAATTATCAACTCATCTGGACAGCCTAGGCTATCATAGAGAGGCTGACTATATTGATTCTATGATCAAAAAAATGTCTACAGAAATCGAAGAGCCAGAACAACTCGGAGAAGTAATCAATCTTGATGAATTCAGAAGATCACGCAATAAGCCTGACAAGCCTCCTCGCCGTGAAAAACAAGATCCAAAAGTTCTCATGGAAAACTGGCAAGCACTACAAGATGCAATAGATGATGTTCAAAATATATCTGAACGCTATCCGGCATCTACATCAGGACGTTATCCTGTAAAGGAGGATAGACTCAGAGATGCTGACGAAAGAAGAAGCGATCTTAATGATATTTATCTAGTAGTCCTTGATGATGGAGAAACATATTCCGGCGAAGCCTCTGTTGTAAAAACAACACCTGAAGATCTTGAAAGGATAGAAGAGGGAGAGAAGGTCTATAACGTAATCCCTCCGGACCATGAAGCTCTTAAGTCCAAATGGAAAGACATCTGGGACGTTATAAAAACAGATGATCTTTACTGAGAATTCCTACTAATAATTAACCTTATTTTGCATGTAGAACAATCCAAAATTTAAATATATAAATTAAGGGATTTTTCATGTTTTGCTAAACGCTTAAATAGGAGCAGGTTTTAATAGCTAATATTTTGTTGATAGTCAATAAAAATATTTAGTATTTATATTATATAAAATAGGGGTTTCATAAGACGGTTGCTAATTATACATTGTTTTTTCTATGATAATCAACAAAATACTTAGATAGTATTTTTACGTTGTGGTACAAAGTGGATCAAAGTGGATTATAGTGGTAAAAAATGGGTTGAGAGTGATAGTCAGATTAACTTAATATGGTAATATTATTTTTAAATGCAAGGAGACATTTGTCATGGGAAAAACATTCTTAGTTGAACTAATCAAAGTAGCCAATGAGCTAGACTCAAGAGGTCTTGTTAAAGAGGCAGATCTTTTAGATAAAATTACAAACAATTCATTGGAGGCTTATGGACTTACCTTGTCAACGGGGTCTCTTGTTAAAAGCGCTGGTGGGGTGACCAGGGTTCTTAAATGGATCCGTGGAGGGGCGACCCTAGCCGCTGTAGGTAAGCGACTCGGCATCATCGCCGCTGCAGCTGTCGGAACAGGAATCTCGGAGCGCTTTTCGACAGATGCAAGACAGTTAGGACAAGCTGCAGGAGTCCCAGTGGGATCAGCTTCAGCGTTTGACACAACGCCCGCTGGTGAAATGTTTGAAGATCTATTAGCCCACCTCATGAATGATGATGTATGCAACGATCTCATGATAGGCAAGGATTGGCCGGCTTCCTCTTCGGAAGACTCAAGAGACAGACTAGACCGCTTGCTGAGAAGAAGGTTTAGAAACGGAACGGGTTATGGCCCTGATACGGAAGGCACTATGGAGAGTATATTTAATGACGCCTCAGAAGTGATGGGGAAGACATGCACAGGATGGAACAAAGAGGGGCCATACGGAGAATTGTTTGAGGGAATTTTTCACAAGGGTGCAATAGACGCGATTGCGCAGGAGCTATTAGATGCCGGTGCTGATTTTGATGTCACAGCAACCGGATGGATGTGCGACATGGGGAAGGAAATAGGGTGGCCCGAAGAGGATACCGGGGAGTGTCCTAACGCTTATAATGTAGACGAATGGTTCGAGTCTGCGAAGGCCAGGATAAAAGCTATGAAAGAGGAAGCCGAGGAGCAGGAAGAGGAAGCGGGGCAGGAAGAGGACCTGCTAATAGAAGATCTGAAAGACCAAATAGCCGGACTAGATGCAGAGCTTGGAACCACTACTGATACTGACGGCTTGAGTGTCGTCCAACTAGAGGGACATCTGAGAAGGTTGGAGCGCGAACAGGAGCGCGTGGTATCCGGAGGAGGAGCGCCCATAGTAGTAGAACCTGATCCAGGACGAGATCCATTCGAACCATGGGAACCAGAGCCTGAACCAGAGCCTGAACCAGAGCCTGAACCAGAGCCTGAACCAGAGCCTGGGGCCCCACCAGATGAGTGGGACTGGTAAAGTATAATAATGTTTGGCAGCTTAATAAAACTTGCAAACCACTTAGACAATAACGGCTATCACAAAGAAGCTGATTATTTGGATGCAGTTTTAAAGAAGTATGCAGACCCAGCTTCCAAAAATACTGATGCCAATTATATTCTTGTTACCAATGCAATAACCGCAAAGATATTTGAGCTCGCTGATCAGGAAGCTAGAGAGGGCGCCTTTACCTATGAGATATACAAAAGCAGTAAGGGTAGCTACTATCAATTCAATATAGTTGATAAGCAATTTCATATGAAAGCACAACAGTCCGCACTTAAACAAAGTACAAGCATCCAAAGAGAGGCTGGCAAAATTGTTAGAGAACATTTAGTTCTAGATGAATCCGATAAGTCTGTTTACTATGGAACCAATGACTATCACTCTTGGAAGCTAGCACAATGATTAACGAACTATTAAAACTCGCAACCCACTTAGACAATAACGGCTATCACAAAGAAGCTGATTATTTGGATGCAGTTTTAAAGAAGCATGCAGACAATGGATCTTATGTAAGCACCGGGTCGGAAGGCGATTATACAGAAGCCGCAGAGGGACTTGATCACGAAAAGGTTTGCGGACCCGGAGTTCCACTTACATTTACCAGCGATGAAGGACTGAGAAATGAATTTGGAGAAGATGCTGCTTATTATTTAGAGGTTCTTAAAGAATTAAGTCCAAACCGAGATCCAAATGGCACAGGGTTTAGATGTGGAGATGCTCGCAGACAATTGATCAATATGGTTAGATTAAAAAAGGAAATAAAAGCAAATACAGAAGAGCTAAATGCAATGGATCTTAATGATGATACCAGAGAAAGGTTTAATGAGCTTAGCGCAACTCTTTCGAATCAAAAGCAAAGATACAAAACTCTTGCAGGTTTATAAACGAGATTAAGAAATGATAAATGAAATAACAAAACTTGCAAACGCATTAGACAAGATTGGTTATCACAAGGAAGCAGATCAGCTTGATGCTTTGATTAGAAGTATGAGAGAATAGGAAGCTTCCGGTAACTATTAATAAGAAGGAATAAACCATAGGAGATACCATGAAGAAGATAGCATCAGATAAAAACTATAGATTAAGAAAGAAAGCCCTCGTCACCATTGGTCCATATGCCGGCCCAGGGCCAAAGGTCTGGGTTGTTATGAAGAATGTAGATTACGAGGGAAGCAGAATAGAAGGAATTTATTCTAGCGAAGAAAAAGCCAAAGCCGTAGCCACAGAATCAGAGGCCACCAAAAACCCCAACAAGGGTGGAGGTTTAGACGAGTTTGGTGAAGAAATTTATGATTATTCTGATGTCCACTTCAGTATAAAAGAATATATGGTTCATTAATAGGAGATACCATGAAGAAAATAGCGGGAAATAAAAATTATAGATTAATGAAGAGAGCATATGATGCAGCCGCAGGTGGCGAGGTAGCTCTGGTAGGTATAATAAAGAACTGGTTTGCTGAAGAGCGCTTCCCAGAGCAGGTGGCCAAAAGAATATTAGAAGGCTTATGGTCTCAGGGATTTGCACTCTCCGCTCACGGTCAAATCGAGCCCGGTTGGGTTCCAGAGACAGATGGTAATCCAGCGATAGAGGGAAATAATCCAGCATGGATTCCAGAGGGAGATGGCTAAAGCTCCTGAAAATAAATAATATATATAAATTAATTTAATATCTCTTATACAGAATACCCAGCAATACGCTGGGTTTTTTCTTTTTAGGGTATATACAGGGAAATAAAAGAAATAAATCATTGACTATAGGAAAATACGTCGTGGACGGAGGCANGCGCCGTGCCAACTCCTGCGCCGCCGGGGATGTCATATAAGTGTAAAAGTTTTGTCAAGTGTTTGTCAAAGGCTATTAGTTGGCACGGTTCTTGCCTCCCCTCTGGGCAATACTTTTTCAAACATGTTTCTTCATCGGTTACATACCCTCGGAGGTCATCATGGCAAAGAGTCACAACAGAAACGGACTTGAGATTGAGGGCGGCTGNCGCCTCGCNGAAGCGGGCGGAATGGGCGCAGGNNTGGGCGACGGGTATGCAGCCGTCGTATATTGGATGGAGTCGGCTGGTGTCGCGGTCCCCGCGTGTCGCGATGGCGTGGCGCAGAATGGCGAGCTTGACCGNCTGGGCCGTCCGTTGCAGCGTGGCCGGGGTCTGGGCCTNTTTGACGACNTNTGGCCCGTGGTTCACCCGTCGCTCGCTGGGCACCCCTACCCGGCGATTGTGGAAATGGTCCCGGTCAACTTCAAGGGCAGCAAGTCGGACCCCTACGGGAACCGCGACCTGACCAGCGGCGTCTGGGATGCCGAGACTGGCACCCCGAAAGCTGGCACCCCGTTGGCCGCTTTCCTCGCTGCTGTCGAGACTGGCACCCCGATTTGGGTCTGTCTCTTGACCGAGATTGACGGTGTGCTGATGATGCGCCGGGCCGATGCCAGCAAGGTCTGGGCCGACTGCATCGCTCAAGGCCGGACCTACATCTGCGAGTCTGGGGCCAATCGCGGCAAGGCTCTGCCAGTCTGCCACCTCCGGTCCTTTGGCTCTGGCAAGTACGCGGGTCGGTATCGCCGGGTCCGTATCGAGTGGCGGCATGTCCCGGCCTCGATGTGGCTGGACGAGGACTGGACCGAGTTTGACGCCGCTTCCCCCCTCCCCATCCACTACTGAGGGGAGGGCCGAGAGACTCCAACCCCCACCACCGCCGAAAGGCGGTGGTGGGGGTTTTCCTTGTGTCTTGTCCATTGTAAAAAATATGTAAAGACATGTGTATTTTCATACATATGTCATTTTTTTGCCCAAGGCATTGGGCAAAAGTTTTGCATCTATGTTGGCACAGTTCTTGCATTAGCAAGAACCATGCCAAGTCAAAATGCCTTGGTTCTTTGCAAGAACCATGCCAACAATGTTGGCATGATATTTGCATGTAAATGCTAATATAGCCTGGGCAAAACATTTACATACATGTTGGCATAGTTCTTGCAAGGGAGGCGTAGCCGACCCTGGGCAAAAGATTGGCAAGTGGTTTTTGAAAAGTGTTTGTCCATCGGTTACATACTCATGTAACCCCTACCAGAACCCGCTTTAGTCCCGGAGGACCACCATGAGCAAGCCCAACGACAAGATTCAAGAGACGTGCGAGCGCATAGCCGCGCAGATTATCGAAGCCCTCGACAACCCGCCCGAGGACGGCACCCCTTGGATTATGCCGTGGGATAGGTCCCTTGCTGGTGGGATGCCAATCAACATCCTGACGGGCCGCGCCTACGGCGGAAACTTCAATGGCTTTATGCTGATGATGGCCGGGGTTCAGTTTGGCGACAACCGTTGGGCCGGGTTCGGCCAGTGGAAGAAGAGCGGGAATCCTGTTAGCAAGGGCGAGAAGGGTACCCCTATTTTCTTCCCAAAGTTGGCCTGCAACAGTTGTGGCCGACCCTGTGGATTCGCGAAAGTCTGCAAGCCCTGTGGCGCGAACCTCAAGGCCAAAGGGGCCACAAAGTTCATCGGGTTTGGAAGCTCCTACACCTTCAATAATCAGCAGACGACTACCCCTCTCGCCACGAGTGAAATCGAGGACGTGGACCCGAAGGTGGGTCACGAGGCGGCTGCTGCACTTGTCGAGGGTATCGGCGCAGACTTTCGGACGGGTGGCGGGCGTGCCTTCTACTCTCCCCGCGAGGACTACATCATGGTGCCCGAGGCGGGAGCCTTCACCACCGTCGCTGACTATTGGGCTACGACAATCCATGAGCACGCCCACTGGACGGGTGCTGCTGACCGCCTGAACCGAGAGGGCATCGTCAAGTTCTCGGGGTTCGGCTCGCAGGTATATGCCTACGAGGAGTTGATTGCTGAGATTGGCGCGGCGTTCACATGCGCCTATTTGGGAGTCAAGCGGGAGGGTTTGATGGATAATCATGTGGCTTATCTCGCCAACTGGAAGAAGGCTCTCAAGGATGACCCTACCGTGATTCAGCGGGCCGCGAATGAGGCGGGCAAGGTCATGCGCTACCTCATCGACAAGGGGGAGCGGCGCAAGTAGGGGTACTGCCGCCCCTGGAAAGCCGGGCCATAGGCCCGGCTTTCCTATATTCTATATGTCAAATTTTTGCCCGCAGGGCAAAAGATTTACATACATGTTGGCATGATATTTGCATTAGCAAGAACCGTGCCAATGTTTTTTGAAATGCGTTTGCACATCGGTTACTCAGCGGTGTAAGGAGAAATCACATGTTCAACTTTGAATTTGCACAAAAAGACGTTCACTTTCGTGCCGCTTGCGATGCGGTCGGCATCCCTGCCTCTCGTCGGCAGGCTGGCAAGTGGCGTCGGCAGACTGGCATCGCCTACCTTCATGGTCGGGGCGGGTCCGTCAAGCGGCCGCAAGAGGATTTGTCCTCTTTGACCTGCAAGGCTCTGCGCCAGCGATGTGCTGACCGGGGGATTCAGGTCGTGAGCAAGGCTCGCAAGGCCGACCTAATCGCTGCCCTGGGCGCAGCATAAATCGACAACCAACACCGGTTCGTGTTGTCGTCACGGTTGACTCATGCCGTGATAAGTCGGGGTACAGGGTAGGACCCCAACAAGATGAGCAGCTACGCCCCTCTGGGAAGGCAAGGCAAACTGAAAAGCCAAGGGATGTCACGAGATTTGTTCGGGTCGCGAACCAAGCACCTCTCAAAGAGCAAGCTCCCTCGCTGCTGTTTTGCACACAAGCCGCGCTACCCAGAGGGGCTTCGCCCCTTCGGGGCAAAAAATTTACATGCATGTGTATTTTTTGCCCGTAGGGCAAAATGTTCACACACACGTTGGCACGCTTCTTGCATTAGCAAGAACTGTGCCATAGCCAGGGCCTCTGGGCAAAAATATTACATTTGTGTTTATCAAATCAGTTTACTCATCGGTTACTTATCTACGTGGGAAAGACCCACAATCAACCACTCAGGAGAGACACAGTGTCCAAGACCCTTACTCAAATCGAAAAACTTGCTGTTGCAAAAGCAGTCAACCTTCAGTCTTGCAACGATGAGACTGCACTTCCACCCGGTACGGATACGTTTGTATCTTTCACCGCCGAGATTGAAGGTCATCTCTCTCGTGGCCCTTCCAGCACTCGCGCTGCAACCAATCGGGCACGTTCCGTCCCGACCATCTGCTTGCTGCTTCAAGAGTTGGGATGTACCAGAGAGTATGCTCCAGACCACATCATCCAGCTTTGGAATGACCTTTCCGGTCTGTCAAAGAAGGCGATGGAGTCTCGGCTGGGTTCGATGAAAACAGAGGACCAAGTGAAATACCAGACAATGTTGACCCTGTTTGATACGGAGATTGTTGACAACATTCCCCGGATTGATACCAAGGGATACGTCAAGTTTGACGGAACAATCAAGAAGGCGTGACCTCCCGTGCGCCGAGGCTCCCGGTCGAAAGGCCGGGGGTCTCCTTGCCTCTGGGCAAAAAATATACACTTTTATGTCAATCTTTTGCCCGGGGCGTTTTTGAAATACGTTTGTACATCGGTTACTCATCTTTGCAAGGAGGTTTGCATGAGAACAATCACTTTGGTTCGTGGCGTTTCGGGTTGTGGCAAGACCACATTGGCTCAACAGCTTGCCCTTGGTGGCCGTCGCCGTCTTTTGGCTGCTGATGACTACTTTATGGATGAGAATGGAGTCTACCAGTTCAATCCGTCCGACCTTCCCAAAGCACACGCATGGTGCCAAGAGGCAACGGCTACCGCTATGGATGAGGGGCTGCACGTCATCGTTCACAACACTTTCACTCAACGGTGGGAGATGGAGCCCTACCTTCAGATGGCAGAGAACAATGGCTATCGGGTCACGGTTGTCTCCCTTTTCGATGGTGGATGTACTGATGAGGAGCTTGCTGGTCGCAACACTCATGGCGTGCCGCTTGCTGGGATTCAGTCGATGCGAGACCGCTGGGAGCATGANTGGAGGANTGGGAACCCTCTCCCTCCATGGGAGAGATANACAGGGCATGAGTGGGATGCCCGGCCCAAGGAAGGAATGGTGGCCTTCCTTGGGCCTTTCTTTGTCGTTTAATATGTCAAAGTTTTGCCCGAAGGGCAAAAGTATTACAATCAGTTCTCTGGGCAAAAGTTTAACATACACATAAAATGAATTCTATTTCTTCATCGGTTACTTACTGACACAGGGAGGCTATCATGGCTAAGACAGCACGAAAGAACCGCCANCGTAATGCTCGCCGTCAGAATCGTGAGCTTCGCGCCTCGATGCGCGGAGAAGGTAAGCGANCCAAAACTCGCAACCTCGATGTGCTCGGCCTGATTCTTAGGAACGGTGCTGGCTCTCATGGTGACGAGCGAAAGGCTCGCTCGAAGAAGGCGTGTCGCGGAAAAGTGAAGGCTGAGGACTACTGAGATGGAGTCCTCACCCCTTTCTTTTGATGAATTTATTGAATATCTCAAGGAGATAAATTCAACGGGAGGCCGACTTGAGTGCCTTAATCTTTTGACGACAACCCAAGGCTTGACCCTTCCTGACGCTATATTCTTTTATGATTGCTTTGTAGTATTGTAGTCAGTACAATTATTGTATGAAAGCTTTGCTGCACAAATACCATAACTGGTTGATGGAAATTCCAGAAGATACCGGAGAAATAATTGCCTCTGCTGTATACCTTACTTTTATGATTTCTTTAATTGGTGGCACTGCCGCATTAACATCCCAAGCATATATGCCAATGTACTTCTGTTACGGAATTGCTGCAATTATTTTGGGCTTAGTACATATTGCATAAGGGAAAAACTATGTTGGAACTTCTTGACTACGATTATGAGATCCGTCGCCACATTACCCTCGTTGGGTCAAGCGTGTGCGAGGACGATATAGAAGAAAGATATGGACGCACACCCGTAACTCGCGAGCCTATCGAGACCCTGCACCTTGACCCGGGTGGGTTTGCGTTCACGGACACTGATGCAATTGTCTTTGATGTAAGTGGAGTGCAAGTGTCTATCAAGCCCGAGCATTTGTATGCCATAGACACAATTTCCACGCGTATGCTTCCGGGCGACAAGTGGGTTAAGGCATATACGGATTACGCGTGCGTGGTCCTGCCTTCGGAGACTTGGGCTGAAATACTCTCAATTGCACACGCGTTGGACCAAGCGCATGCAGATGGACGAGACCTTCTTGCCGAGAGGCTTCACGGCATTCCACACATAAAACTCGACTGACCTTGGGCAAAAGCTTTACAATGTTTGCCCAAATGCATATAGCATAAAGACCACCATTGCCAAGATTGATGTAGGCATTAACACAAGGACTGCTAAATCCTTGAGAGTAACTCCTCTCCACCAAAGCTTATACTTTATTTTTTCTAACCATTTCATATGACTATGGTACTGGGCAAAAGATTTGCAATCAACTAATTTGAATTCTATTTTTACATCAACTACTCTATCTCGGAGGTTCTATATGTCACTTGACGACTACAATTACTACAACGATTCTCGTACCCGCGCCGCTCGCCAGAGCAAGTGGTACACCACCCTTGACGAATCTACCATGACCGCTCAGGTTATGGTGGAGGATGAAGATGGCGACGAAATCCTGGAAACTATGCCCGTTAGGTTCGAGAAGTGTGGGCTTTGCGACGGGACCGGCTCTCATGTCAACCCCTCGATTGATTCGGGCGGCCTGACTTCTGACGATTTTTACGATGACCCTGACTTTGCTGAGGAGTATACTTCTGGCAGGTACGACGTGACCTGCTACGAATGTGGCGGGAAGAAGGTCACGGCTGAACTCGATGAAAGTCAGCTGAACGACCGTCAAAAAGAAGTTCTGCATGAGATTCATGAGAATGCTCGGTATGAAGCAGAGTACGAGGCGATGGTGGCTGCCGAGCGACGGTTCGGCTGCTAAAAGCAGGGGGCCCAGTTGGGCCCCCTTTTTATTTTAAATGTCAATTTTTTGCCTGGCCACCAGGAGGGTGGCTGGCTCAATTTTAATTTTCACCGGGATCGGATTTTGACCTTCGATCCATTAGATATATTCCCAATTTCTGTTCTTTTGTTCTGGGAATATCTCCATCGTATGCAGCTATATTCAATTCTGCCTGCTCCTTTGTCATAGGCACATACTCGCTCTCGGGTGGTTTCCCATTTATCATAATTTTGGGGCCGGGCTGCTGGAGCCACTCCATCCAAGAAACGAATTGCTTTCTATGAACCGCCTTCTTCTCTTCTGGCGACATAGCTTCATATTCACGTTTCCGTCGATGCTGCTCGGGTGTCCTCGCAACAGGTTCTGTTCCTTTCCAATCTTTTTTCTTACTCACACGCACTCCTCCTATATGAAAGTAACTGATGTAAAAAGTCTTTTCATATAATAAACCTGGGCAAAAACTTGACAACAATAAGTGAAATCTATTTATTCATCAGTTACTTTATAGTGGGAGATAGAATGATTTATTATGTTGGCGATATTCATGGCAGGGTTGATGATGTGGCGGCAATTGACCGAGCAGCTATAAAGGCTGGGGTTGAGGTTGTTGTTCAGGTTGGCGACTTTGGAATTCGTTGGGCTAAAAACTGCCCTATCGTAAAGTATTTCAAGAAGCGGGAGAGACAGCAGCGGCCCGGTCCAACTTGGTATACTTGTGGCGGAAATCATGACAACTGGCCGGAATGGGCAAGGCTGCAAAAAGAACAGGGTAATGGTAAAATGGTTGAGCTGGCTCCGGGCTGCAATTATGTGGTTCGTGGTGCGACGACCAAGTTGGATGGAAAGACTCACCTTTTCTTTGGTGGTGCCGAATCTATTGATAAAAGCTTGAGGGTCGAAGGGACTACGTGGTGGGCCGAGGAAACTCCCTCCGCCGCAGAATTCCAACGATTCTTTGACTCGTTGGTTGAGGATGCCCCTGAAATTATCATAACCCATGAGGCTCCACTTTGTGTTGAACTGAACCGAACTGGCCGAGGCACGCAGCCTACCCCTCGTAATCTTCAGAATGCCTTGAAGCACAGCAAGCACACGCCTGAGCGTTGGTACTTTGGTCATCATCATATTTTGCAGTCCTGGGTAGTAAACAATATTGATTTTCATTGTTGTGGCTTTCATGGAGAGTATCAATCTTCGTGGGGTGGACTTTATGATGTTGGGCCGGGTGCAAACCAATCCCGACTCCATGCCGATGCCGATGGAGAACCTCATCTGGACCACGCCCTTCAAGGCTCACAGGTGGAAGCGTATGAAGAAATTATTGAACTTCATAAAACCTACGGTGGCGACTAACCTGGGCAAAACCTTTACACATACGTATTTTTAGGAAATCTATTTCTTCATCGGTTATATCCTCTCAGAAGGAGTATAACACATGGGACTTGACCAATACGCATTTGCTCGCAAGGGTGAGGAACAACTTGATATTGCTTACTGGCGTAAGCACGCGAACTTGGAAGGATGGATGGCTAACCTATATGCAGAACGAGGCGGCCAAGGCGACTTCAACTGCACAGAGCTACGCCTTTTTGAGAATGATATTATTGCGTTGGAAGAGGTCTATGATGGCCTGGAAACCGCCCATGGATTCTTTTGGGGAGCATCGGAAAAGGAAGATGACGATACTACCAAAACATTCATCGAAGACGCCAAGTCTTTTATAGCCGAAGGGTATGAAATAGTTTATACTTCTTGGTGGTAACTATGAAATCATCTACACCACTGTGGGACAACATGGACAACAACAAAAATACCCCTCCCTCTCTTGAGTCTGGCGACAGACTTATGGCAAGCCTGGCCGGAGCAGCAGCGAAATCTGTTTTTTATATTGGCATTACGGTCGTAGCCGGAATGTATATATCATCCTGCCAACTTGATGCCAGCACGATAGACCAGTGCCAAAAGGCTTGCACGGACATCGGAACACGGATGGAATCAGTTACCTCCCGTGAGTGTGAGTGTATGCAGGCCGGAACCATCGAGGCAAAATCAAATGATATTTGGGTGCTCCCATGATTCCATGGGGCTCAATTTTATTATTTTCATCTTTTGTTATTGCTTTAGGTCTCTTACGCTTCTGTATGTGACAGCAGGCAAAAGTTTGACATTTAAAATAAAAAAGTAGAAAAAGTAGAAAAAAAGAGGGGGAAGCAATAGCGCAGCGATTGTTTTAGGGCGGACGCCGTATGCCGCTATTTAGCGGTTGGCTCATCGCCTGGAGGCCTTGCCGTTCTACTTCTCCCCTCTGAGATATAATAACTGATGTTAAAACTGATTTAATATTTTAGCATGCACATGCCCTTGTGCAAAAGATTTACTTTCTCTCCTCTGGTTGACCACAGGCGATGCAGTTATCATGCATAGGGTCCTCTGCATCATTATAAAGGCAGATCCCGTTCACCCGGGTTACGCACTTCCATTTCTGATAACCTTCCACGATGTGTTGAGAATCGTGGTCTGCTGTTGCCACAATATCTGTGTCGTCGTATTTAGAAAAAAGACGAGGATAAGATCGAACAATAGGATTAGGTGGAGCATCCGAATCTCCGAGACGACGAGTAACCGAAAGACCCGCTACAAAACTACCAGCGGCAGAAGTAAGAATATAATGAAAATCCTTAAGATCAACTGGACCATCTTCCTCAAGAATAGCGAGAAGATCCATAAAAGCTACAGTAGCGTTATTAGCTGCCCGAGAAGCCTCGGTGGGCCAAGCATCATTATCTGGAAAAAGACGACGAGTCATTTTAACTCTCCTTACATAACCAAGTAACCGATGAAGAAATAGAATTGAAATAATGTTTAAATTCTACCGATAGGTTTCGCTCAAATTTAGGGCCACCCCGGGCAAAAGATTTGCACCCTAACTTCTCAGATAAGCAACGTCCTTCTTGTGATGAAGACTCCACGCCTCCAGCGCGGTTAGTCCGATAAACTCTTCGGATGAAAAACTAATTTCATCTGGATAAAATGAGAACAAAACTTTGCATTCTCCATTGTCAAAGGTTGCTGTTACCTTTGGCATTTCAAAGTCCATAAGACTTTTTGGGTATGGACCAATTTTGCAAGAAACAATTTTCGACATTCCATTATCCTTCTGGGCAAAAAATTAACATAAAATGGTGGGTCCACAGGGACTCGAACCCTGAACCTACGGATTAAAAGTCCGACGCTCTGCCTGTTGAGCTATGGACCCAGAATCATTTATACTCCATGAGGCCAGTTGAAATCAACTTCCAATTCCTTTTCAATCGCAGCGTTTGCTCTCTCCTGCCGACCATATTCTTCAGCAGCATAATCCTCAGCCATCTTGTCGAGGCGGGCTGCCTCCTGGTCAATAAGACCTTCCAGGTCTCTTACAACCCTATCGGCCCAACTACGACGAGCATCCCAGTAGCCATCCATCCCTGCCGAAATGGCTTCATACTTTTCGATAAGGACAGTGATTGCATTGGCGTCGATGAACATTGATAACTCCCTCGTTATGTAATGAAATAACCGATGAAGAAACCGATTCGCATTTTTCCTGCGGCGGGCAAAAGATTTGCAATTGCTTTTTTCAAATCACTTTTTACATCGGCTATTCAACCTTGAAGCGTTAGGAGGCTTACAATGAGGAATGAACAAGTGATTATGGCATGGATTGATGGTCGGGCGGCTCGTAATGGCCGAGGCTCGTTGACTACGGATGGTCGGCATTTGCTGTCCTACGATTTGGTCATCGGTGACGGGGGAAGGGTCTTTGACTACACCGCGTCCGGTGAGTATTACAGTCAGACGACTTCTTGCCATGTTGGTTTGGCTCTGCGGGTTTCCGGTGTTGAAGCCTCTGCCCCTCCGGCTCAGGCTGAACTCCGATTGTGGCGTAGCTCGCCTCGACCGAGTGGAAGCGAACAGGGGCCGTGTCGGCCCCGTTAGGGAGAAATGATGATGGAATGGATTATTAGAAATCGCTTGACGATTCTTCCAATCGCTGTGACAGTCGATGCCGCAGCATGGGCAGCCCTGATTTTCTTTGGCTGGCACTACTTTAGCTGCGGATAGGAGATACGAATATGTTTACAATCACTCAGAGCAAGGGATTTCAAATTGCTTTCGCGAACGGGAACGTGGTTTCTGTTCAGTGGGGTCCGAGTAATTACTGCGACCCCACCCACGAAGACGGCAGAGGAGCCCCCTACGATGCGGCTCAAAACGCGTCTACGTGGTCGGCCACTACTGCCGAGGTAGCAGCCTGGAACCAGGAAGGTGAATGGCATAATTTTGGAGGAGATCAAGTAAACGGATGGATGTCACCAGAGGAGGTGCTGAAATTTCTGAACTTTGCAGCAAATAATGAACTGGACACCACAGATGCATTCCCATGGTCCAATGATGATGACGATGAAGCGTCGGATGGTCTGGAAGAAACAGCTTCAGCCTGATAGGTGAGGCGGCATTTGCCGCCCGCCACGGGCAAAAGTTTAACATAAAAAAGTAAAACTTTTGCACGCGTGCGTTTATGAAATCAGTTTTTACATCGGTTACTTTCTGGTACAAGGGAGTATGAAATGTCAACCAGACCTGATATCAAAGCCATGTTTGTTCGGCTGAACGATGAACATTTTGATGGAGAGATTCCAGACCTGCCGGTTGTGTGGAACACGCGCATGACTACGACTGCTGGTTATTGCAGGTATAAGGCCGTTGGCGGCTCGGGTAGGATGCTCCGTTACGACAAAAGGGCTCGCGAACTGGAGCCGTACAAGATTGACCTGTCAGACAAGCTGTTTCGCAAGCTGGAATACGATATTGATAAGATTGAACGAACCCTGGTTCATGAAATGGTCCATGCCTATCTGGTTCATAAGTACAACGAGAAGGGTCATACTCGACGCTTCCAGCGCATGATGACCAATATCACTGGTGAATATAAGAATCACCGATGCCACAACTATGACACAACCGGGCTGCGTCGTAAGCAGGCTAAGAATGTCTTGTGGCAATGTCAGGGGTCATGCGGAGCCGAGGGACGGGTGGCTCGTATGAGGAAGGCAGGCCGGATATACACTTGCCGGACCTGTGGTGGCAGGGTTCGATTCACCGACCTGAGAAAGACAAACACGGGCGTGAAGATTTTCTAAAATCTATTTCTACATCGATTATAAAACAATAAGGAGAAATACAAATGCTAACACTACCAGGAGAACCTTTGACCCGTCGCCAGTTTTTTGGGCGCTTGCGTACACTTGGATTCAAAAAGTCACGTATTCAAATGACCCGGATTGGCCTTACCTATGAGAAGGTGGAAGACGGAAAGCGTGTGACCGTATCCGTGCCCAAGTTTCATGAACAGACGTTTCATATCTTGGGAGATGTTCCTTATAGTGGCATTTTCGTGCAAGCGCCTGATGAAGGAACTCCGGTAAACTGGGGAATCCCGGTTCGTCTTGATGACCTTGGGTTTGCGAACATGCTTGAAGTATGCATCGCCCTTTGCTCTGGAAATATCGAGTTGGTCCAGCAGCCTCTCGCAGGCCGCGAAGAAGGAGGGATGGCATAAAGCCGCCCTCCGGGCAAAAAATTGACATATTGAGCAAGGCAGCCTCTTTCAGGTCTCGAACTCCGCCAAGGATTTTAAGCTGCCTTGCTTACTCGTATGCACGAAAGATTTACTTTTTATCTTTCGATTCGATTTCCTGCGCGAGCTGAGCTCGCTCTTTTTTCGCGCCCACACCTGCGCCCAAACGCTTGTCCAGCAAGGCCAACTGCTGCGCGGGCGTGCGTGCAGCCCTTTCGTCAGCCAGCACCGACGCTCGCTCTGCAAGTTCGGCTCTCCTCTGAAAGCCTCTATTGATTCCTCGTCCCATAACGCCCTCCTTGGGCAAAAGATTTACTACATCTCGTCAAAATAAATAACAGCAAATAATCCAAGTAAAAACAAAGATAGTAATAGCATATAGTCGGCCATCATTCTTCCTCATCTTCCGGCGGGAACATCCTGTCCCATTCCCCTGGAGTGATTCCAGTCATAACAAACTCTCTCAATTCCTGCGGGATGCTGGCGAGGGCATCTTGAATCAACTCTCCGCCAGTCCACCTATCCAGCATATCTTGGGTCAACCCATTGATGAAAACGGTGTTGGTTGCACCAGACAAAGGTGAGGTTCTCGTAATGTTCATTCCATACTCCTTGTGATAATGAATAGCCGATGTAAAAACTGATTTGAAATTATCCACCGCCCCGGGCAAAAGATTTGCAATTGGCGTTTTTATCAAATCAATTTTGGCATCGGTTATTCAGCCTTGAGAGGAAAAGACTCAGAGAAAAGCAAAACAAAGAGTCAAATCAGAAAGACTATTTTTATCAAANNAGTTTTTACATCGGTTATTTGGAAGTAGCGGCAATACCAATAACTATCAACCAACCCGCCGCATGAGGTAAGTATGAGCGACAAAACCAACATTTTTGCAAGTGAGCATAACGAGTCACCTGCACAGGTCATCCGACAGACGATGGCAGTTTCCTTGAGCGACGACGGTGAAGCCGTTATCTCGTTCGCCACAAACCGGGGCAAGGGTTCCGGCGCACAGGTTCTCCCTGTTGGCGAGTTTAGAGAGTATGTCGAGACTCTGGAAGGTTATTCCAAGGATGGGATTCCTGAGACTGGAGAAGAGGAATTGCTTTCTGCCGCTGAGACTGTTCGGCGCACCATCAAGCAGGACGACGGGATGATTTCGTTCCGTGTTCGTTCGGGCAAGGGTGCAAAGCCAGCCAAGGTTTCCTCCGGTGATTTCGGGGAAGTGGTCGAGCTTCTGCGCGGAACCGTGGATGCTGTTGAGCAGGCAGGACAATCGCTGGCTCCCGAGAGTGATGAAGAGTAAGAGTGATGGACGCCGGGGCAACCCCCCGGCGTCCCCTCGCCCGAATATGCTAATTTTTTGCCCGGGGTCTACGGAGACACACATATGACTGACACCCCTGAACATCGTAAATTTGTCTATGGCTTTGCCAGAGACGCCTTGAAGCGAAATGCCACAACTGAGCAAGTCGAGTATGCGCTTGAGTTGTTGAATCCGCTGACGGGACATAAGGCTCTCGGATTTCGCACAAGGCTTCAGGCCAAACGGGATGGAAAACCGTGGAGTTGGGGTAACTTTTAGACCAGCCCCGACCTAACCCGTGGCACGGTTAGGCCCAAGGAAAGGTGGCGTCCCGGATCAGCCGGGCACTGGCTGGTTTCGTGGTGGCGCAGGGAGGCATGGCCAAACAGATGCCTCATTTTTTCCTTGACTTTTTCCGTACCCGTGCGTATGATAAATAGCACAAGGGCAAAACTTTTACAGAAATGTCAATCTTTTGCTCAGGATTATTTCAAAAGAGTTTTTGCATCGGTTATTTAATTGCAGAACGGAATAGTTCTTTGAAAACTCGAATTGACCCGGTTCTCGGGTCACTAAACCCAGGTGGAGTTACCGGCTCCTGGGCCTCGCAAGAGGATAGAGAGAACCCTGTCTGAGAGAGGAGTGTTTGCACACTTTGCCGCTCGGCTGTAAAGGGGAGTGAGTTAAGAGGCGTGGTAGTCTTGAGAATCACTTAGTAATCGGATGCATGAGCCCGCGTACCACTGTGGGAATGCTGCTGAAGGTAGCCACGGACTTGTAGGTTCATCGTGGAAACGGGATAAGGGCAAACTATGACAAAAGGTCATGGTAAGTTGGCGAAAGCTGATAGAACTTAACTTCTGAAGACAGAAGCCTCTCTGGTAGAATCGGCAACGATTCTATCGTCCCGAAAGGGGTTATGAGGACGCCTTACCATGAGGCAGAATCATAACGTGTAACATAAGGGGGAAGTGTACAGCTTACCTTTTTGAGCACAGAATGTCGGTCAGAAGTATTGCTTGCTGTTCAGCGCCTCCAAAGGGTGAGAACAGGGAGGAAGCCTGTGCAGGGTGTTTACCTGCCCGTGTGCGTACATCTAACCCGTATGGGGACAGACCAATAATTGGTTTGATGGTCACAGGCTGATAGGAAGACGTGCTATGCCTATCCCCCTTTTGTTATAACGCTCGGTGTACCATTAAGTGAAAGACCGTTAATGTAACAATCTATAGCACGTTGCACGTTATATTTATAACCCTGGGGTCCGTGGCTTCCGCGCTCGCCCGGGGTTATTTATATCTAACGGGCAAAAAATTGACATATTAAACAGAAAGGTGCCGAAGCCAAACCAATGGCTTCGGGCTCTGCCGCAACAGCGAATGCTTTGTTATCTTATTAGTTACGGCTAATAAGATTTTTTGTCATTCCGATTATACACCCATCTTTAGAATGTTATCTCACCTACTCAAGGACTAAACAGTAGCGCCGCTTTTGGTAAAGTAACCACTCGACAGCCCGCTCTTTGAATCAAGTAAAATCAATGCCGGTCGAGAGATTGAATTTGATTCGTGACGGCCATTTCGGTTGCCTCTTTGCATTGCCTGTGTTTTTCCTTCAAGAGAGAGTAGCCGATGCAAAAACTCTTTTCAAATTTTCANAAGCCCNCCNCNTGGGCAAAAACTTTACAAATGTTGTTTTCCGGCCTGATATATTATTTGGCACAGTTTTTGCATCAGCTACCTCCCAGTGAACGATTTACGACAACGGAGGTAGCATGACCACTTTTTTGATGTACGCTGGCCCTACTATGATAATGTCTCTATGGGGCTGTGTAGGGTTTCTGATTGGCTTTGAAATGTACGAAATGTACAAAGACATTAGGAACTATTGAGTAAACAATAAACATATGGTAATAACATATTATGGACACCGCACTTTTGTATTCAAAAGTTTTCAAGCGGCGGCACACAAAATTACTTTTAATATTGGTGCTGCTTGATTTACTNGCTACAATGGTGTGGTTCTGTTATTNNGATNTTCCAGANNTTAATCCNGTNTTGGCAGGNCCAATACAAAAGTCTTTACTTAANTTTGTAATTACAAAGTTANCCCTATCTTTNCCCAGCATTTATTTGATAAACAAATTTCTTCACAAGAAGGTTTCTCAAATTGGTGTTGGGTTATTGCTTTCTGCTTATATTGCAGTCAGTATATTTCATTATTATATCTTTATTCAATTGCTCGTTTCATAGCCTTGGGCAAAAGTTTGACATATAAGACAAAGGTGCGGGTGACCTCATGTTACTGAGGCCACCCTTGCGGGGGAAGGCTCCGCGCACACACACACGATGTGTGCGTGATGTGTGCGCGTGTGCATACTACTCTCGTAGAGCGTCGGAAGCACCCTCTACTGCATCAACAGTAGACCGGAGAAGCTCGACAACCTCGGAGAANTCATCNGCGNTCACCTTGGCGGGCTTTGCACCCTTNCCACCCCGCACTCGGAAAGAGATAACACCCTCATCCTGACGGATGGTTCGACGGACCATTTCGGCCGCCGACAGTGCCTCGTCATCATCCTCGGGCAGACCCGACTCAATAACCCCTTCCAGAGTTGCAACGTAATCGGCAAATTCGGAAACCGGGATAACCTGAGAGCCAGAGCCCTTGCCGCGATTGACAGCGAAAGAAACGACCGGGATTCCATCGTCATTGAGGCTAACGCTCATTGTCTGACGAAGAATAGCGACGGCACTCTCGTTGTGCTCATTTGAAAAAATGCTCTGCATGGCAGACTCCTTTTCGTTTTTCGGCCCCGACCACCGGGGGTTTTGAGAGGACCATCCCCTACGATGATAAATAACCGATGGAAAAACTCATTTGAAAAAACCGCCAGGGCAAAAGTTTAACATAATATTTCTCCCAACCCTGGGCAAAAGNTTNACAAATGTTACATTNNGTCCTAACATATTNTTTGGCACAGTTTTTGCATCGGATATTCCCCAATGAACCCTTGAACAGACCNNNAGGNTAGCTGGAGGCTTATGATGATTGAGNCTATTTTTGAAGGAAATAAGTANCGTTTCTNNAAGAGTAACAAAGGAAACTATTGGCTCGGAATANCNGGTAGTGGAGGGCTTTATCCCGGCAATCACTGTATTGCTCCGAGGTGTGCTTGGCCCCAGCTTCAGACTCAAGCTATTGCCGATGGTCATGCCTTGAGTGANTTTGCCTCTCTAAAGNCTGAAAAGAAAGAGNGAAAGNAAAGGACTGNNAAGAAAAGTAANCGACCCTCTATNTCTATCTTCTAATCTTCTTTNTAAAGGAATCTAAAATGTCTAACAAACCNCTATCNTCAAATGATATTATTGACGCTGCTGTTGAGGAGTTTTTGAGCAACGGAGGGGAGATTACTCGCCTTCGATATGCGTCACAAAGGGACCAAAACAAGTCTCAACGTCGCAAGTATCACGAAGATAAGGCTATCGCTGGAAGTGAGAAGTCAAAGGACGCACTTGCGCGTGAAGAAGCGAAAGAGAAAACAATGATTTTTTCCAAAGTAGACCGCTGGAAGGAGGAGTAATGGACTTAGAGGAAAGTGATAAACTCTCAGTAGAGCTTTATGACGCCATTAGCGGGCTTCTTTATAGAGAAGCTATGTATACAGACTTGGACCTTGAAGATACAGATACAATAAGAATCATTGCTAATGTCTTGCGGAAGATTGCAAATGATTTAGTGACAGGAGAATAAAATGAATCGTGTAGATGCAATTCGTAGTCATCCAAAGGTAGGCGTAGGTTCGTGTACGTCTGTGGATGAGTGTTGGGATGATAAAGAAATCATTGAATTTCTTGATNATAATGNTGTAACAACAGAAGAAGGCGCAATCAAATGGGCTTTGGAACAAGAAGGATTGTTTCTTGANCAGGGCTTGAATCAGCGTTGGGGAGAAGATGATGACCCGCAACTTATTGCTTGGAACAAATGGAATGAAGGNTAAAGNAAAGGTTGCTATCGGCACTTGCGGTGTGTGTTTTGATAATGTCTTTGAGACAGAAGAATATACTCGCGACAGAGCCGTTAGTGGAGGCATCTATATTATGCANGTAGATTGCTGNCCACACAAGAACTGTGGTGGNAACTACGAAGATGTTTANTGNAANGACTGTGGCGCNGATTATAACAATGGTAGGTTATGGTAATGGATATTTATAAATTAGATTTAGAATGGCAATATATAATGCTTGCCCATCATGTTTCCGCTTTACTGAAAGCCGTTGATGAAGGTGGAGTCTTTCTTGCGGGAGAACACATTGGGGCTTTGAGACAAAGGATGGAAGTAATCAAAAGATTGCGAGAAGAAGGGGGAAGTCGAGAATGTGAAGATTTTGCCCAGGGCGCTGTTGAGGATGGGGAGCTTAGAAACTATTTGTTTGGAGAGCTGGATGATACCTCTATTACCTTGAACCAATGGCCTTCTTCACAAATTTGTATGGACTGCGAGCATGGTGCGTTTATAATGGGAGAGNANATTCCTGCNTCAACGTATGCGTGCAAGCGNAATGTTCAGCTTGGACCCTGTGATTCTTCTTGTNCTATGTTTGAAGANAAAGANTTTCAAGAAATGGAATAGGAGGATTGATGGAAAAGCTATTTAGAATTGTTCTTGTTGGCCTTGCACTATATTGTGTATTGTATTGGGCGGCAAACAATCCAAAGAGCGTAGCAAGACTAAAGGCTACGGTTGATAACGTGGCAAGCGATACAGTTGACAAAGCTAAAGAGATTGCTAATAACCTAACAGACGAGGAATAAAATGCCAAACTGGTGTACAAATAAAGTAGAAATCACAGGACCAACTGATGATATCAAAAGGTTTCGCAGACAAGCGAATGGACGTACTCAAAGCTATAATGAGTTTTCTCCCCATAGCGGTAACGCTTGGCCTATTCATGATGATATTAGATTAGACTCGCTTGTATCAACCCCTCCAGAGTTGGGAGATGCTGTTGCGTTTTCTTTTCATAGCCTATACCCTGTTCCAGAAGATTTCAGATGCTTTCCTTATGATGATGCAAGAGCTGTTGAGTTGGGAGAGCTTGTGGGCATAGAGCGTCCATATGGCGGATATAGGTGGGAGGGTATTCACTGGGGCTGTAAATGGGGCGCGTGCGATAGCGAGCTTGTAAAGGAAGAAGATACATATCTACACTATGAATTCAATACTCCTTGGGGACCAGCTATTGATTTCTTTGACAGAGTTTCTCAGGACTGGCCGAATCTTACATTTGATTTGTCATATGATGAGCCGGGAATGGGATTCAGAGGAGAGGCAACTTGGGAAGAAGGTTCCCTTGTTTCAGAGCATTCACATGAGTATAATTGGGAAGAGGAGCAGGAAGATGAATAATGAATTCATACAATATATAGAAAACAAAATTGCCAACGGAAGTCCCGAAGAAGTAGAGTTTGATAAGACGCTTCTCAGTTTGTATAGAAAGGGACTCATAAGCGTGAAGATGCACGAAGGCGAACCTCTTATCAGCATGAGTGATGAAGGCATGGACACATACATGAGTGAAGTTGCGTTGTCTTTTGCAGAGCCAGTGGAGGCGTAATGCTAAAATATATTATTCCTTTGGTATTCATTGTTGGATGCACGCGTGCAGAAAAGGTTGAACCAAAAATTAATGAGTGTGCGTATATTCTCACACGCATTGTAAACATCCAGGAAATCAGGGAAGCTTCTCGAAAAGACTTTCACATAACCGTGGAAGATAAGCGCGTCGGAAAAGTATCCAATGCTATATGGCGCAAAGAGCGTGATAGATGGTTGGCTCAAGAAAACAAGTTGGCCACTACAGCAAATTACCTATACAATGAGGCCCGCGCAAAAGCATGCTTTGATAACATGGAAGATGAAAATGAATGATGAAATATATCCAGGCCACGGAGCCTGCGAGACATGCGGAGAGATAGACCCGTGCAGACCCTGTTCGGGTGTGTGGATACAGGCACACACATCAGAGCAAGTAAGAGAGGGAAGCTTTTGGAAAGAAGTATATTCTGAAAAAGATACAACAGTTGATGATAAAAAGATTAATCTGAAATTGGCATCAACTAATAAGCTATAAGCATGGAGAGAGAATGAGTCCCGTGGTTCGNATCGAAGAAGANTANGGTTANAGAAACTGGATTTGGATGCCAGANATGTCCGAAGAAGAGGTTATAGATTGGTGGAAGAATCTTTCATCAGTNGGTGCNTACTTTTATGATGGACCCAAAGATNTGCCGGGNGANATTCATCAGGTTTATTTCGAGCGAACTCCACATGATGCGCCAGAAGAAGATCATGATCCTGCTGGATTGAGGTTTTGCGTCGTAACAAATGGTGAGGGACACACTCTCGATCAGATTAGTGAGTTCATGGACCTTCCCGAAGGAGCATGGTACATACACATGCACACGGACAATGATAGTATTCTTATCATTGATTCTGAGAGGATTCATCACGCTGGTCATGTTACAGATAAAGAATACTATAGCGATGATTACGAACCAAGCCCGGAAGCTATGGAAGCATCTGAGCTTGCCTTACACAAACAAATTAAAAAAATCATAGGAAAAGAAAAAGCGAGCAATTCGGATGGAGATACTTCTAACGATAGAATCGATGAAGAGTATAATTAAAGTATACAAAGATTCTGCTGAAATCGAAGGCCAATATAATGTTCTACTCTCTGTCATAAGAGATTTGGAATTCATGCACGCGCAAGAAGGCGTCACCGAAAAAATTGCCATATTAGATGATGTGCTCGATTTGTTAGGAACTATGATGCTGACAGCAGCGAAGGATATAGAAGCAGAGTGAAAAATGGATACGCGAGATTTATGGGAAAACCAAGTTGATTTACTTACAAACCAGTGCCGTATGATGGTGGAAGAGATTACTCATTTTGATGAAAGGGTGACCTATCTTGAAAATGTTTTAGTCACTTTATTGGTTGCCCTAAAAGAAGGTGGAGTAATTGTTGATTCAGATGAAGGCGAGTATGAAGTTTGATTGAGCGCCCGTAGCTCAGTTGGATAGAGCATCGGCCTTCTAAGCCGAGGGTCATAGGTTCGAGTCCTATCGGGCGTGCCATTTATTATAACAGGAGATGTTATGGATTTTTTAAGTTCTCGAAGATTTAGTTTGATTTGTACTGTATTGAATACAGCTTTTGCCGTACAAGCATTCTCGCACGGAAGCACGGGCTTCGGGGTGCTCTGCACTTGTTTTGCTGGTATTTGTTTTTATAATTATCGGAGGGCCGGATAAATGATTGTAGAATTAATTGTCATTGGGTGTGTTGGAGTGTTAGCATATATCGCTGGTAATATCACCGGATGGACGAGCGGCAAAAAGCTTGGAGAAGAGGAGGCTCGCTTCGAGGCGTTGATCAACCAGAGCTTTTATTCACATCCACGCCCGCACGTATCAAAAGAAGCACGGGAGAGAGAAGAATTAATTAACCATATTTCACGGCAGTCCCTTGCTTTCTCTCAGAAGCAGAAGCAGTGGATCAAAGTGTATGACACGGATGTTGAATAATGTTTGTTATCGAACGAAGCGGTGTAACTTGGGACGAACGATTTTATATTGGTCACAACTATATGACCAACACGCCTACATGGGGACCTTTAAATTGTGCTGTAGAATATTATAATAAGTCTCGTGCAATCTCTATGAGTTATAGAATTGACGATGAAGAAGGCATTTATACTACAGTAGAAAACAAAGAGGAGTTTCCTGATGAGTAAAATTTCTTTGCCTTTTGATGATGATGCAAGAAGTTATGAGAAAAGGCATGATAATTATATTGCAGATCGGGCAGCAGCCACCGCCGCTGCCTTAGAACTGTGTCCGCCAGAGATTAAGGATTGGCTCATTCAATGTACATCAGGTGACGAGTCAGGTCCCCATTCTGATAAAGACTTTCGTGGCGGTGATGATGTAGAGTGGTTCGATGTGGGGCACAATGCAACTCACTACTTTAGTCTTGGAGTTAGAGGCGATGGAGTTTTGATCCAAAGAAGTTCAGGCCCAGAGTATAATGAAGAATGCCAATGCTGGTATGATTCAACAACTGTAAAAATAATTGAGCCAGATCAAGTATCATATTCTTACTGGGGCCATATGTAGCCCTTGGGCAAAAATTTTACATTTAGTATAATAAAAAACATTAAGGAGGTAGTTATGGCTACAGTAGAAAGTAAATGGGATGAGTTAAAAACATTGGTTGCAAGCTTAGAAACTGACGTTACAAAGAATGCAAATGGTAATGCTGCGGCGGGAACGAGGGCTAGGAAGGGTCTTAGGACTTTGAAGCAGACCGCATCAGACTTAGTTAAGTTAACTCTTGGCAAAGAGGTAGGTTAATGAAGATAATATCTACTAGTAATTTTAAAAAACTAATTAGAGAAATATTGTTTTACAGAGAGTTTTATAAAGGCCCGCAGGGCAAAAATTTGACATATAGAATAAACGAAGGCCCACCCGGCGGTTAAACCGGGTGGGCTTTGTCGTTTCAGAGTATTACCTACTCATCATCCTCCATGTCCTCATAGTCGGAGTGATCTCCGTCCATAGCAGGCTCATCAGCAGGCTCATCGCCAGCGTCAGAGGCCGGGGCAAGGGACTGTCCAGCCGCTTCAACAGCACTCACAGTGCCAGTCAGAAGCTCGCAGACTTCACTGAACTGTGCCAGTGGAATCTTCGCAGGCTTTGCACCCTTACCCGAGCGTGTACGGAAGCTCACCAGACCATCTTCAACACGGATAGTGCGTCGGATAGTTTCGGCAGGAGAAAGGGCCTCTTCCTCGCGCTCCTCAATGCCAGCATCAGCATAGCCCTGAAGGGTGCTGACAACCTCGGCATAGTCATCAACACTGATGACCTGGGCTCCAGAGCCCTTACCACGGTTAGTGGCAAAGCTGACCCGAGCAGAACCCTCATCGGAGAGTGCAACACTCATGGTCTGACGAATCACCTGGAGAGGAGATTCAGTGTTATCATTCGTGAAAATAGCAGTCTTGTCGCTCATTTTATTTATTTTCCTTTCGGTTGGTTGTTGCAGGGAAACCCTACAAGGTAGAATAACCGATGAACAAATTGATTTAAATAAATTAAATAAATCCTTATTAGATATTCCTTTGACTATCCTTAAAATTGTGAGCTCGTTGCCGGCAGATATTTAAAGTCTATGATTCCATTGTCTTATAACCTATTAATAAGAAACATTCTCTTGTTATGAAACTTATCGACAGAACGATGGTAACGCTCCGCCCTGGGGCCCGAATTCCATACGGCCCTGCAGCCCGTACTCAATGGAACTGCGTAAACCTTGCCAGGCAGGCGGAGGAAGATTTACTGGGCCATATTTCTTTATATAAGAAGACCAATGGTAATTATTACTATGTTTATTTCATTGAAGCCAGATACTTTGGGATGAAAGAAGTTGAATTAAATACTGATAAAATAATTAAAGAAGAAAGGATCAATGATGAATATCATTATAGTATTGATACATTCTTTAATGATAAAAGTAGGTATCTTGGTTGGTCAGAGATGTTCGGCGCAGACTTTATGACCGAAGACTATGAGCCGATCTTAACAGCTTCATCCCGGGCAAAAACTTTACATACCAAATAGATTGACCCATTCATCGATTAAATCAAATATAATATCCGGCGTGGGCAAAAACTTTACATCCCTTAGTTTTGTTGTATCAATCCATTGATAGTCAGATGATTCCCAATCTATCTTAACCTCTCCTTCCCAGTCTGTTGAAACATAAAAGTCAATATCTTTATCCTCATCTTTTACTACAGTATAAAAATAAATTAGGGTAGAGGGATTTAGCTTGAGATTAGTTTCCTCAAAGGTTTCGCGGACAGCACAATCAACAGACTCTTCTCCTTCGTCAGCTCCACCACCAGGGAAGCACCAATGATCAACAAATGATTCAACAGCAGGACTTCTCTTGACCAACAATACTTCATTCTTTTCATTAAATATAACAGCAACAGCAGCATAAAGCATGACGATAATCTCCAGCAGTATCAACCCATTAGATGCTCTGGGCAAAAACTTAACATAATAATGTTACCAGCCTTATGTTGCTTTTGTTGCAACAACTTTAGAAATTATGTTAAGATATTTTTTAACGATAGTTTGGCATCAACTATTCCAATATGGAGCGGTATGTCTCAATCATCACAAGGGTAATAAGATGACGAAGGAAACACAGTGTTTGTCAATAAAACATTATCCCGAGAAATTATATTATTATCTTCTTATTAACTGTGTCAAGAATAGACTTGACAAATTTTTATATTTAGTTTAGAACTTTAGTCACAAAACTAGGTAAAATTTATCATGTCTCTTTTCATAATTAAATAAGAGATTTAACAAACAAAGGAGCGGCAACTATGTCAAGTTTAAATTTAGGATTGAGTTTTTATATCATTGAGATGGATGAGGAAACTTATAGCCTCTACAATGCAAAGACAGATAAGAATATTCTATTCGGTGTGGAGAGAGAACCTGTTGATAGTTTTCTTAAGTTGAATGAACCATCACATCCATTTCTTTCCACAGAAAATGAATTAGAATATGCGTTCACATTCAGTCCCACAGATATGGGTGGTATGCCAGAGTATCAAAGCAGTTATGATAGCAGGATTAATACAGATATAAATAATGATTACTCTTTGTATGATCCATTCTATTCAGATACATCAGATGGACTTCAAATGAATTTTACATTCATTGATGAAACAACTGAGACACAGATTGATACAAGTGATACAGATAATATATTACCATTCCTTCCAGAAGAAGAACAATAGAAGATAAGAAGTCAGGTAGAGAGTGGTGGTTGGTCACTCAAACCTTTCCGGGCGTTTCCTTTCGAGGATTCGCCCTTTTCTTTTATATATAAGGGGTAAAGAGTTAATTTTTCGTGGGGGCAAGGCAACCTTTATTCTGTGGGGGACAAAGGAATGTTTTTTCTGGGGTAAAAAAACCTTTTTTCTGTGAAAATAAAAGACTTTTTTCTGTGGCTCAAAAAAGTTTATTTCGCGGGCCAAAATTCTTGAGTTTTCTGGTAAAAACGAGAAAAAACGGCGGTGCGTCCCTTTTTGCACAGAACCTTTTTTCGCCTTTTCATATAAGAAAAAACGTGGATTCAAAATTTTTCTACTGGGAATTTTTTCAGACTTTTGTATAAGGAATCAGGGCGGTTAAAAATTAAAGTTCTTCGAGATGTGGCTCTGGCCTCGCCCACACGCCCTGTATACAGCGCGCACACGCGCATGTGAAATGAATGAAAGCATGCACACACACGCATACTAATAAAAGATAAAGATAAGAGAAGGAGAAAGTTATGTTACCGTTTTGTAGAGTGGATAAAGATGATTGCAGAAGCCTGGGAGCCGAGGTGTCATATGGATGCATGGATTGCGGGCACAATGCGTTGTGCTTTAGGGTTAGTTTGGTTTGGTGGACGTTTATAGCAGGGATAGAGTTTGGCGGTTAGATAAGAGAGAAGATGAAACACAGATTAAAAAAGCTGGCAATTGCCCTGAGAGATATGGAGCTTGACGAAGAAGCCGAAGAGTTGGAGGAAATGATCCAAGACTATTACGGCAACTGGTTGCAGGAGTTACCGCAGCTTGCAGCCGATCTATCCGGCAAATTTGAAACAACAGCGAAAGAGGTTCTGCAAGAGAAATATAAAAACTTTTATTGGGCAGGCTCCGGGGCTTTTAGATTTGTAGTTGGAATCACCGGGGATGAATCGTTTGTTGTTAAGATAGCCAGGAGAGAGCGGGGGGCTAAGATGAACCAGTCAGAGTTTAATAAACAGATGGAATTTGGGGGCCTCTTTCCAAGGGTGCATTATCATGGACAAAAATATTTAAATGAAGATAGTCTGTACAAAGGAAGCGATTACGATTGGATCGTAATAGACAATGTGCCCCCAATAGAAACCGACAAAGATCTTATTCCTTTCTTTCCTGAGTTAGCCGATGAATTAAATGCACAGAATGTTTCTATAATGTTTATGTCTTCTTTATTAGGCAGGTTGCTAGATTGGGCTGCATATAAAGAAAACTCCAAAAAAAATATGGACTTTCTTTTTACAAACTCAATTGAATCGTATATCACAACAGGAACAGAAGGAGCTATGAAGCTATTGGAGGAAGCAAGCAAGAGTCCCATATTCCGAAGGCTTGCTATGTTATCGGCAAAGGTGGGTATAGATGCAAAAGACTTGGGAACAGGAAACCTTGGTATAAATTCCAGGGGAGAGCTTATGATTCTCGATTCATCCTTAACAAAGGATTTTATGTAGTCCGAAAATTTATATTAATAAAAGAAGTAAGATCTAGGAGATATTAACAATGAAGCCTTTGAGCGATACGGTAATTACGGACGCAGAAGATTTAGTAGAAGTATTTGAACATGCTGACGCAGAAGAGAAAGTTTCAATGGTTCAGAATAGAGTGACAGAGCTTAAGCTTTTGGTCTCTATGCTTACCGACGAAGCCGAAATATCGCCAATGGGTACCGACATTGTTGATGCTGCAAAGCAAAGCTTGGCAGATGCGGAAGAACAATTAAACAGATTATATGATATGTATCTTGGAGTCGGAGCAAAGAACTATTCCGATCTTGGGGTCGGAGATCCTGTAACCGGTGATTATATCGGATGGGGAGCAAGCCGAGGAGAAGATGCAGAAAGAATAGGACACGCGGGAGTTGATGCACCAGCTTTATTACAAACACCGGAGGCTTCTATGATTTTAGAAGAATTAGTTAAGATTGCAAATGATTTAGACAAACAAGGCTTGAGAAAAGAAGCCGATTATTTAGATGCTATAATAAAGAGATCAGGCACAGGTTGGCTCGGCAAATGATGGGCGGGAAAGAGGCTCTTCCTGAAACATTTGAAGAATTTGAAAACATAGTTAATGACCCCTCTTGTGATCAAGACTGTGTTTGGGATACAGCTTTGAAATATAGAAGCTCAACAGAATATACTGAAAATGAATTAGATTACAAAAAGAAAGTAGATGATTTATTAGAATTATTACAAGGAGTAGAGGGATAAAATTATGAATGAAGTATTATTAAAAGAATTAATTAGCTTAGCAAATGACCTAGATAAAGCGGGCTTAAGCAAAGAAGCTGATAAAGTTGATAAACTTATAAAAGAAGCAAACCCTCTCTTGCTAATTGGATGCATACCTGCTAAAGCAGAGGAGCCTAATAATGGCGGCAGCCAAGAGCAATGACCTGTTGTTTAATCTTGCCATCATAGCCAGCGAATTAGATAGTCGAAACCTTATCGCAGAGGTTAAGTTTTTTGATTCAATGGTTAAGAAGGCTGTAGAACAAGATGCGGATAAAGCACAAGCGTCTGGCCCAAACGAAGCAAGTGAAGATTATATAACTTATGACCTTCTTCTTAATGATTATAATTATGTGGTAATCTTTAAGAGAAGAAGCTATGGCGCACCATTTGATATATCTTTCAACGTCAAAGGGGCCGAAGGTTATCCGATGACAGGCCGCAGAGAAGTCTTTGCTTTGCTGAACTCCGTAGTAGATATAGTTAAGGACTTTACAAGGAACTATCCCGATGTTGATTCATTCTCGTTTACAGGCGCAGAAGAAACCGTTGCAGAAGGAGCGACAGAAGCAACAAAGAGGACAAGAGTGTATAATAAGTTTATAGAAAGATACTTAAGCAGAGATGCAGAGCTTAAGGATAAGTTTAAAGTCGGAGACTTATCTTGGGCTGGACAACCAAACGTTATATCTATAAGAAAGCTTGAAGACTTAGAGACAGAAGAAGATATAACAGAGTATGCAGAACCCATGAACCGTTAGGTTCGCTGGTTCAAAAATAAAAATCGCGTCAAACATAACTAACTAATAATAAGATAGATAGTATGTTAAATGAATTAATTAAAATTGCAAATGATTTAGACCAAAGAGGATTGTTTAAAGAGGCTGATAAATTAGATCAACTAATTAAGAAGGCTCACTTCGAACCAAGTTCTAATCGAAAAAGAAAGCAGTTAAATCAAACGAGCAGATTTTTGACAAAAGTCTTAAGACACAAGCCGGAAGAGCTTGGCATAACCCTTGACGAACAGGGGTGGGTTGAGATCGATGTATTATTAGATGCTTTGCGCAATAATGACAAAGAGATAACGAAAGAAGAATTAGAGTATTTAGTCGCAATAAGCGATACATATTAATATTCATCTAATAATTAGATGATTATCAAAATAGCATTCTATAAAGGCCGGGGCCTATTGAGGGATAGGTTCATAAGATGGTGGACGAACAGCCCTTATAGCCACACAGAGTTGATCCTACCCAACGGTGGAGGCTGGATAGGCATATACCCTCCAGATAGCCCCAGAGTCCGACTAAAAGACTTTGTAGAAGATTATAGAATAAAAGAGTGGGACTTTATTAATCTGCACGCTACGCAAGAACAGGTTGATACTATCTTAAACTTTTATCACAGAACGGCTGGACAGGACTATGATTGGATTGGAATGATTTTGTCTCACATAACTCCCTTTCGCATAAAGAGAAGTAACAAATGGTATTGCAGCGAATGGGTTGCTTATGCGCTTGAGTTATCTGGAGTGATAAGCCATAAGCATACAGAGCTATATAGCAGACACAGAATTCCTCCTAATGTTCTATATGACATTGTTCTAAAGCAAGTCCAATCTTATGTATGGATTCCAGAAACAATAGATGATTCAAAATCAGAATTGCTGCTCGATGAAGACATGTTGTCTGATATTTAGCAGACTCTAAAGAGCGTCGTTAACCCAGCCCATAATGACATCTTCATTCCATCCGTTAAGACCATTTGTCAATATCATGCCTCTGTCAATAACAACTAAGGTAGGCCAAGCAGAAATGGGATATCCATCTATTCCAGATAGATCAACAAAGTCTGCTCTGTTTCCGGCTAAAACTGGAGAGTCAACTATTCCATAGGTCGTTGCCCAATCTTGTATATCTATTTCATCTGGATCATTACCTTGAGCATCTTCTATCAGCACAGTAACCCACAAGAATCCCTGTGGACCATAGGTGTCTTGATGAGTCTGAACGTCGCCAGCTATGTTCTTGCAAACGCCACACCATATCGTAGAAAAGTCTAGAACCATTACTGTATCATAATTATCATATAAAGTAAATGTATCTCCATATTGATCCACCAAAGAGAAGTCACAAGGGTTGCTTCCAGGCCATTGGTCACAATCAGTCCATGTTACCGGGGCAGGGTTTCCGCCATGAATTGACGATCCTTCGTCTGCCGTGTCTACCGCAGAGTCATCATCGTCTGCCGTGTCTACCGCAGAGTCATCATCGTCTGCCGTGTCTACCGCAGAGTCATCATCGTCTGCCGTGT
>NZAS01000010.1 GCA_002686195.1 Candidatus Pacearchaeota archaeon | reverse complement strand
GTTATACCTAAAACACAGAATATGTTAGGTGGAGAAGGAGGAGTAACACTCAATTTTGGTGATATCCACGCACAAGATGGAACTGACTTTGCTGAAAAGGTAGCATCTGCCTTACCAGATGCATTAAGAAGAGCAAATGACCAAGGAGCGATATAATGGTAGAATTTAAAGTAAAAACACTAGCAAGTCAAGATACAACACTTCATGCGACTTATCCTGATTTATATGATGGAACATCACCATATTTAAAAATTGGTGGAGATTTTGAGCCTAAAAAGTCTTTAATTAGATTCACTGTGGCTGATAAACCTAGTTATGGTGATGCTACATTAATGGGAGGAGAAGTTGGCTTCTATAGCACAGGCCTAACAGCAGCTGATAGTAGTTTCCCTACTTTCAACGTGTATAAATTAAAAACGGGGCCTAATGATGCAAATGCTTGGTCTGGAGACGGCAGAATAAGAACTGTTCCCCGTGGTAAACAGATTACGGGCATTACAACTACAACTGGAGGCACTGAAACAGGTTCTTACGTTACAGTATTAAATCATGGACTCAATACAGGAGATAGAATTTATTATACGCCATTTACTGACCAATATTATGATGTTTTAGTAGCAAATTTAATTCCTGAAACGGAATATTATGTTATAAGAATAGATAGAGATACTTTAGCATTTGCTGAGAGTATAGATAAAGCCCAAGCCGGTGAAAGGTTTACATTAGTTGCATATTCAAGTTCTAATTATCTTCCAGTCTTTACAGCGAAGGAGACAACGGCTGGCAGTACTAGTAGCGGTGGTCCTTGGGGTTATATACGTTCAGAAATTTACAAACAGGACATTCATATTATAACAGCAAAACCCAAAGGAAGTCAGACTATAGCAGAAAATTTTGACGGTTCTGCCTATAGAGAAAGTAATTTGGGCTTTGAAACTGTCATGCGAAACGTTATTAGAAAAACAAATCCTCATGTAACACGCGGTCAAGCTTTGTGGGACAAACCAGAAGGTACGACACGGGCTCAAGGTGAAGAGGGAGCATGGAGAGGAGAAAGTAATAATAATCTTAAGCAGTGGTATGGGGAAAAACAGTCGGATGGTAGTCGCAAAATATACCTAACAGACTATGAAAGTAAAGCCGATGGTACAGGATGGTGGGAAACAGAAAAAGACGCCGGAAAATGGAAAGGCGGTTATGAGTATGTTCCTAAAACTAGCCCTCCAACAAGCTTAACTCCCAACCCTGACGTAAAATATGACGAAGAAAAAATAGATGGGGCAGAAGCATACGGTGATGAAGTTACTCCTGCTAATAGTATTTTCCATATAGTTCAAGGGGCTGCGGAATTTTCAACTGCCCCTACTGAAGGTGATGGAGATAATGTTCTTGATGCTACAGGGGCCATTCGTTTTAGTACAGAATGTAAACTAACTGGTGCACAAGCTTGTAATTTTTATTCTTTTTGGAAAAAGACTGCGTCCCAAGTAGAATACTTGAATAATAGACAAGAGTCCAAGGTGGTTTATAAAGGGCTTCCAATGCCTACTGTAAATTTTGGAAACATAGAATACTCAACATATGGTCATGGAGTATTTCCCCTTACAAGGTTTTACCCAAAAAATGCCTTTAATAATCATGGTGCAGCTGATTGGACGCTCGCTATGAAGATTAATTTTAAAAAGTTAGAAAAGGCTTATGTTAAGGGAGAAGATGCCGACGAAGACACAATTACGGCCAGAAGGGGTTTTCATGTTATAATGGCGGATAGGGCCCCGTATTCAGATGAAAGTTTTTACGATTATGTTTATAGATTATCCAACGGAGGGGCTTGGAATAATGCAACTTCAACCGGCAACGACGGCCACGGCATTGGTTTTTCTATAATTAACACTGACACACACATGAAAGTTTTTAGACTTGGTAAAAACGGTTCTTTCAATTCGGCTTTTGATACAACCAATAAAGATGTGATATGGACAGATATACACCACGATGAAGGTGACGCTACTGGAGCGGGACATCCTACTATGATGAAAGAGGATGAGTGGTTTGATATTAAGATAGTTATACCGCCCGATTCGGCTTCTAGTGCGGCACTGTGGATAGAAAATGGAGATAAACAGAATGTCACAACCCGTATAACTGAGTATGTAGAAGACACCGCAGCAGCACTGCTACTTCAGGATTTCGGTGCTTATCCCGAAACCAATGAAGAAGGAATATTATACGGTCAGGCATGTCGCGACAATGCTGCTGGTCAACCGGAAGCGGACGGATTTGGTAAAGATAAATGGTGGCAACATCTTTCTATTTGGACTACTAACACAGTATCTGAGTATGCTTCATCTAGTACATCCAATGGAATAGACTGGATGGCTGGGGAAGAAGATAGAGACACAGAAACTAATATTTTTATAGATAACATAAGCCTTAGTGGTGTTAATTTAGGTCATTCTAATGCTACTGTAGAGCAAGTCGGAAGAACAGCTAGGTCTAAAATTTCAATAACAGGCTCTGAAACATATCAAACGGCTAATGATTCGGGTATCCTGACCGATACACGCTATAATTCTAAGGGCGATAACAATAACACAAGAAGGTCCGATAATATAATATTAATGGGATTCGAAGACCCTTCACAAATATCTTCCGCATATGATATAGAGCCGTCTTGGAGATATATGTTTTGGAATGGTTATACCAGTGCTAATTTAGGAAGTGACGACAAAATAACATTTACAGCAGGAGGAACATTACCTAAGACAACCGGAATAAGTGCTACTCACCAACCTGCAACAGATTCAGAGTGGTTCAATGCCGTAAGTAGCGCTTCAACAGAGGTAGACTGGAAAGAATTTACATCTGTCGGATGGACATCCTACTGGATGCTTGGAGGAACGCTTACAGGTCCGGGGGCTGTTGACTTCAACATAGCTATGGCCCCATATGCTGACGCAGGTATGCCTATAGCATACAGTGAATATACCTCAAGTAACTCAGATGACGAAGACGGTGGTAACATGGCACCCACATCTACTGCGTTTTATAGTGATGGACATCATTCTCCCGGTGCACTTTTTTCTAATGAAGTTATGGTTCAAAGAAATTTATACTTTAATAAAACATTACAGATTGATGATAGTGCTGATGGAGATTTAACNAAAGGACTTTATGGAACCCAACAGTCCATGTTTTCTATGTGNCCTTCTNTAGGTGNNGTANTTGCTCCAGATACGANTNCTANAGCGANTTCANGTGGNNTAATAACANTTNNNAATGGTCCGCTGGGAGGNANCGGCCAATTCTGGAGAACAGGACACCCTGTGGTGTATTATAATAATCAAAATGCATCTATCACTAATTTAGTGTCAGCCAAAGGCGATTTTACAGATGTTCCTTCGGCTCCTTCTTCAGGAAAATACTGGGTAATTAGGTATAGACCAGATGGGAGCACAGGCACTGACAATAGAACATTTCAATTGGCTGCTTCAGAAGAAGAAGCTTTGGCGGGTAATGCTATTTCACCAGCACCTGCGGGCNCACCGGCAGGAGAGCATGTTCTCTACGATTATGATTATTATGTTAACAGGAAATATTTTATAGATGGATTTTCTTCGAAGGGACTTTCTAGGTTAATTTTACAACCCACCTCTTATAAACGCAGTACGGATGCTACTACTACAGTTGTTGTCCCTCAATATCTACCTGTCGATAAGGGTATTTTTATTCAATGGGATGGTGCGAATACTGGTGGAAACGAGCGATTTGAAGATGCTGGTGGAAATGACCTTTCAAGTATTATAATTGATACTGACGAGGCACGATTGACGAAAAGAGAGAATATGGCTTGTGCTGCTAAAGTTTTAGAAGTATTAGAGCAACCCAATCAGGAGCATTCTAGTACAATAACCTTAAGGGTAGATACTGTAGAACCTTTATATTCCGTGCCCGGTACTACATATAGATTGTTTCTTCTTGCCGAAAACGCTGGAGCCGACGCTATTAGAAGTAATATGTCTATAAGTATAATAAATAGGGAAACCATAGAAATACAAAACTGGAATGGTATGGCGGACGATGGAGGTACTACTATGTGGAATACCTCTGACGGAGATAATGGTAGAGATAGTACTTTGTCGAGATTATGGATAGGGCCTGAGAAATATTGGGTAGGAATGTTGGTTAGAAATCAATCAGGTTATAGTGCTTCTTCAATAGGTACATTACCTAATAAAACTTATGAGTCTGTATGCATAGTATCTCCATCCGGGGGAGAAAGGGTAGCTTTTAGTGATGGAGTTGCTACCTCAGTCAACGGCAAGGGTCAATCAGCTATTTATCCAGCATGGGGAACGCCCGGCACTACTTATAATGAATCAACATATAACGCAGATAAAGTGTCAGGCATTAGAGGAGCTTATATTAATCAGTGGAATCCTTCTCCTCATTTAGACCCTAATGAGACTGTTTATGATTTACAAGATTTTGGTTATGGAGGACCAAAAGAAGATAAACAAAGTTCGGGAGTAGAAAATGCTGTTTTGGGTGGATATGCTGGAAGATTTATACCAAGAACAGGCCAAGTTAATAAAGTTAAAATACCCACTTTGTTCAGTGTTGGAGAACCGATAGAGGAAGGTGATACAGTAGATATAGCTATTCAGGCAGAAGCCGCCAACAATCCTTCTGTTTTGTCCATATCTTCTTTGGATAATAATACCTATCCCAAACCATTCCTTTTGACCACATTTCAAGATGATTTACCAGAACCCCCTGTGGATTTTGAAGTTGAACCAAAGGAAGAAGATGCGTTTTTACCTGAGTTTACTTGGACAGCGGGAGATGGAGATTTATGGTATGGTTTTATTATAATAGATGATAGACCTATCAATAACCAATATCACCATTCTTTATTACACATACCACTAAATGAAGATTTAAGAACAGTAGCTTCTTCATACGATGACGCTAAAGGATATTATTATGCAAGCACAAGCAGTCCTGTGATATACGGACACAGATATGAAAACACAACCGTTACACCAAGCGGTATGCACGCAGGTACTGCTTTGGCCTCGGCAGGAATAGAAAAAGTATCTGCTGTAGGAGTTAGTTTATATGATAACGAGGAAGGTTTGGCGGGCAATACAAAATATTTCACATCAGGTAGTTACGCTGAATTTAATTATCATACGACAGCGGCGAACTCAGATTTTTCTTATCCTATAGATGAGATGAGTGTATTAGTTCATATTACACCCACATCTTGGGGAGCAAATAGATACATTGCTTCATTTAATGTATCAACTGATACCACTACAACAAAAGATTCTTGGGGAATTTATTTGGACGCTAGTGGACAAATCAATGCCTTTGTCTCAGCATCGCCTAACGATTACACAACACACCAGACCACACACATTGAGTTAAAATCAACAACAAAAGTACCTATAGATGGTACACCAACCAGTATAATTTTATCAGTAGACACACAATTACATTCTGGAAATGTCAAATTATATATAAATGGTAGATTAGAAGACCAGACAGGTCTTAGAGGAACTCTATCTATAAATAATTGGCCGACAGATACAACAGGAAAGGGTGGATATCCTATATTTCAGCTTAAAAATGAAAGCTATGAGGAAAGTTTATTCATAGGAGCTAAGGCTCAAAATGGTTCTTCAGTAGGACAAAATTCTTTCGAAGGTAAGATAGAAGAGTTTGTATGGTATGACAAGTGTATCTATCCAGTTACCCCACAAGATGGTAAATTTACATTAGAGAAACCAGTAAAAGAATTGGTTACAGGGGCTGTTAGTGCATCTTCTAAGGCTTATACTGCTAGATTATTTATTAAAGATTATCACAATATTAGAGGAAAGACAACTGGAGAAGTTGCTGCTTCTTCCCAAGTATCGTTTAAAAAGGCAGCATTTAGTTTATACACTTAGGAGAAAATATGGCAGTAACAACAGCGGCGGAAGCGAAAAAATTTGTTTTAAAGGCTTATAAAACTGAAGCAGATGCTAGAGCAGATAGTAATGCACTATTAATGAATAGCCCCGATGCCTTGGCAGGTTCTATTTT
This sequence comes from Candidatus Pacearchaeota archaeon, assembly GCA_002686195.1. Next base: position 5,491 of record NZAS01000010.1, on the reverse strand, counting down.
AGACAATCCTTCTCAGGCTACTGGATATGGCTTTTGGGCTTTTCAAAGATACTGGTACAGAATAGAGGCTAATGAAGCTGTTTCGGAATTCCATATAGATTGGGATGACGGGGCAGACAATTCTGAAAAAAAAGCAAATGTATCTTTTATTAAAAATGATAAGCCTACCTTTTTTGGTATAACTAGCCATATATATACTCAATCCAAGAAATTTTATCCTTTAATTAGAGTTAAAAGCCAAGAGGGATTTTTATCTAAATGGTATACAGCCCACGCAGGTAGCGGTTCTTCAGCTTTAAACACCTTTGCCGGTTTAGATGATTCTATTAAAACGACAGCCACTAGTGGTGCCGTTTATGATAGTGGTCAAAATTCATTCAGTGTGGTCTCAGTTAGTGGTGATGGTACACAGTTGCCAGATGTTGCTGCCACAGGAACAGTACAATTTACCAACAGCTCTGCTGCTGACATAGACGATTCAACTGTTACAGTTGAGTCAACGGATGGCACAACAGTCGTCTATACGCTTGACGATGAGAGGAATAGTAATAGTTATGAAGGTGGCATAACATATATAGGAACTCAAGGTACATTTGGGCATCCTAGCAAGGCGGCAGAGTTATTTGCCGCTGCCGTTAATCACGCCAGTAATGCTCATACTAATAAAATAACAGCCGTAGAAGGTTCTTCAGCAACTGTTACTCTCACACAAGATGTCGCAGGTGCAGCCGGTAATAACACTATAGCCACAAATGATGCTAGTGATATAACAGTGGTTGGCTTTACTGGTGGAGTTACCTACACTCCGGGCGGCCAACCAGCACGTATACCCGTGTTTGAACCAGCTAATGTACCTCCTGTAGGTGTTCTTAAGGTAGATAGAAAGAGAGCATTTTCTGGTATAGACAATGTTTGGTTAGGAAATAACGACAGAATTATTAGTGCTACTTCTGCTGAACTACCTCATACAAAAACAGTTCACGCATATTGTAGCAACGTTGCCAGAACTGGGGCTCAGGTAAAAGTCACATATCAGGAAGGCAGGATTGGTGGAGTTCAGGCAGAATCAGAAATAACTACAAGGGATAGCGGTTCAGACGTAGCAGGATTCACAAATGTTGATTTTGCAGGTAAAGTGTTATTTATTTCAACTATGGATGAAACTTATGGTTTATATGTTCAATTTGACGGTTCCAATGCAACTACGCCGGATATGATTTGGAGTGGCGGACAAGACCCTGCCATGCCTATTATTATGATAATTTCATCAGGCAACCAAGGTTCAACATCTACGGTTGCTACACCACATGCAGTAGCGACGGCTTTGTCTTCTGCACTCGCAGACATAACATATCATTCGAGAAGCGAATTTACTGGTCTGGCTCAGGCAGCTCCAGAGATAGTCCAAGTGGGCGCAAGATATAAAATAACCTTTAAACATGATAATAAAGGGTTGGTCCCAATTTGTGGAGCAGCTGGGGTAACGAGTCCCTCCTTGGTTGCTACGACTGGGGGAGTGTTTGAATCGGTTGAGGAATTTGCTCCTAGTTTTACGGTGGACGGTGTGGACGCTTCTGATGGTTCCATAAAACAGAAGACCCTTATCGCAAGAACGATGCAGCCGGGAGCGGATGCTAATGCTACTATAGAAAATGTTGCCAAAGTGTTAAGAGCAGAGTTAGTGAATAATTTGGAAGCTACCGATAGTTACGGAGGTGCAACAGATATTGGTAAGTTATATCCCGGAGAAAGGATATATCTTCAGGCTTCTTTATACAATGGTGTTAATCCTGACTTACTTCCAACAAATCCTATGAGGATAGCCAATCCTAATCTTAACAGCACTATTTGTTCTGTTTCTCTGGGTAATCCTATTGTAGAAGAAAACTCAATAGGAACGAACATATTAGCAGACGCTACGGAATCTAAAGTGCGCTGTTCTAATAAATCCATTTCGTATTATTATATAGATGACAATAAACTTATTAGTGGAGACACAGTTGGAAATACAGCTAATCATCAAGCGGCAGACGTTACTTATAATATTACAGATAAATTAGTTAATGGTGCTGATTTTAGAAGCGTTGAAGGAACTAAGGATTTGATATATGCTTTTGATTGGTGGAGGGAACATCAAGATGGAAATTATAGATATTATCCTACCAAAAGATTAGTACGAGCACAAATTGAAGACAGCCATACACAGGTAGCCGATGACGGATTTAATACGTCACCTATTGTGCATTGGGATGCCAGTTCATATTTAACTGTGGGGTCAGCGGCTGCTTTATCAGACGGGCAGACACCAGAGGTTTCTAAATGGAACTATGGCGTTTTCCTTTTCACCAATAAAGCAAAGTTAAGAACACCTAAGTGGTATGACCTTAATGTTACAAATAGAGGTGATAGAACCCCTATCTTTGGTTCTAGTGTTGAAGAGACCCACGCTTTAAATAATTCTACAGCTTTCGATATATTAACTTCAGCGGACCATTATTCTCCAGACAATAGGTATGATGCAGATAATGCTTCGGCTCTTGATAGTGATAAAGATGGCCCAAGAAATGCTTTATTTATGGCGAGAAAAGAAAAATTCGATAGAATTTTTGTTAGAGTTGCTCATGATAGGTTAGCAGCTTCTGCTTTTTCTCCATCTGCTATAGCGAATGATATAACAGTGGGCTCAACTTCGGGATGGCCTAAAATTCGAATGCAGGTTCTATATCCATCTAAAAAGACTAGAAATTCTTCTACTATAGTATGGAAACCCCTATTAGTGATAGATAAAACTAAGCTGAAAGGGAAAGACGATAGTACCTTTTATAGGTCAGGCGAAATTATATTTAATCCACCACCTGATTGGGAAAAAACCTCCCACAGTACTAATATTGAATATCCTTATGAAGATAATTTCTTTGATGATAAGGGTTCTGGCACAAATGGTATAGATGACAAGTGGACTAAGAGTTCTTATGCGTTAATATTTTTAATAACCCAAATAGATTCTAATGCTGAATCGGGTATAGAATTGACTAAACCTATGTTTAAAGTTATGTCTATGTATCCTTATAATAATTCTCATTCTCAGTTAATAGAAATTGTAGACCCAATGCATGTTTCTTTAAATAATTATGCAATTGCCCAATCTGTGTCTTTTGTAAGAAAGGGCACCTTTCAAGAAATTAAGGACCGGTCAGGTATTTCTCAAATGAGACGTATAGGAGCAGAAGGGGGTCAGATAAAATTAGGTGGAGTTGATTTGAAAGGCGATACTGAAACTACTAGGGCCAAGTTCCATGAATTTCAAAGGGATGCTGTCCCACTTTATTATGATGTAATTCATAGAGATAGTAGTATAACTAGATTATTTGGTGTGATGACTGATATGTCAGAAGACCATCCTACAGGAGAGGTTATACCTAAATTTGCTTGTTCTATTAGAGTTACCCATATACTAGAATTGGATAGCAGTGGAAACATAACAGATAATGGTTACATACCATTAGGTGGAGACGTAATAGATGTCGGACAATACTTATCAGCAAGCTAGATTATTTATAGGGGATAAAGAGTACACACAATTTAATAGCGTTAATATTAAATTTCCCGGTAATAGTAAAATAATTTCTCTTAATTGTGTATTAAATGATACCGACGCCCAAGAAGGAAAATTTCTAAATAAAGAATTAAAGTTTTATTTAAATTATGGTTCAGAAGATAATGTTCCTATATTTAGAGGATTTATACGCCAATTCAATCCTTCCGATAAAAGTATAAAAATATCAGCTTTTGATGGTAGGACATACATACAAGGTAAAGAGGCACAAACTATATCTTTAACAGAAAAGGATAATTTTGATGGGTATACAGTTTCTCAGTATCTATCCAGTATTATACAAGATAAAGTTAATATCGGTGGAGTTACTAGAATAGGTCTTAATATGCTAAATGAAACTACCCCACCTGCTCTAATGAAAGGTGTTAGAGGAGTAAATCAGTCTCCATATGATTTAGCTACAAAACAATTAAAATCTCACTTAGATACCGATAGTATAAACGATGGTGTTGTTTTTAGGTATAATATAGACATGATAGATGATGGTGAGGTTTCTAATATAGTTTTCGTGAAGGATAAATCTTTAGATAGTGAACCTTCGGCCAGATTTGCATATTTAGATGGTATAGGTAGCTATACTCATAAAGTAAGGGCTGTTCCCTCTTTTGTTACAACCTCCACAATAGACGGAAAGGGGGCCTTCTATAGAGATGGTAATCTACCCACTGGTGTTATAGGTTCGACCCTAAAGGGAAAATTCAAGGATACTGCATCTGCAACTGAAGCAGCTTTTTTTGAAGTCATTAGTAAACAGAAAAATACTTCTCAAATTTCTCTAACCGCTACTAAAGCATTTTATATAGGTATAGGTTCGATAGTCGAATTAATGGTGCCTGAAGACGAATTAGCTTTAAATAATCATAGAGTGGTTTCTAAAACTATTACTTATAGTAGTAAAGGCACTATATGTAAATTAAGCTTGAATAAAGAACCAACACAAATTTCTGATTACGTTATCAAATCCTAATTAGTTTTATTAGACTTTGCTCTAGCACCGTCACCAAGCCCCTTTGAATCGGGCACGTCTGGTTTTGTAGTTCGGGCTGCTATAGTTCCTTCTTTATATTCAGTTCCACTATGAGAGTGAACGCTGTCTAGGGTTCCGTCAGATTTAAGACCTGCGGTTCTCCCCATTTTTTTTGCTTGTCCAGTTAAGTCTTTTTCAGATGTCATATTACTTCAACTCTCCTCCTGTCGTCATTGACACTAATTGTTCTACCATTTCTTCCATTTTTTTCAGTCTCTTTTCCATTTTCTTGAGTTTTTTATAAGTTTTTAAAACTACTACTGTCGTTACTACTGCCATACAATCCTCCTATATATCACATTTATCACCCACACAGGCATATTCGGCTTTGCCGTGAGTATTGTCTTCCATCTCGAATTTAGACAGTTGACTATAATCTATTACGGGGACCCTCTTTATAAAGCTTTCGTAGGTTCTTTGGTCTATCTCTTCATAAGGAGCCTGTTTATAAAGTCCACTATCATATGGTAAAAACGACACTCCATTTATAATATCCCAATTCTGATATACCCAATTTCCTACCTCAAACCATTCTTCATCTCTAACATATACAGTCATACTAGCGTTGTGTTCGCACCAGTTGTGTTGTAGATTTTTATAATGTTTGAGTTGGTCTAGCGCTGATACATCAGTTCGCTTCACACATCCTTCTGGAGCCTTTACAGGGAATGATAAAACCCAAGTAGATGCCTTTCTTTTAGTTTGTCCATTCTCAGGCTTACAGGGAACACCCTGTTCTTTTAACATTTTAAAAAGTGGGTCACGAGCAGCAATCCTGTATCTACGAATGTAATAATCTGACCATCGTGGGTGCACTCCAGAGGCAGAGTCCACAAGTTGCGAAACAG
>NZAS01000009.1 GCA_002686195.1 Candidatus Pacearchaeota archaeon | reverse complement strand
AGTTCTGAAAAGTTTGTAAAAGAATCTGATTTTTTTGAGATAAAATAAATGGATGATAAGCTTAAGAGTATTGCAATAGAGCTTCTTGGTCTAGTTGGGGATAAATTATTAATCGATAAATGCAAGGATGAGATTAAGGTTCTTATTAAGGAGTTTGCAGCGTCTGGAGAGACACTTCTTGAATCTTTTTATTCAATATATAAAAAAAGAGCATACGGAGGGTGTGATAATAAGATTAATTCTTGGCTTGCATACAGTATCGGATTAACATCTAAAAAACCAGATGGAGATTTTTTACCTGAAAGAAGAATATTTGCACGTGCTGGATTTCCAGATATTGATGTAGACTTTGAATACGAAAGAAGGGGAGAGGTTTATGATTATATTATTGACAAGTACGGAAGAGAGAATGTTGGAAATATTGGTACTTATAATAGTTTAAAGTTTAGAAGTTTTATTACAAGATCAGTTAAAGCTTTAGATCTTGCCAACTCTTTTAGCAAAAGTAAAGATGAATATGTTAAAAATAACAATGCCTTAGTAAGGCAGATTATAGATTCTTTACCAGACCAAAGGGGTGCATTTCTTAAGGTAAAAGATGACAATGGACAACAGGTTGTAGTCAAGAATTTTATGGATGCTTACACTTATTGCGGGGAATTTAGAAGCCATATAGATAAATATCCAGACCTTATAGAATACGCAAGAACCGTTGAGGGCTTATTGAGCTCGTATGGAGTGCATGCCGCAGGAATTGTCGTATCAGACACTCCTTTGTCTAGTATTGCTCCTATGCGACTAGCAAAGACCAAGAAGGATGGAACACGGGATCTTGCTACGCAGTATGCGAATGAAGATCTGGAATATCTTGGACTTATCAAATTTGATATTTTAGCATTAAGCACTTTATCTGTCATATCTCTTACTTTAGATTATATCAGAAAGTTTGAAGACATAGATATTGATATTGAGAATTTACCACTAGATGACACTAAAACGTTTGAGTTATATAGGTCTGGTAAATTGACGGGAGTATTCCAATGCGAAGAGCGAGGAATGCAAAAAACCATGCAAGAAATTGGAGTAGATAGCTTCAATGACATTGTTGCTGGAATTGCACTATTTAGACCTGGACCCATGGCATCTATCCCAAAATATTGCGCAAGAAAACACGGTCAGGAACATGTGGATTATTACAGTCCAGAGATTGAACCCTTCGTAAAACCACATTTAGAAGACACTTACGGAATATTATCTTATCAAGAACAAATAATGCAGATTTGCAATTCCTTAGCTGGACTAACCATCACTGATGGATATGTAATTATCAAAGCGGTAGGAAAGAAGAAAGAAGACCTCCTTAGGAAATATCGTTTAAAATTCATAGATGGGTGCGAAAACAACGGAGTTGGAAGAAAAATAGCGACAGAGTATTGGGATAAATTTATTACTCCATTTGCTGCTTATGGGTTCAATAAATGCCTTGATGGATCTACTGAAGTTGTAGATTGTAGATTAAATAAAACTTATACACTCGAAGATTTGTCAAAGAGGTATAAAAAAGAATGCATTGATAATATTTATTTACATTCGCTTGATCAGGGCGAGGTGGTGGAAGATAAGATTATGGACGTGTTTTGTACTGGAGAAAAAGAAGTGTATGAGGTCGAGTTTGATGATGGCTCGATAGNCAAATGCACTCTTGATCACAAATTCATGTGTGACGATGGAGNATTTAGAACCGTTAAAAATATAGTGAAAGATAACTTAAGTGTCACTCAGTACTTTATGGAAGAGCTTCGCAGTACTGAGGTAAATAAAAAGTTAAAAATCAAATCTATTAAAAAAATTGGAACAAGAAAAACTTATAATATCACCATGAATTCCGATCAACATAACTATTTTATTTCAACAGGAAGTAATCGGAGTATTGTAACAAAAAACAGTCATTCGGCATGTTATGGAGTATTATCTTATCAGACCGCATATTTAAAGGCTCATTATCCAGACTTGTTCATGATGGCATACCTGAATGTTGAATGTAGAAATAAGAAATACGAAAAAGTAGAGCATCTTGAAAGGGAGGTGTCAAGAATGGGTATTGAGATCGGGAAAAGACATATCAACAAATGCGAATTAGATTACGAATTGGTAAAAACTGAGTTACCAAATGGGATTTCAATTTCAAGAATTACACCATCGATAATGTGTAAAGGCTTGGCAACCACAGCCGCCGAGAGTATTGTGAAAAATAAACCATATAAGAGCTTAGAGGATTTTGCTATAAGGACAGACTCTGCGTCTGTTGACTCAGAAGCGTTCTCTAGTCTTATGGCAGCTGGAATAATAAAACAAGATGAAAGTTCTTTGAATAAGTTTAATCAATTTAGATCTCATCTTAAAAAGGTAAGAAAAAAAGGATATCAGGGCATGGACCTGTTTGGATAAAACAATGGAAAGAATAGTAAGAAAGTCAATTACAAGAACAATTAATACTGCTCAATATGAAAATTTAATACTTACAGTATCCGTTGAGAAGTCACTTACTTCTAAGACAGAAAAGGATATGAAAAAAAAGATTGCGTCTTTGACGGAAGAATTAATAGAGGACTACAAAACTACAGAGGGCTCAGTCTTTGACGAATTAAATTTATCAAATAAGCCTGCGTACATAAAAAACGCATTAGACTCTAAATCAACCCTCAAAGATATGGATTTTAAAGAAATATTTGAGTGATAAATATGAGTAAAATAACAAATGAATCAATTAATGATATTTTTTCTATTCCAAGTGATATGTCTCACTTAAATACTGAAGATTCTCACGATCCGTCATACGCAGATGTTTCTAAGGACGTCGGAAGTAATAGTTTTCTAGAAGAAGTGAATAAAGTTCGCTCTACCATCAAGTCATCTACCGATAAAGAAGAACAGGAAGAAGAACAGGAAATGAGTGAAGAAAAAAAATCCAACAATACAGGCTGGACCTTTAATCCCCCGAAGGGAGAGGATGAGTTTTTTTCATTTTACGAAGAAAAGGAATCCGCCATCCGTGGCTGGCTACTTCCGTTTGGTGAGATTAATTTTCAAAAGATAACATCTGAGCTTAAGAAGGCAAGAGTAGATATGTCTTCATTAAATTACGGAGATCTTAAGGTTGTATTTTCGTTAATGAAAGAGATACAGCAGTGGAGAGATAGAGTTGCTCAGATGGCTATTCAGGTTAACTCTCAATACTATTCGTGGAAGAGGGCTGTGGATTTATTTACAGGACTATTGGCTCAATATAAATATGAGAAGCCAGCAGTTAAGCAGGATGGAGTCGTATATGCCCATATGGGAGATATGATTAAATATTATTCTCAGCTTGAGTCAACACACAGATCAATAGAGATGATATTAAAGAATTTAGACAATGCATTTGAGTGTCTGTCAAGACAGGTTACAATTTCAATGCCTGGAAAAGATCACGAAGATTTAGAAAAGAAGGCATCAAAAAAGANAGCAAATACAAATGTGAATAAAAACAACTACGATAGCTCAACGGATCTATCGGATTCTGATAAGAAGATCTTATCAGATTTAGATACTGTTTCTACTATAAAATCAGGTCAAAAAAATAAGACAGGAATTAAGACTGGTAAAGTAGAGTGGAACGCAAACTTTTAATAAGAGGATATAAAAATGAGTTTAGTTGACTGGACATCACAATCAAAGAAGACCGGCGGTGGTTCTTCAAAATTTTTAAAGCTTGAACCGAATAAGACATTTCGCATTCGACCCGTACATAAGCCCGTGGTTATGTGGAAGTATTTTGTTGAAAAGCCAGGTGGAGGTTTTGGACAGGCCATCACTGAAGACCCAGATCATTGCATTATAAATAAGAAGTACGGAGAAACTGCTCGTAAGAGATTTGCCGTTAACGTTATTGATAGAGAAGACGGTCAAATGAAGGTTCTTGAAGGACCAATTTCAATTCTTAGTCAAATTGGGATATGGGCTCAAGAGACGGATATTGATCCCGGATCAAATGATGGTGGAGAATTTGCAATAAAAGTCGAATGCCCTGGCTCTGATCGTAGAAAAACTAGATACGTTGTTCAGTACATTAAGCCAGCTCCTTTTACTGATGAAGAAAAAGAGATGATCAAAGAGAATATCGTCAAGCTTGAAACTATGTATAAGTCAGTTTCTCAGGACGAAATTGAAAATTCTCTTTATGGAAACAAAGACGAGGAGTCGTCTTCTGGTGGTTCAGCTTCTTCAGAGTCCGCACCGGTTGCTTCTGGACAATCAAGTCCGAAGGCTGAGTCTAACGGTGATGATTTTATGAATGATCTTGATTTTTGATAAGTGTAATCAATGGCTAAATCTAACAAAAAAAATACTATTGGTCTTAGTAACTTGAAGGGGTTCCAGCTTGGAGCCTCCTTCGAGCCAAAAGACCTCATACCAACAGGTCACGGTGTCTTGGACCACAATTTGGCAAGTGGCTTTACAGACTCTAGTGACAGTAAGTACAAGAATGGAGGATTTCCACTTGGGAAGCTCGTCTTACTGTACGGCAATGAAGGTTCTGGAAAGTCTTCTATAGCATATAGGACTGTTGGCTCTGCTCAGAGAATGGGTTACAGATGTGCGTGGATAGACAGTGAACACTCATTTTCAGATCAGCTTGCAGAGGTAAATGGAGTCGATAAAAGTTCTTTATTTTACAGTAATTTAATAGACGAGGAGAGTCCAGACAAAACAAATTCTGCAGAAGAGATAATGGATCTTATCGTTGACGTATGTAAATCTGGAGACATTAACGTTTTAGTTCTAGACTCTGTAGCTAATCTTGTACCTCAAAAAGTACTTGATCATGGAGCTGATAAGGAAACTGTTGCAGAATTATCTAGAGTTCTTAGTCGGAGTCTCCCAAAGATAATGAGTTATGCAGCAAAGAACGATGTTCTTTTGATTTTTATAACTCAGTTGAGGGAGAAGATCGGAGTCATGTTTGGAAATACAGATACATATAACGGAGGAAGGAGTCTTCGGCACAATGCTTCCGTGGTATTGAAGATAACTAAATTAGAAAGTAAGTCTCATAATATTTTTATGCAAGATGACAATGGAGATGAATCTATAATAGGGCGTTATAGTAGCGTAATTATAGAGAAGAACAGATTTGCTAAACCATGTTTTGAGTCACTGAGAATTCCAATCTATTTTGAATCATATTTTCCGGATGCTGCTGAAATAGCATTTGAGTACGGAAGAAAATGTAAGCTAATCTCAAAGCGATTAAGTGCATTTTCTTGGAATTCAAATAAGATTGAAGGAAAGGCTGCATTTATAGATATGCTAAATGGAAATAGCTCCTCTTTATATGATCTTATATGTCAAATTAAAGAGAAATCTGATGAGTCTGATTTAATTTTACCGGTTGAGCTGTTAAACTTCAATCCTGAAGAAAATAATAAAATTACAAGCTCATCGGACGATGAAGATGTTTTGGTTGAAGATATTTCGGCTGACATACAGTTATAACAGTGTCGAGAAGTAAGTTGTCACAAATAGAGAGAGATGAAATAGTGTCTCTAGCTTCAGATACTCTATTTGAGGACTCAAAGGATGCGAGCGATGCAAGGGATTATTTGTTTAATAGTAGGCGAATTAATAGGGATGTCGCCAAAACATTTGAGATAGGTTATGTGCCTATGAGAGCTGGACACAAGCTATCTGGTAGGATTATATTCCCCATTAAAGATATGGTTGGTAGAAATGTTGCACTAACAACAAGGTTGATTGTTGAGGGATCTGGATTAAGAAAACATTGGCATGAGAGTTTTTTAAAAAATAAATATATTTATGGCATACAAGAAAATTCACTTAACATATCAAAGAAAAAAAAAGTTATTATTGTTGAGGGGCAGTTTGATGCACTGTCTCTTTGTAGTGCAGGTATGCCGATTGCAGTTGCGATCCTTGGATCTGCAATCTCTATATACCAGTTAAGTAGAATTATTCAATTAACCAATGATATATTTTTATGTTTCGACAATGATGATGCCGGAAGAAAAGCTACATCTCAGGTATTCGCCCTCCTGAAGAAGTATCAATTGTGGAGACAGCGAGATTTGAATGTAATGAGTATATATACTCGTGGAGCAAAAGATCCAGACGAGTATATTTCCAAGTATGGAAAAGATGAATTTATTAATAAGCTAAAAGAAGCTAAGGAGAAATATGAGCTACGACGTAGAAAAGATGAACCTGGAAGTATTTTCGATTTCTAAATTATATGAATCGTACTTTCTTTTAACACAACAGAACGATAAGGAACGGAGTTACTCAGTATTTCATCCGTCTGCCTTTGGAAGATGCTTAAGGCGCATGCAGTATCAAAAATATGAGTCTAAGGGACTTATAGATACGCCAGTCCAGCATGTGGATCCGAGAATGATACGAATATGGGACACTGGACATTCCATGCACGATAGGTGGGCGAAGTACGCTGAGTCCATGGGTATACTTAGAGGAGTATGGAGGTGCGACGACCCATCCTGTAGGAAAATCCATGGGAAAAAAGACAAGCTAGGAATTTTCAAGCCAGACGAGTGCTCTTCTTGTGGTCACAAGTCGCTTTCTTATGATGAAATATCCGCAAAAGACGAAGAATTAAATTTTTATGGGCACGTAGATCAGGTTCTAGATTTTTCTAATTTTAATAGAGACGAGTTTGATAAATATGACATTCCATTTAAGTTTAGTCCATCTAATTTGCCTAAAAATCCAGTAATAGTGGATATGAAGACCATTAATAGCAATCAATGGAAGAAAATTAAAGATGATTGCCATTTTTATTATAGAGTACAGCTTGTTATATATTTACATGTACTTGATCTTCCTTATGGTCTAATAATTTATGAAAAGAAAGATGACTCTAACCTTAAAATATTTAGAATAGATAAAAATGAAAAAATGTGGGAATCAATAAAGAGGCAAGCCAAGCTAATGTTAGAAATGGTAGATAAAAAGATGCTTCCACCTCCGAGACCATTGGGCAAAAGGGACATGGAATGCAACTATTGCGAATATAAGGATATTTGTCATAACTCTAAAGTTTGGGACGCTCTGAATTTAGATGAATTAAGAAAAGAATTTTATGATTTTGATGGCTAATTTCCGATAAGGAACTAAGATGAGCAAAGAAGATAACATATTAAAAATTAGAGGAGGCACCGATACTGGTGACAGGGAAGACTCTAAGACTTATATTAAAAAAGTCGCGAGGGCGATACTTACTGTCATTAATAAGTATGGAGATGCAAGATTAAGGACAGTTGGAGCCCCTTCCGTAAATAATGCCGTCAAGGCTATAATTATCGCCAAGAACATGGCTTCAGATAGGGATGATATAGACCTCATCTTCACAGCATCCTTCGATGTCGTTGATTTTGATGGACATGAAAAAACAGCTATTATGTTTACTGTTTTTCCAGATGAATATGAAGAGGAAGAATAAAAGGAGATTAAAAATGCCTGCCGATACTGATCTAGGAAAGCTATTAGAAAAATTAATTGATACAGATGCCGAAATTTTTAATTTACAAGACGAAAAATCTAAGATAGATAGTTCATTAAAAGATCTAAAAAGTAAAAAAGAAAAGATTAGAGAATCCTTATTGTCAATCATGATGGTTGGCGAGATGTCAATATATACAGATAAAAAATATGGAGAAGTGAGCATAAGGAAGTCTCCAGAAAAGTATGTAGTTAAAGACGAAGACGCATTAATGGGCATATTAAAAGAATATGATCGTGTTGATGAGTTTTGCAAGACATCCGTAAAGATAGATAAAAAACTTCTTAATGGATTTTTAAAAGAACTGAGAAAATGCGACTCTATTCCTGAGTGTGTCGAAATTGAACCTGGAGCCGAGTCCGTGGTCTTTAAGCCACTGCTACCACAAGGCTCTAGCAAGAAGTCACCTGTGGAGTTAGGGAAGTCTGATAATGATAAAAGTTTTGCCATGGAAGAATGGGACTCTATTTAATGTATGGTATACCTGACTTTAATAGGTCTGACATCCAGGATAGGCTCAAGGGGGTTATTGAGGACTTAGAGGGGGCGTATGGAGATCTGCCAGATACGATTGGGTGTATGGAGAGTATATCCAGCAAGGACTCCTGTGAAGCCTGGTGTTGCAGAGAGCAGAACCCATCTGTGTGGTTTGTAGAGTTTTTAAATACATTAGAAAATTATATATTTAAAATGGACGTGGATGATTTTTCCTCTTTAATAAAACTCTGTCTTAAAAAGTATTTATTAATAGACAAAAGTAATGGGTGTGTATTTTGGAATGCAGACACAAGGAAATGCAAAACTCACACAACAAGACCTGTTAATTGTTATTTTTACGGAGTAACTCCAGACGAAGAATTTCAGCCAAGATATGAAAGACTAAAGGTTTTAAATAATAATGTGAAGCCTCAGTGTGATTTGATAAAGTTAAAAAATGGTAATAAGTTTTTAACAAAAAAAGAAATAGACTTTTCTTTTGATTCTATTAGGGAGTTAGAAAAAAAAATAGGAGTACCAGACCATTTTCTCAATGATAACCCAGGTGGCTCTTATAGGTCATTTCATGAGCATGCCTTAATATGGATTTTGGGAGAGAAGGAGATGTGTGATCTATCAATCGTTCGCTCGTCATATTCTATGATACAAAAAAAACAATTAATAAATAACATATGTGATTGTTTGAGGGAATCATTTAGTAATGTCAAATGATTCTCATAAAGTAAAGTGTATAGACATGTCCTATGATCAATCTTCTGACATGATAACTTGGGAGCTTCACTTTATAGAAAAAGATAAAACCCAAGTGTTTGCATATCCATCTAATGATATGAAAAAAGCCATAGGAATATCTCAAGATATAGACGGAGATGACTGGTCACTCTTTTGTAAAAATATGATTAATAAAGAATTTAATTTAGTACTACCGGTAGAGGAGGTTGAGGATGTCGAATGATGATAATTCAATTATTATTAGAATATTTGCATCTGATGGATGCAAGAGGTGTAAGATGTTCAAGGAGGAGTGCAAGAAGTTTTCTCTTCCCCACGTGGTGATGGATGCAAATACAGACGAGAATCAAGAGCTTTGTGATCAATATGATGTAAATCAATTACCCCACATACAGGTTGTAAGGCAGAATTCTGGCGATGTCCTAATAGAATATGCTGGATACATTAATCCAGTTTCCTTGTTGAGCGTTTTGCAGAAAAGAATGAATTCTAAAAAGTCAGCAAGAGTTAAAGTTCAAGAAATTGATAGTGAGAGCATTGAAAAGTCAGAAGGATGTATGGAATGCAAGAAGAAAAGAGACGCTAAGCGAAAGCTTAAGTGAAGGTCTATGAGTCTAAATAAAAATCAGCAAGAAGCTGTTTTACATAAAGATGGACCTTGTCTTATTGCTGCGTGCCCAGGTAGTGGAAAAACAAGAACTATAATAGAGAGGGTTAAGAGGCTCGTATCGTCTGAAGACGTATTTGGTAGAAATGTTCTTAATATTACATTCACAAATAAAGCGGCGAAAGAGATGAAAAAAAGACTCTCAGAAAGCAATGAGATTCATGGTCTTTCAGATGTCTCTTGTTCTACATTCCACTCTTTATCTTTAAGTGTTTTAAGAAAATTCGCACCTCTCATCGGCGCAGATGCAAATGTTACTATATTAGATACAGATTCAGTCATTAGTGTGATGTCTGGGCTAGAAGGGCAGAAAGATTATGATCAAAAAGAATTGCGAATGTTACACGGAGCCTATAGCGAGTATCGAGAGCAGTGCAATTTAGTGTCAAAGGTTCACGATCATTTTGATCAACAAGAGGCTGGGCTATTCTTATCACTAGAATCATACTTTGTATCCTCTAATAGCATTGACTTTAGCGGTATGTTATATCGATGTTGGGATCTACTTAACAACCACGATGAGGTTGTTGAATTTATGAACAACAGATTCTCTTACGTTCAGGTTGATGAGTTTCAGGATACAAACTTAATTCAACTTGAAATAATTAAGAAGATATGTCAACATAAAAATGTTGTTGCAGTAGGAGATCAGGATCAGGCGATATATGGCTGGCGCGGCGCTCGACCAGAAAACATGACAGATTTTTTAACGATTTTTGATCCGGTTAAAATTATTAATTTAAACATTAATTATAGATCTACACCAGAAATATTAAATGTCGCAAATAACTTAATGTCAAACGCTATTGGAAGAATTAATACCGACATTGAGGCATTTAGCGACAGCGGTAATGATGTTAAGTGCTCGTTTTGCGAGTCTAGGGACAAGGAATCTTATATTGTTGCAAGTCAAATTAGACAGTACATATCCATGGGATATAAGCCCAAAGATATGGCCATACTATATCGAACCAACTCCATGTCTCGTGGATTAGAAATAGCTCTTACAAGAGCGTGTATACCCTACATCGTTATAGGGGCATTTTCTTTTTATGATAGAGAAGAGGTGAGGGATGCGCTTTGTTATTTAAAGCTACTTTTTAATCCAAAGGATTGGGCAAGCTTTTCAAGGGCATGCAATAAGCCTAAGATCGGATTTGGACCAGCATCTATTAGTAAGCTTAAAAAGTTTTGTTCGGAGAATGGGTTAGATATATCTAATGTAGATTGTACTAAAATTGACTTTTTAAAACCATCGTGCGTTATATATATATCATTGTTACAAGAAAGGCTACTGAATAGATCTGATTATTCTAATTTCTCTGATTGGCTGATGTCCACTCTGGACAGTATGGGATATTATGACTTTTTATCAGATTTTAGAAGCGATAAATTTGATGAAAAAAGCGACAATTTAATTGAATTATTAAAATCTGCTTCTGCATTTTCTAAGTCAAATGCTGACGATTTATCGAGATATCTACAGCAGATTATGCTATTTACATCTTCTGATAAATCAACAAATGACAATGTCGTTTCTCTCATATCACTTCATAGCTCAAAGGGGCTTGAGTTTCCTGTAGTATTTTTAATTGGCGTCGATGAGGGTGTACTTCCACACAAACGAGCCGTAGAGTCGAGACCAGATGGGCTAGAGGAGGAAAGAAGGTTGTGCTATGTTGGTATGACTAGAGCTGAGAAAATACTGCATACCAGTTCTGTGGTTGGTATGTCTCAAGACGGAAGGTCACCGACAACTTTTCCAAGTAGATTTTTAATAGAGTCCGGAATAATAGATGAAGATCAATATAGCCAAATCGTATACGGAGATAATTGACAGCAAAAGAGGGTGTGTACCGGAACCGGGATTTGTTGTAGGCGCAGGTTCTAGTCTGTCATCTATTGACCTGTCAGAAGTGTTTGAATATTCAATATTTTCTGTTAATAGTAGTATTATTTTAATGCCATGGGAGTCTGGACCTGCAGATAGAAGATATTGGGTATCAAATGACGCCCTATGTATGGGGTGGAGTTATTGGTCAAAGCTTACATCTTGTAATTGCAATAAAATAGTGAGAACAAGTTGGCTTAAACACTTTAATAAGGTTGACGATTTTTATTTTTTTCATCCAAGAAATACTTCGGAAGGAATTATTGATAGTAACGATGATGGGTTGGCATATTGTTCTAGCGTTCCAACTGCTTTAGACATTGCCATTAAGATGAATTTAAATCCAATATTTCTACTTGGTGTTGATCAAAACTTTCCAAAATCCAGTAATGGAAGTCATTTCTGGCACAATCTGCCGACCAATGACCAGCCCAGAAGATCAGCAGGAGGGACCCCTCCAAGGTCCGCTCAGTCGAAAACTTTCTTATATAACAATATGGCTTATAAGGCTCTTTCTAAATTTGCCCGATCTAAAGGTATAGAGATATACAATTGCAATGAGAGGTCTTCAGTTGAAGAATTTAAAAAGATAGATTTTGGGGATTTTAGGAAATATTCATGAAAGATATGAAAGATATTCACATGAAACACAAAGGGAAGCTGGGGTTCCTGGTGTGTTCAGGCCCATCTCTAAGGGATATAGATAAAGATTTATTAAAAGACTATGTAGCTCTTACTATCAATAGCTCAATCGTTGGTGTTCCAGATTGTGATTATTTCTTAAGCGATGATGTTGGAGTAAAGAATTGGTCGTATTATATAGATGATGCCAAAAAGTCAAAATGCACTAAATTATTATATAGTAAAAAGTTAAAAAAACACGCATCTCACTTTTGCAATGATGACGTTATTTTTTTTGATCATACATGGTATTACGACCCAAGATCAAAGAAATACAATTTAGATGGCTTGGTGATGACCCAAGATTGTAATAAACCAATTATTGGAGCAAGAACCTCGTCTGCTAGTGGATTGCACATGTTATATATAATGGGATGCGATCCTATTGTTATACTTGGGATGGATTGCCATTATTCTATGGGAAAGAGATATTTTTGGCAATTCTGGGATAAAAATAAGCCATTTAGGACAACTGGAGAGCCAGTGTTTAGCAGGGCAAATGCAGGAAGATATAAGGGGCAGTCTATAGATTCTCACTGTAGGGACATGTTAGAGTATTGGAGATTATTTAATAAGAAAAACAGAGATCTTAATTCTCATATTATAAATTGTTCTATGACGTCAACAATTGAACAGTTTAAAAAACAGACATTAGAACAGGTATTATTAGATTATGGTAGCAGAAAAAAATAAAGAAATAATAGCGTTTATTCCAGCAAGAAGTGGGTCAAAGGGAATAAAAGGGAAAAACACAGTAGAGATATGTGGAATTCCACTTGTAATGTGGTCTGTTTTTGCAGCCGCCGCATCGGACAAGATTGATCGAATAGTGGTGTCTAGTGATTCTTTTGAGATTTTATCTTTGGTAAACTTTTATTCTAGACATATATGTATTAAAGTTGACTTATTAACCAGAAGAGAGGAATTGTCTTTGGATGAATCTACTACAGAATCTGTAATTGATGATTTTATATCCAATTCTAAGGATATGGACGATAACATTGTAGTGTTGATGCAGCCAACATCACCATTTAGGCATAATGGATTAATAGATAAGGTTGTGGATGGAGTTTGTAATAGTGACTTTAATAGCTGTGTAACCGTATCTGAAAGATCTCCGTTTTTTTGGAGAATGTACGATGAAGGGAGATCCGTATCCCCGCTATATTGTCCATTATCAAGAAAGAGAAGGCAGGATATGACACTGGGCGATTTAAAATTTCAGGAAGACGGAAATCTTTATGGATTTACTGTATCAGGATTTAAAAGAGATGGACATAGATCTCCTTTTAGGTCAACATCAGTAATGTCTGATTCAATTCATTCTATGGAAATTGATACTCCTTTAGATTTAAGTATGTGTAGAGTAATAGCTCAAATGGAGATAATACAAAGATGGAAATCAGACATTGTAATTTAATAGCAGAGATTGGAGCAACTCATGTTGGAGATTTTGAAAGAGCAAAATTTCTTATTGATCTTGCAATAGACTCAGGTGCTGATGTTGTAAAATTTCAAAAAAGAAACCCATATGTGTCTACTCCAGAAAATTTAAAACAACTTCCTCATCCTAATACAGATTATTCATATGGCAACACCTACTTAGATCATAGGTTGAATTTGGAGTTCGACATCTCTATACATAAAAAATTAAAAGAATATATAGAGAGCAAAGATTGTGTTTATTCAACATCTGTATTTGACATGGATAGCGCAATAGATGCATTATCTTTAGAGCCAGATTATATTAAGATTCCAAGTTGCATGAATCATGATCATAAATTGATATCTTTTTGTTTAGAAAACTATAATAGCGTACATGTTTCAACTGGAATGTCAACTATCGCAGAGAGAGATAGCTTATTATCTATGTTGTCATCTCACAAAGATAATGTAGTTGTTTTTCATTGCACGTCGGAATACCCATGCAGTTTTAGTCATCTGTATTTAAAAGAGGTTCAGGTTATCTCTGATCTTGGATTTGAGTGTGGTTTTTCAAATCATGGATACGGGATAGCTGCAGATGTAGCTGCCCTGGCTTTTGGGGCTACTTGGGTTGAGAGACATTTTATAGACGACCGGTCATTTCCTCATACTGATTCATCCGCCAGCTTGGAACCACGTGGTTTTTCAACTCTTAGGAGAGATTTGGATAATGTATCATTGGCAATTTCTTATAGAGAGAAAGATATTACTGCAGAAGAGAGAGTTCAAAGAAATAAGCTGAGAGCCACAGGCTGATGTGTACATTAAACATAAAGGCATTTATTACAGATCTTGATGGGACGCTAACGGACGGTGGGTATTATGTAAGTTGTGATGGGTGTGTTCAAAAAAAATACAATACTAAAGATTTCTATTATATGAGTTTGCTGAGAGATAAGGGAATAAACGTCTTTGTCTTAACCTCTTCTAGTGATGATTGCGACTTGCATAGAATGAGAAAGTTAGACATACCTATATACCAAGGTATAAAGAACAAGAGAATTTTTTTAGAGGAAGAACTATTCCCAATTAAAAAATTAGACTGGGACGACATATTTTATGTTGGAGATTACTTGAATGACTTTGAGTGCCTAAACAGGTCCAGGGTGTCTGCGTGTCCATTCGACTCTAACGAGATTATTAAAAATATAGACGGGAACATGGTGTTGTCATCTCGTGGTGGAGATGCATGTGTTGCAGAGGCTATTGCATGGTATTTGGATATTTTTGATAATTAAAAATGAATGATTTAGAAATAGTATGGGTGTTTGAAAAGTATGTTAATGGAGGGGCGTTCAC
>NZAS01000008.1 GCA_002686195.1 Candidatus Pacearchaeota archaeon | reverse complement strand
CTAGTAGCCGTAAGAATTATGATGAGCAAGATTGCCTTGAGAGTCGAAGATGTATAATGTGTCTCTGTCATTGTTCCACCTGTTTTGGTTTTGATTCCAATATAGATCTGTTTCTGTGTTTGTACCTTTTGATGTGTGGAGCGTGAGCTGTGTGAATTGAATTTCTGGGAATTTGAAGATTTTTGTGCTTTCATCTTTTAATATCCATTCTTGGAATGAAATTTCTTGACAATCATTTGTTAATATTACGAATTCTTCATATTTATCTATTTGTGAGGTTAAACAGTCATAATGATTTGAATGAGTCCAGATCCCTAGGCCTGTAGATATTGCTTGGGCTTCTGCTTTTGCGAAATTAGAGATTTCAGAATCTTGAACAAGAAATTTTGAGGCAAAACCTAAAGACACAAGGTTTAAGTTTAGATAATCTGGAGTGTAAACATTTGCCAATGTTCTTCCATATCGGTCTGTTTCAGTTATCTCTATTTGAATTGATTTGTTTAGGAATTGTTTAAGATAATTGAGAGATAATTCGTGATTTGCCTGTGACTTCTCAGGGGCGTTTATATTAGTTAGACGGATTTTTCTTCCGTCTTCTAATTGGAAAGTATCTCCATCAATGACTCTTGCTACTATTACTGATTCTCTGGTCTCATCTTGATTAATTATAGAGAAGAGGTAGATGTTTGATGCGATTAGACCTGTTAAGAGGAATGCTAAGATGGCTGCGTGTTTAGGCTTCATCTTCTAAGTTGATTATTTCTTTTTCGCTTTTAAGAGAGTCGTAGAATTTTTTTAGGTCTTTGTGTGTGAGCTCAAGAGTTGAAGTGTTCATGTTTGGATGGAAGCCGACAAGGTCTGCTTTCCAGACCTGCTCATCTAGGAGTAACTTAACTTCTTTTGCATGAATCATTCCGAAAATTGATACAGAGCCCGGTGTTAGGTTTAGGTGGGCTTTCAATTCTTCAGGGGCCGCGAAATGTAATTTTTTGACTCCAAATTTCTTTCTTAGGGATTTCATGTCTAATGGCTTCTTAGCATACATACAGACAAGGTAAAAGTTTCCTTTATTATCTTTTAGAAAGAGGTTTTTTGTGTGGAGAATTCCTGAGGGCATGGCGTCCTGGGTTGTGTCGTGTTCTTCTACTGTGAAAACTGCTTTGTGCTTATGTTCTTTGTATTTTATATCTAGTTTCTTTAAGTAAGATTCTAGGCTGTGTTCCATAAACAAAGCTAACGAATAGTTTATATAAGTTTTATTCTATTTTTGGGGATGGCTAGAGATTATGATTTTATTATTATTGGGGCAGGTGTAGCTGGGCTAGCTGCTGGTATGTATGGGGCTCGGCTTGGCTTGAAGACGCTTGTTCTTGGGAAGAGTCATGGAAGTGAGATGCCGGTTGGAGGAGTTATTACAACTACGAATGTTGTTGAAAATTATCCGGGTTTTATTAAGCTGACTGGGGAAGAGCTTGCTGAGAATATTGAAAAGCATGCGCGAGCTTATGATCTTGTTGAGATAAAAGAGGAGCTTGCTGAAGATGTTTCTGGGAAGGCAGGAAGCTTTAAAGTTAAAACTAAGAAAGGAGAATATTCTGGGAAGACGGTTTTGTTTGCGACTGGAACGAAATGGAGAAAGCTGCCTGAAAGTGTTAAAGGTGGGCAGGAATTCGAAAATAAAGGTGTTGCTTATTGTGCTCTTTGTGATGCTCCTTTGTTTAAAGACAAAATAGTTTCTGTTGTGGGAGGAAGTGATAGTGCTGCGAAAGATGCTTTGGTTTTGGCGGAACATGCTAAAAAAGTTTACATTATTTATAGAAAAGATAAGATAAGAGCTGAGCCTATTAATATAGAGAGAGTTGATGCTAATAAGAAGATCGAGATAATTAATAATACAAATGTTGTTGAAGTTAAGGGGAAGGATTTTGTTGAGGCTGTTGTTTTGGATAAGGCCTATAAGGGCAGTAAAGAGCTGAAGATGGAAGGGGTTTTTGTTGCGATTGGACATGATGTTCTGTCTGGGCTTGCAAAAGAACTTGGAGTTAAGACGAATGATAAAGATGAGATTGTTATTGACCATAAAGATTCTTCTACTAATTTGACTGGGGTTTTTGCGGCGGGGGATGTGGCGGACAAGCCATTTAAGCAAGCGATTACAGGGGTTGCTGAAGGGTGTACTGCTGCGCATAGTGCTTACGAGCATATTATGAAGGAAAGGGTTGAGGGCACATGATTAATTTTATAAACAACTGTCTATTAAAGAGTGTATGAAGAAAAGAGGTTTGAGTCCGATTATTGCAACTGTTTTACTGATTTCTTTAGGTATTATTTTGGCTTTGATTATTTTCCTTTGGGCTCGGGGAGTTGTTGCAGAAAGTGTTCAGAAGTTTGGAGAGCCGATTGAAAATTCTTGTGGGAATGTTAATTTTGATGCTGAGGCAATTTATGACGATGGAAGTTATACAGATGCTGGAATACATATTGTGAACAGAGGGAATGTTGGTTTGGCAGGTGTTGTTATAAAAGAAAAGGGCGCGGGGAGTTTAAAAGAGATTAATGATGGTAAATATACTGGTGTTGCTATTAAAACTGGGGAAACTAAAAGGGTGGGGGTTGCAAAAAGTAAATTAGATTCTGATGATGAAATTGTGGTTGTGCCCATCCTTATTGGAGAATCTGATGAGTTTAAGCAGATTTATGTCTGCGGAGATGAATTTGGAAAGGAGATTACTGTAACATGAACTTCGGAAAGAAAGGTCTAAGTCCGATTATAGGAACCGTATTGCTTTTGATTTTGACAGTGGCGGCTGTGGCTGTTATAGGGACTTTTGTTATACCTTTTGTTAGAGATCAGCTAGAAGAAGGAAGTTCTTGTGTTGATTATATTGATTATTTTAGTTTTAATGAATTGTTTGAATTTGGGGGTGAGACCCTTAGATATAATTGTTTTGAAGATAATAAGAATGGGGTTTCTGTGAGGGCTAAGACAGTTGAATCTGAAATAGCTGATAGGGTTGTTGGGTTTGATCTTTTGTTTTTTGATGGGACTGAAAGCACGAAGGTGAGTGTTAGGGATGGTGAAACTACTAATAATTTAGAGATGTTTGATGGCGACGACAATCTTGTGATTCCTGTGGAAGGAGGAATTCAGACTTATATTTATACTGAGAGTGGAAAGAACTTTGGGAAGGTTGAGATTTATCCTGTTTTGAGTTCTGGAAAGATGTGTGAGAAGACGGATGAGATTAATTTAATTGCTTGTGATGGTGTTGAGTTAAGTTAAAAATGAATAAGAGAGGACAGATTTGGATTGAGACTGTTTTGTATACACTGATAGGGTTAGCTTTGATTGGGCTTGTTCTTGCTTTTATTATGCCGAAAATAAATGAATCAAGAGATAGGGCTGTTGTTGATCAGACACTTTCCGCTTTAGATGAGTTTGATAAAAAAGTTAGGGATGTTTTGGACAAGGGGGAAGGGAATAAGAGGGTTATTGATTTTGGTATGAAGACCGGAGAGCTTTTTATTAATGCTACTGGGGATGAGATATTTATGAAGTTGGCTGAACAGGAAGAGGCTTATTCTGAGCCGGGTGTTGAGATAGATGGACTTGGTAATGTAAAGACAAATACAACTGAAGGGCAGAGTGGATATAGTGTTGAATTGAGGGTTTCTTACGGTGGAATTGCTAATATTACTTATGCTGGAGAAGATGTTGAAAAGAAGTTTAATCCTGTTTCTGTTCCTTATAGGTTTTCGATTGAGAATAAGGGGGCAAGTGTGATTAATATTGAGGAAGTTTCTGGGCAGTGAAAGGAAGGGTTTAAATAAATATTCTACTTTTTCCGAGCATGATTCAGATTAACCTTAAGCCGACGATTCCGGCGTTGCCAAAGGTTGCAAATAAAAAAGAGATTGATGTTAGGTATATGCTAATACCTCCGTACGCTTCGGTGCATATTTATTGGAATGATAAACTTGGGGAGTTGGTTTATGAACTTGAGGAGCCGGTTTTGGAAGAGTATGAGAAAGATGCTCTCGATAAGATTGAGAATGCTATGCTTGAACTGATTAATATTAATGTGGCTGTTGAGAAGACTTTGGAAGCGACAACTGCTTATATTGATAAAACTGCTAGGTTGCTTATTGATGAGTTGAATATTAAAGTTTCGAGTGAGAGTTATGAGAAGATTTTTTATTTTTTATTTAGGGATTTTATTGGNATGAATGAGGTTGATCCTTTATTGAGAGATTATTTTATTGAAGATATTGATTGTAATGGTGTGAACACGCCGGTTTATATTGTGCATAGAGTTTATAGGAATTTGAGGACTAATTTGGTTTACAAAGATATTGATAAGTTGGGGAGTTTTGTTGAGAAACTTGCTCAACGAACAGGAAGGTATGTATCCTATGCTCAGCCTTTGTTGGATGGGACTTTGCCTGATGGGAGCAGAGTAAATGCGACTTATACAAAAGATGTTACTTCTAGAGGACCTACTTTTACAATTAGGAAGTTTACTAAAGTGCCTTGGACGCCGACGCAGTTGATTGCTTTAGGAATGTTGAGTCCTGAAATGCTTGCTTACTTTTGGATACTATTGGAAAATAAAGCTAATATTTTAGTTAGCGGGGGGACTGCTTCTGGGAAGACTACATTGTTGAATGCTCTAGCTTTCTTTATTCCACCTGAGGCAAGAGTTGTTTCGTTGGAAGATACTAGAGAAATTAATTTGCCTAGGGAAAATTGGCTGCCGGCTGTTGCAAGAACTTCTATTGGAGTTGGAAAAGTTGGAGAAGTTGATTTGTTTGAGATATTGAAGAGTTCTTTTAGGCAGAATCCTGATTATTTGATTGTTGGAGAAGTGAGAGGTAAGGAAGCTTCTGTTCTTTTTCAGGGAATGGCTTCTGGGCACTCTAGTTTGAGTACAATGCACTCTGATTCTGTTGATACTTTGATTAGAAGGTTGCAGACACCTCCGATTAATTTGTCTCCTACTTTGATTAATTCTTTGGATTGTGCCGCGATTGCGACTCACGCTACTGTTAATAAGAAAGAAACTAGAAAGGTTAGGGAGATTGTAGAGATTGTTAATGTGAATAAAGATGGAACTTCTTTGATTAATACTCCGTTTAAGTGGGATCCTAAGACAGATAGGTTTTATTTTAAGAAGCAGAGCAAGGTTTTTGAGAAGATTTCTGCTAGGAAAGGGGTTTCAATTGAGAAATTGCAGCAAGAGTTGATTACAAGGGCTAAGCTTCTTTATACTTTGTTTTCTGAGAAAAGATTTGGTTTTGATGAAGTTGGGAAGATTGTGAATGATTATCATAAAAATCCTGCAGAGGTTTTGAACCGGTTTGATATTGTTGATTGAGTTTATTGATTATTCCAGATTGAATAAAAGTAATCTCTAAATGAATTTGCTAGTTGTTTTGAATGAATTATAAATCCATTAAGAGNTTCTTCTGAAGTTATGAATGCTACATTATCTTTTGTAATTCCCATGTTTAAAGGTATGGGAAAGTCGACATATTTTATTTGCCTTTTATTCTTGTATCTTTTATATAACTCCTTTAGTTTTATTGGGGCAAGGCCTTTTACTGCTAATCCTTTTGCTTCTCTTTCTTTTTGATATTCCCCTCCTAAAAAGTTATATATCTCTATTTGGGTTTCTGGATTTTCTACGTAAAATGTGAAGAACAAAGATTCGTCTCCTTTTTTTAGATTTTTAATATGATCGTAGAGCATTGTTTTTATGCCTTTAAATCCTTGATAAACTTCTGCTTCTGGAGAGATTTCTTTTTTTTGTTTTGCTAATAGTTCTGGAAGTATTTCTCTGAATTGATTCTTTTTTTCTTCTATAAATTTTAAAACATTATTTGGGCTTGTTGCTGAATATTCCTTAATCCCTCCTTTTTTTACGTATGATATGAAGCCTTTTTCTAATAACTTAGGCAATGCCAAATGAACCACAGAATTTTGCAAATTGGTTTTTCTAATTATTGGACCTGCTGTTGAGCTACCGTTTTCTAGCAGAGCTAGGTAAACTTTTATTTCTGCGTTTGTCAAACCGAGATCTTCGAGTATCTTTGTATCCATTCAATTATTGGGGAAAAATAGCTTTTAAATGTTTTTATTAGTCTCCAATTTTGGAGGATAAATGTTTAAATAACAATATTTTGAAGGATTTTTATGATAAATGAAACAAGAACTGAAGAAGGAGAAGGCTCTGATACTAGCCGTATGCGTGATTTTCTTAGAAGGAGATTTAGATATAAAGGTTTAAGTGAGAAGCTTATCGAAAATATGAGTTATCTTAAATCTATGAGTGATGAAGATGTAAGAATATTTAATTTAAATCATAGATGTGGGGAGGGTCTTTCTGTCGGACTTGATTGTTTTGATTTTGATTTTAATAGAGATGTTTTTTCAGAAGAGGAGTATTATAAAATGGTTGATAGACATTATGAGGAATTTGAGAGGGATCCATTAGAAACCTTAGATACTATTTCAAATACATATGCTGACTGTCATATTCGTAGAAAAGGTGGACCAGTCTATGGAGAAGATACCATGCGTATTAAATTACATAGACGAAATGAAGGCCTTTTACAATCTCGTAACGAATATCCTGAATTGATTGAGGAATCTGATTTTTGGGATTTGCCTTTATTTAAAAAAATTGAAAAGGTTGAAAGATATAATGGTGAAAGGTTGGAAGCAGAAAAGCAAAGAGGACTGAAACCGAGATCTCTCAGTGGTAGGATAGATGAAACAGTTAATTTGGTATTTAGTAGAAAAATGACGGAAGAACAATACAACTTTATAATGGACAATACTCCTGAGACTATTGTGGCAAGATGGATGAAAGAGAAAGAAGATTCTGAAGAGTAACTTCTTAATCTTGATTGAGAAGTTATATAAATTGAGATTTATTCTTATTGTTATGGATAAAAAAGGGGCATTATTTGATAAGGAAGAGATTACGGTTCTGGCGCAGCTTTTGACAGGTATTAAGGATGCTGTTGGGAAACTTGAGAGTGCTGAAGAAAGCGGGGATAAAGAGGGTATTTTGACTGCGAAGAAAGAGATAAGGAATTTTCAGAAAGAGATTGCAAAGAGATTATGATACCTGAATTACAGAAAAATATTGAACTGGAGATTGAAATGCTTAGAGAGATTTCTAATTATAGTAGGAGAATTGAGTTTGCTCATGAAAATGAACAGAAGCTTTTGTTAGGAGCTATAAGTTCTTTGAGAAATAGCATGAAGATAATTAATGACTCTATTCCTGAACTTTTGAGAGAAACTGGAAAGGGGAAGAGGTTGCCTTCTATTGGGAAGACAAATAAAGTTAAGACTGGACTTGAAAAAATTAGTTTTAAGAGAGAAAAAGGAGAGGTTGGAGTTACATTAAGTGCAAAAAATAGAGAGAAATTTTTGAAAGAATTGAGTCTGAGTGAGAGTTTTATTAAGAAGTTGAAAAAACGGGGGGAAGAGAAAGAAGAAAAGTTTGAGGAGTTCAAAGCCGCTAGAGGTTATTTGAAATTATCAAATAGGGTTTTTTTAAATACTGCGATTGATATGATTAATAAAGGAAGGTTTAAGCCACTGGCTTTGGAGATAAAGAAAGCGAATATTGCTGTTTTGTTTGAAACTTATGTTGCAATGATGTTGTTTACTTCTTTTCTGAGTATTTTTGTTGGACTGCTATTAACTGTTTTTTTAATTTTCTTTAGTGTTCATTTGGCATGGCCTTTGATTACGGTTTATAGCGGGAGTTATTTGATTAGGATTGCTCAGGTGATTTGGATTCCTTTTGTGATACCAATAGCGACTTTTTTAGCAATTTATTTTTATCCTAATCTAGAAAAGAAATCTATTGGAGGGAGGATTAATCAAGAATTGCCTTTCGCTGTGATTCATATGAGTGCGATTTCTGGAAGCGGGATTGCGCCTGCTGAATTGTTTAAGATAATTGGATTGAGTAAAGAGTATCCTTATTTGCAGAAGGAAATCCGAAAAGTTATGAATCAGATTAATTTGTATGGGTATGATTTGGTGACTGCTTTGAATAATGTTGCTAAGACAACTCCGAGTGAGAAATTGGCTGAACTTTTTGCTGGTTTATCGACGACAATTACGTCTGGAGCTGACTTGTCTCAGTTTTTTGATAAGAGGTCTGAGACTTTGCTTGTTGGATATAGGATTGATAGAGAGAAATATGCGAAGACGGCTGAGACATTTATGGATATTTATATTAGTGTTGTGATTGCG
>NZAS01000007.1 GCA_002686195.1 Candidatus Pacearchaeota archaeon | reverse complement strand
GGGAGTCTCGGGGGCGGCCGAGGGCGCCCGTAGGGCGTCCCGAGGACGGTCCCGGGGGCCGCGGGGGCGGGGGATTGCGACCAAGCTGCGTGGGGGACAGGGGGCGGTGTTAGAGTTGACGGATGAAAGGTGA
Source organism: Candidatus Pacearchaeota archaeon (assembly GCA_002686195.1). The sequence continues at coordinate 93,493 of NZAS01000007.1, read as the reverse complement.
CAAGCTAGCGCTGGGGGTTGTGGCTGTTTTGGCAACTGCGGGATCAGTAAGGAAGCGAGGAAGTGGGAATCCCGACAGTTCCTCCCTTTCCACCTCCCTCGACCTCCCGACTCTTCCGAGATCGCCGGGGCCCGGGTTCTACCGGAAGGGGCGCAGCGTAGTGGTGGTGGGCGCTCCAATGGGCCGGGACCACGGCAATGACCCGCCACTGAAACTCCATTCGTGGCGTGGAAAACCTCGCCCCGAGAGCTTCACAAGCCCGATGGTGCGCTGGGACAACATGCACTTCATGGGTGGGTATAGCTGGAGGCCGCATCATTGGGATGGGGCGACCTATGACGGCTACCGTACCGACGAAGCTATCGTAGATGCGGTAATCGCCGGGAAGAAACCCGCAGCGACAGTGGGGCGCATTTCGGGAGGCTATGGCGCTGATCCCCAGGCTGACATGCGTAAGGCCAAGGAACTACACGCCAAAGCAAAGGCGGCAGGCCTCTACGTTAGCCCCTTGCATACGACCCACCCCAAGCTGGGCCGCTGGTTGAGCTTCACCATCGCTCAGCCGGGAACGGTCGGGGACCACTTCGACCTGGACGCATGGGCAGATACCTGGGGCAAATACGGTTGGGACTTACGCCCACCTGTCTGGGACGTCTCCATCTATCCGCGATCTCGCGAGGCCTCCCTTTTCGAATTGGCGAACTGGGCAAAGGATATGAAACTCTCGGATCTCATCAATCGCTTCCATGTCAACGAGGATTCCATACCCGGACCGATTAGGGGGCTGCTCCTGGGCTATCCCATCTTTTCGACTGTGTCGGTGTGGAAATGAGCGAACGCCTCGCCATCGGTGCCGTTGCTCTCCTGGCGGCTGCTGGAGTTGTGCGGAGACGCGGGAGTTGGAATCCCGACAGTTTCTCTCGTATGAAAGCAGAAATTAGGGCGGGTCTTGGCACGCTATATTCCGACTACGTTCGGCGCCGGCAATCGGTCCAGTTCCGTATGACGGACGAGCGAGACTGGGAACATAGGTTCGAGTCCAATAGCCCCGAGGACTTGCTACGCCAGGTGCGAGAGTCGTGGGAGGGATGGATTGCTACCCACGCGCATCCACGGTCTCGATCGATTCACTCAACCTGGGCGCTGTCAGAACGCCTGCGCGAGATCAATGCGTGGCTCGAGGAGAGACTGAGTCGTCCAGGTATTTCAAGTGAGCTTGAGAGGTCGTGGAAGGCCCAGGCCGCTACTTGGCGATTTCGGGCAAAACAAGAACTCGGAGGATCTGATTCCTCTAAGCTGAAGCTCCATGTCTTCAGTCCGGATTCGGATCACTGGATCACTCCCATCGGATCCAGGCCCAGGGCGCCAACTCTTCCACGGGTCATCGATCTCGAGTTGGCACAAGCCTTGTGGGCCTCCTCCCTGCACATGCTCGACTACAATGCCGAGATCATGGCATTCGCGAGTGAGGTAGCGGACTTCGCGACCCGTAGAAAACCCAGTGAACCATTGAGGCTGGTAGACGACGATGATGGAGGCGAGCCATGAGCGAACGCCTTGCCATCGGTGCCGTTGCTCTCCTGGCGGCTGCTGGAGTTGTGCGGAGACGCGGAAGCTCCAACACCTCCCTCACCATCACGAACGCCGGCTGGCCCTGGCCGACCGACTACCCTCTCTACCACGCAACCACCGGGCTTCAGTCCATCCTTGGTGATCGGTTTCGGGTGCGTCGACAGGGGCTCTCCCATGCCACGGGTGGAGGGACCGATGAGGCGGTGAGTCTGACCGTGGATCCCCGCGTAGCTGACGCCATCCTGGTCGGCCTGGTGACACTTCGAAAGGGGGCCAGGAGAGCAATGACACTCGAGGACTTGTGGAAGGCCTTCGAGAAGGAGTGTCCCAAGGGCACAGCTTCACTCAAGGCATCCGAGGATGCGGAGCACACAATGGAGCGAGCTCGGATGCTCGATCGAGACTTGCTCCATGAGCGGAAGGGTCTTGGCGGCCGTCTTCCAGATGGCGCGATCCCCGTGGGTGAAGGTTGGATGGGCAGAGAGCATCGCTATTACTCCTCCTGGTGGCGTCCTCCGCGCACCCGGGAAGAGGTACGGAAGGTATCGGAGAGCCGAGATCACGCTTTTCACAATCTCTACAACGCACTCACCGCTTCTGGATCCCAGTTCGACGAGTGCTACTGGGCTTCCTTCTGGATGACCGACATGTTGGCACTCTCTCGGCTTGACCTCGACGACCTGGGGTTCATGGAAGTGCGTTCTGGGATTGACCGAGTGTGCCTCAATCCGATGGGCGCGGTGCAGCTCGATTATTTACCCCGGAGCGTGGCAAAGCAGTGGGAACGCTACATCTACGACCAGTCCATCTATTGTCACGATGGGCTTGATCGAACAGCTCGCGGTGGTCTCTTCACGGGATGGGGTTGGCCTACCAGCAAGATGATTGGGCCTTGGACACTCGTGGATGAAGGGAAGAGTACCAGGCAGACCACCATGGCGTATCTGGCGAGCATGTTCGAGCTCCGCGTGTACGATTCTTCCAAGATCACAATTGTTCAGAGTGAGACGGCCAGCGACAGGCTCCATTCCATCGGGATGAATGGGCGCGTGAGTTATCCTGACTTCAGCGAAATGCGACTCCCCGCGGGACGCATTTCTCCCGGAGCCTTGGTGCTTCAACGCGGAGGAGCACAATGAATGGAAACAAGCTCGCCTTTGGTGCCGTCGCTGCCCTGGCTGCCGTTGGGGCCGTGCGGAAGAGGGCCGGCTCCCGTTCCGAGGAATGGCTGAAGAAACGTGGCCCTTCGAACGATGACATGGCATCTCTCCTTGCTGAAATCCGTGCCAAAAACTCTTCGGCGGCCGACTGGTCTGGGTGGAGACACTCTGACGACGGTATTGCCATCCAGCTAGAGGCCGAGATTGACCAACCCTCCGTCGAGGATCTCTTCGTATCCGAAGAAGACGAGGAGTACCTCGACGACTCGGACATTGAAAATGATTTGCGCCGTAGACTCGAGGACGAAATTCAGCAGGGAGATTTGTGGGTAGACGGCCGCTACTACGGGCGAAGCTCCGGGTTCGGACCTGACCGTCAGCCTGTGAGTCACTACGTCGGGGCGCCCGACAAGGTGGATATCGAATATCGGGGTTCCACCTGGAAGGTGAGTGTTGAGTTCACCAATGTCGGAGCCGATCTCATGTTCGACATTGAGGGCCTCTCTAAGGACCGACCAAGAAGAGACACCATCCGAAGCCTGGGAGGGGATTTCTTCGAGAACGAGCAGGACCGGATCACCGCGTGGAACGAAGGAAAGGCGTTTATACAAGCCTTGGAGGCCTTGGAGCGGAACCTCGAGGAAGCGGTCCAGAAGATTGCAGATGACCAGTTTGGGCCAGGGTATTGGGACTCCGAGATCGACGTTTACAAGGATAGAGAGGAGGAGGAGAGAGAGGAGGAGGAAGAGGGATGAAGGGTGACACCCTGGCCTTGGCTGCAGTTGGAACTCTCGCTCTCGTGGGGGCCGCGAGTAAGCGCGGGAGTCTTTCCCGGTTCCCAGGTCTGACCAAGCTCCGGGACTACCTCGGTGGCATCCATGGGCTCCTATACGGGGGAGAAGAGATCTCCTACGATCTGTTTCCGGATCCGGAAGACCCCGACACGCTCGCTGGCTTGGTAGAGTTGATTCGAAATGCAGACTACGAGCTCACGGGAAAGATCTCAAAGCACCTGGGTGCCTACGAGTCCGATGCTCGAGGAGTATTGGAAGGAAGGAACGAGGTTGTTCACCTGGCTGACGGAGGATGGTCCAGGCTCACGTTGAGCCTCCACCATCCACAACTGATGTGGATAGACCGCGGAGCTTCTACCGACCGGGTAGTGAAGGCCTGGGACGCATTTCAAGAGGGATTGAAGCGAGGGTCTGTAGCTCGCCGGGCCCGCGTGCTGGGCAACTACCGACTGCATCATATCGCCAACTTGAGGGGCACTTATTCCTCGGAAACGTGGGAGGGCCGACGAGCCAACGAGGAGGGGCACAAGCTGTGGGAAGATCCAATGCACGGCCGTGTAGACACGTACGACAAGTGGGTCCTGGTGGAGTTTCCCCTCTCCTTTATTGACTACGACGATTACGCCATTGAAGGCCAGTACGCGGTGGCACAAGATTTACTGTACCAGGGGATCGATCTGGACCCAGGTCTCGCTTTCTTCGACGAATACGACGCTCAAGGCCGGGTGTATGGCTCTACGTTGATAGAACTTTACTGGGGTGGCGAGAGAGCTGGTGCGGCTGACTACCGAGATGAAGAAACCTTCCAGGTGTTCATGCCCGAGGAGCACTGGCTGCGGTACCGAAACATGAACTCGATTCGCTCGTTGAAGGGGTCACCGGCCCGCAAATGGATCAGTACCGGTAGCGTGGTAGCCGGCGACGTCATTCGGTTTTCCGAGGCGGTTTTCGCTGGTTCTCACCGCAACCCTCGATACGTTGGAGACCGAGAGGTCATCGCCACGGTACTTCGAGAGTCCTATGGCGAGAAGACCGGTCAGCACACCTTCACCCTCGAGGTTTTGGAGTCCACTGGTGAACAGGCTCTCCAGGAAGGCAAACGGACGCGCCGAAAGGGACGCAACATCTACAAGAACGCTGTGCGTAGGATTCGATGGGAGCCCACCACAGCGGACCCAGACAGATCAGAAGCACTCCGAGAGACGGTGGCCGAGCAAAAGCACCAACGGGGAGGAGCTGTCCGAAAACGAAGGGCGAAAGAGCGGGGTTCCAAGGCCAAAGCGGTATGTGGAGATTGCTTCGAGGCGAACGGTCGGTACTTCATGGATCACGCGGTCCTCCGGGGCAACGACTCCAGTTTGCGCCTGGTGCATGGAGAGGTGGCCGGCCAGGGGAAGCTCTGGGGCACGCGCTTTGGACATGCTTGGGTAGAGGACGGTGATGACGTGGTCGACGTCTCGATGGGGAGAGACGTGCGGATGCCGCGGATCCTGTACTACGCCCTGGGTCACATCGACCAGATCGACAATCTCCACAAATACGACGTTCCCACCTTCCGAGAGCGAATCACTGAACATGAACACTGGGGTCCCTGGGATCTTCAGACGAGCTCGGGGTTGTAATGGCGCGTAAATTCGACTTGGACGCAGAACTACAACTTGAACTCCCGCTCGAGGGGTGCTCGGAATCCTTCGATCTGGACGCGTTCCTGGAAAGCGAGGTCGAGACAGCACCCTCTGGGCGCGGAGCAGCCTGGGGCCTGCGACCCACCAAGGGCGACCGGGAACTTGTGGAGGTTTACCACCGGACACTGGGTGAGAAACTGATGACCTTGAGTCATCCCTACACAGCGGAATTCGGCTTGGCGGCGGCGAACAAGCTCGGTGGGAACGCTGGGCGCCATGTTGACCACCCGAGTTGGACAGAGTGGTTGGATCAGTTCAAGAGAGAGATGAACAGGCTCTACTGGGCCGTTGAGTGCCAGGCTTGCGAACCGAGGCGGCCTGGAGGAGCTGTCGGAAAACCGTGCCTACGTCCTTCGGAACACCCCCTCTTCGGAGACCATTCTCACAAAGCTCGCGTAAACGCGATGGACGAGTGGCTCTTGGACCAGATTCCCGTGTGGCCGATGGACATGCACGAGTGGCTACGCCAGAGAGGGAAAGCGTGAACGGAGACAAGCTCGCGCTGGGAGTTGTAGCCGCGCTGGCCGCGGCTGGGTTTGCTTCTCGGAAAGGAAGTACCGCCACCATACTCACCTGGTCGGACGCGGGTCCGGCCACAATCGAATGGGCCCCCACCGAAGAGGGGACGTATTTCTGGCTACCTAACGACTACGACTACGGGGACGAGCCCGTGGAACAGGAGCAGGAATTCGGGATCCTTGGCTACCATCTCGGGGATGAGGATCAGTATGACCGTGGTGGCTACTACTTCAACGGAGTCCAGTGGGTTGCTGTAGAGGACTTCTTTGCTCCCCGCGATCCCATGGCGGTCGAGTACAGCTTCGTGCGAGCGAAGAAAGCTGCCGATGCCCATTACCTGGAGCGGCGAGGGATTCGCTCACTCACCAAGAAGAAAGGGAGCAGCGCTGATGCTCGTTACCCATCGAGCGCAAGAAGGGACAGGCGCACCAAGCTCTGGAGCCCAGACGAGGCCACGGAGGTAGCACGAGCGGTCAGTAGACGGTTGAAACGAACAAAAGTCTGGGGGGAGAATCAGCTTCGAAGGATAGGCGCTTTCCTCCTTGCGTCCGAGCAACGGATGAATGAAATCAACCTGGAACTGCTCTGGAAATACTTTGCTCCGGAGATGAGATTTTGGAAACGTGGAGGAACTCCGTCCCTTCGAGGGAAGCCCAAGTATGCCGACGCTCCAGATGGTGCCTGGGAGGGCAACTATGAGGATGTAATTCGCCGCGTGGGTGGCTTTGGTACCTGGGGTGATGATGGCGGATTTGGTCAAAGAGAACTGGTGTTGCGGTCTCTTGTTCATGCACGAGCCCAGGATGGCCTGGTCCAGGCCATGGACGCGGCCACGTTGGCCCGCTCAAGTCCCCATCCAGGTGCCCCCTCGCCGCAAGGCGCAGATTGGTTTGAGAAGACGTATTTTCGGGATCCGTTGGTGCAAGAGAAAAGCAGACTTCGTGAATCCCGCTCTACAGTGTTGAGTACCCAATATGATCTGCGTGCCTCCATAGGCCTGAATCCAAGGACGGGGGAAAGACGGTGAACGGAGACAAGCTCACGCTGGGAGTTGTGGCTGCGCTGGCGGCGGCTGGGCTTGCTTCTCGAAAGGGGAGTCGCTCGGATCTCCTGTCTTGGGAGGAATACGTGAATGCAGCAGGAATCCTGCGCGAACTTCGCGCCCTCCATCACCACGGCACTTACACTTGGACGGCAGATTCCTGGGTCGGTACCCTGGGGTCACTGGAACTCGTCGAAGGAGCGAACCGCTCATCCGAATTGGGCAGTCTCCATTACTATCCCGGAGGCCTCACCTATCGTTACGGCAGAGACCGAGAGGGCTTTACGGTTCCGGAGCTTCTTGAGGCAGGCATTGCTTCTGAAGACGCTAAAGCTCTTGCGTTTACCCACCACCTGGAGAGGCGCGGGATTCGTGGCCTGGTCAAGCCCAAAGACGGTTCAGGAAGTCGTGCGGTCTTGTCCAATTCCCAGATGAAAAGCGTTCCATCGGCACTTCACTGGGACATTTCCGACCGCTGGCCTTGGATCGTCTCGGCCAACTCCAACCATGGGGAGTATGTGTGGCAGCGAATCGAAGGACGATGGCACACAAAAGACCGGGGTGAGGGAACGCTGGGGTATATCTCCACGTCGCCCCCAGGGGCGCCAATGCCCAGGCAGTCCTATTACTGGGGTGACCGCAAAGGGCGCCCTGGGTGGTCTGACGCGCACTTCCCCTTCAGGGAGGGAGATAGGCCGACCCTCTCCTTCCCAGAGGCAGTGAAAGCTGCTGACGCTCACCACCTGCGACGAAAGGGCATTCGGAGGCTGAAAGGAAGCCCCACGATTCACCTCTACTACCATGGGACTACGAAGAAGGCGGCCGAGGAGATCCTGGCACATGGCTTTTCCCACGCCATAGAGAGGCGCAGAGACCCTGGAGACTTCGGCTGGGGCACTTACCTCACCCAGATGCGCGAGCGAGCTGAAAACCTGGGAGAAGCAGTTTTGGAGGTCCATGTAGATACCTCGAGCTTCGAGCACATCACCCATCCCTACTTCCGTGACCGCAATGATCTTGTGTGGCCCCAGACAGATGCCCAGCGGATCTTCTTTGATATGGTAATGGAACCAGGTGGGCGTCGAATGAAGACCGTCCACGGGCCCTTGGCGAGCCGCAGAGAAGTGGCGCTGGAGATCGCCCAGCTATTTAGGGAACAGGGAATTGGTGGTTTCACAACGGGACTGGAAGACGGAGAGACGGTAGTATTTGATCTCAGAGCAATCAAGAACATTCGGAGGATCCGATAATGGCCGTGAGTGGAGACAAACTGGCCCTGGGAACGGTGGCCTTGTTGGCCCTGGGTTCGACGGTGCGGAAACGTGGGAGCTACGCTCGTGGGAAGTACGGCCGCTTCACCCGAATGTCTCGCCGTGAAGTCCAGGAGTACCTGGAGAGCTGGGGATTCGCCGTCTACGACGATGAACCGTTGGACGATCTTCGCGAGACAGCCTGGGAGAATGAGAAGACCGAATCTGGTGAGACGCCCTCCATTCGTCAGTTGAGTGATGAGTACGAGCCTCCCGAAGTAGGGCTTGGACCCATGCAGACCTACCGGGGGTGGATTCCAGGAAAGGGTTTTGGTGGGGATGGATCTGAGAACAAGGACGAGCTCGAAGTGGTGCGCGTCCAACCCTTCCGGGCCGGATTTCGGGGCGCCGACATGATGAAGGCCATGGCTCGAGGGCGCGTCCACGATCCAAACAAGACGATTCGCGTGGAAGTGACCATCACCGGTCCCCCAGACAAACTCATGTCGGAGGAGGCTCGAATCCTCTCGTTACAGGCCGCTCGTCGCCATCTGTTCGCCACCTGGTCCCGGCGTGTAACGCACGTTTACAGAGATGCGATGGGACGCCAGGTGGTCCGATTCGACGTCCAATGAACGGCGACAAGCTCGCGCTGGGAGTCGTCGCTGCAATCGCTGCAGCTGGACTTGCTTCTCGAAGGGGGAGTCGATCTTCGCTTGAGGAGTTCTCTGATCGAGGGGCCTCTTTCGAATTTGCCTTCACTACTCACGGTACCTACATGTGGCTTCCGACGCGAGGCCCTTCGCAGCATGTGGAAAACCCCCCCGACTTTCCGCGAGCCAAAAGAGGTGACGTGGGCTTTGGGGAGCAACTGGGAATCCTGGGTTACACGCCTCACTGGAACGTTGAAGGACCGTTCCAGCAATCGCGTCTACAATTGCGGCTCCCGCAGCGGCGCCATCCCACGACTAACGAGTTCTATTGGAACGGAGCCAAGTGGTTGCCCATCCAGGACTTTTTGGTCAACGTCGAGTCGTTGGTGGAGAAGACTCCGTTGGTAAAAGTCTACAGCATTACCGAGGCCGAAAAGGTAGCCAATGCTCACCACCTAAAACGGCGCGGTATTCGTTCCCTTCGGAAAGGAAGTAGCGCATCGCCCCAAACCCACGCGATGAAACTCCCCGCCTGGACGTTGCGCTTGGAGCGTGGAACGAAGGCTCTGGATGACGCGATTCGCAAGGGGGATCGCAGAGGCATGTTCGAGGGAGTGGAGGACACCTCCTTCTGGACTGGGCGGGTGGTATGCGATGCCTTTGGGTCGCGTGACGGAGCCACAGAGAAGGAGCTGGAGCAAGCTGCAAAAGCTATCCTCGAGGCCGAGAAGTCCATCTACCGGGCCCGCAAATCTCTCTTCAAGAAGGGGAGTCGTTCGATGCTCATGGAATGGGTGGTCCCCGAAGAACTTGACCAGGGGGAATACGAAGTCAATAGGATTCGGGAGTTCAAGGCCCACCACGGGGTATACGTTTGGGCTCCTGCAGTTACGCAGCGCTGGGGTAGACTTCGATATCTACCAGCAGCGGGAGGAACGAGAGACACCGTCTTTTTTACCCCCGAAGGATGGATGGTCGACACCGATGCCACCGTGTATCCGGGGGCACACTTCCAAAAACTTACGTTCGAAGAGGCCCAGAAGATTGCCTGGGACCACCATCTGAAACATCGAGGAATTCGTTCCCTTTTGAAGGGGAGTCGTTCGATCTTGGAGTGGGTGGAGTTTCCAGATTGGCCGCGCCCTCGCTATTGCGTCGGAGCCGAGGTCGAGGCCGAGGAGACTACCTTTTCCAGGTTCGGAGCCAAGTTCGGATCCAAGTTCGGAGCCAAGGCACATCACGGCCACTATGTATGGACTGAAATTCCTAAGAGTGACGGCTTGGGGCGATTGCTCTACCTTTTTGGTGGGGATGAAAAGATGGAGCTCCTTTCCAAGAAACTGTCTCTCGAAGAAGCCAAGGAAGTCTCGGATCAACATCACCTCCAGCGAAGAGGTGTCCGTGGTGGGAGCCGCTCGAAGCGGTTCTTCCAGGTCAACTCTCCAACCCAGGGCCTCAAGGTCATCAAGGACAAGGCCATCACGGACAACTGGAAGAAGTCCCTTCGAGTGCGTCGAAAGAACCCGGTTGCAGTCCTCTTGCCTTGTGCCGGCACCAAGCCCTTCCCCGAAGCTCCGAGCCACAAGCACGGCTACCTGGAGGCCCTGGACGGACTCGACGTGGATCTCTACGTGGTCAGTGAGCCCCTGGGAGTTGTTCCCTACGCTTGGAGCCGTACCTGGCCCAACGATTCCTACGACTTCCCGCCCAAACACCTGAAGGGAGAAGGCCGAGATCTACTCGTCGAACGGATCGGGGAGTGGCTCGACAAGGTGGGGACCAAGTACCAGACGGTCATCAGTGCGCTGCCCATTCACCACCGCAAGCTCGTGACGGCAGCCAACGACGGCGACCTCAAGATCGTGGATGCGAGTATGACGGCTTGTCGGAACGGCAGCTGTTCAGACCGGTCTTTCCGGGCCACCAGCGACGAATACAAGAAGTGGTTACGCCGAAAGGTCCAGTCTCACCGATAAAGAACGGGGAAGGTGAGTTCCTCTCCTGTAGCGGACACCCCGAACAAGGCGCCAGCATCGTTGCCTTCGTCGTCCTTGGACATAAAGACGATGCTTCCGTCGTCGAGCTCAAGCAACACGCTCCGGTGGTACCACCCGAGGTGCTCGGCTTCCTCGTTGTCCAAGTAGCGGGCGCGGACGATCTTGCGACCCACCAGGTGCTTTTTGGCGTAGTCCGTCCATCTCTTTTCCGTGGCATTGGTGGAGCCCCGCCGTCCGAGCGTACTCACTGCAGCGGCCAGACCTACCGTTCCCAATGTCAACCAGGTCCCGTTCATTTCCCCCCCTTCTTTTGGCTTGGGATCAACTGTTGCCTTTTCCGGGACGGCCCTGGAGTAGCTCGAAGACGCAGCACCTCTTCCATACTCAGGTCGATGGGTCGTACAAAGATTCCTTGGTCGTCCTGGACTACCTCGTAGGCGTACCCCTCTTCCCAGTCTCGCTCGTTGAGCTCCGCTGCAAGCCGATGGGCTGCCTCTGCACTTATGATGTAGGGGGTACGTCCAGCGGGAGCCCCGAAGCCCTTGGGTCTTCCACCGTAGCCAGGAGACCCCTTCTCTCCCTTCAGTGTGCGAATCGAAGTTGGCGCGTGCTCGTCGAGATCCTCGATCTCGATATCCACTTGGGGGGAGCGGTAGTCGTTCATGTCCCTCCACTCGGACTCGGGAAGCTCCCACGCGGTAGAAATCGCCTCCTCGTAAGCCCTGGCCTCGTCTCCTGTCGGAGAATGGAATTCAATATGCGCCTGGTGTCTGGGGGAGATTCCATGCCGGGTGGCTGTGGCCTCCCATTGAGCTTGGCTACCTTGAGGAAGTCCAATGACAATCACGTCGCTTTCTACTCCGTACTTGCTGCGCAGGTACTCGAGGTCATCACTGATTTCGGCTACTTCCGGTTTTCCACGGCCTAAGTCCATCCAGGCCCCGTAGCGGCCCAGGGTGTCCTTCACGTTGCCTTCCTCGTCGCGCAGCTCAAGAGTGCGGCCCAGGTCGGTGATGAAGACCTCTTGAGCCCAGGAGCCCCGGCGTTTCAGTGACGACAAGGCTGCTGCCAGCCCCACTGTTCCCAATGTCAACCAGGTTCCGTTCATTTTTCCCCTGCCTCCCATCGAGCCCGAGTGTTGGTTTGGTACACTCCCACCCAGCGGCCTCCTCGATCCCACACATGAAACCCCAGGAAACTCAAGCCTCTTGGAGAATTCCAAACTCCGTACCACACGAGCGGGGAGGGGTGGATGACGTGGGCGAATGGGATTCCCATGATCAGTTGAGGTCCATGCCAACTGCGTAGAACTCTCCAGGTCCGCGCTTGTCGACTTCGTAGACCATGGCTTCATCGAAGAACTTGTCCCCCATGCGCTGGGCTACAGTGGCCGCTTCTTCGTAGGTCTCGTAGGGTCCTCGCTCATCCCGATTTGAACCACCTCTCTTGAATCGCCTGGGCTTGTCCTTCAGATCTCGGATGGATGGGGTCTGGGTGGCGTGCTTGGCCGCGACGAGAGTCGGGTGACGGCTCAAGGGCATCCCGTGCTCCTGGGCTCCCTCTTGAGTGTAGAGAGCGTAGTTTCCCAGACCTCGCGCCAGGCCTCCGAGGCGCTCATGCATGATGACGAAGTCTCCCTTTTCCCAGATCTTCCCCACGCCGGGAATGTCGGTGAGCGACCAGTTGCGTTCCAGTGCACGCAGTAACTCTCGCCTTCTTCCTCGTGTGATCGCTTCCTTCTTTTTTCGCGGTGCCATGATGAGTCCTTTAGAACAGTCCAGAGAACGCCGCGGACACCCGGTCCCACCAGCTTGGAACCATCTGGGTGTCCTCGGGATTTTTGGTCACACGGTCGCGCACTCGCTGGAGCTCCTTGTCGGTAAGCAGTAGCGTCTCGAGGCCCTGGTCGCTTTGGACCAGGACTTGAAAGTAGGTCTTGTCAGCCAAGTGGCTCTTTCGGTCTACGTTCTTCACTTCAGATAGTCTACCAAAGCTCATCGCTTCTTCCCTGGATCTTGTCTTCGATTGCACCGATGTTGTAGAGAACCATTCCTAACGCGCCGAGCATAACTATGGAAAGCAGCGGCGAATCCGCGGAACCTCCTGGAGACGCAACCAAGAGGGGGCCGCGTTCACGCAGCATGGGGAAAAAATCACGAGCAACCTGTGCTCGGTCCTCCAGAGAACTGAACCCAGCGGCCCCAGGTGGCTTGTGGGGATTGTGGAGAACCTTTGGGGTCTCCCCATCAGCCTTGAGGCCGTAGTATGGGTCACCACACCGGGCACATCGTTCGAGGTCCCGAGCAAAGATGGCTGCCAGGTCAGATGGGCTCTTCCCCTCCGCGTCTCCTCTGCGAAACCAGTAACCTCGAACACCTTTCATTTCGTCCAGCATGTAGGCGATGTTGTGAACTGGGTCTTTCCTCTGGTCAATGCTTCCCTTTCTCATTCGACTAGAGGTGGCCGGGGTGTAGTCTTTTCCCGTGAGCTGGAAGAGCCCCCAACCGCTGCCTCCATCATGGGCATCTGATTCGATTCGGCTTTCGGCCCATGCGTTGGCCACCATGGCGGCTGCAGCGTTCAGTGTCAGCCCCTTTTCCGTCGCCATTTCTTCGATGAGATCGATGTTCTTCAGGCGGGCTTCGAGCCCAGGAGGCGAGCTTGCCTCGGGTTGGGGAAGCACCACGATGGAGCGCAGAGTCCTCACTTCAATTTGTCCACATTGAGGAGTCCCTTCAGTTTTTTACCCGCCCGGAACACGGGGATGGTTCGTGCCGGAACTTCGATGGATTCCCCGGTGCGCGGATTGTTGCCAGAAAAGCCTCGTCTGTCCGAAGTCGTCCAGGTGCCAAACCCGGAGATCACAACCTTGTCCCGGCTTATCAGCGCCTTTTCCATCGTACCGAATATGGACTCGAGAACCCTGGATACGGTGGTGGCCGGCAGTTTCGTTTCAGCGGCCACTTGCTTTATGATTTCGCTCTTGTTCATTTCACAGGTCCAGGTATCGGTCTAGGTCAAAAAGTCGGATGGATGGCCCCTTTCCTCCTCTACTACCCTTGGGAGTTTTGGGCGCGACGTCTCGGATGCTTGGTCCGCGTAGGATACGAAGGATGCGGGGCCAGACAGAGCGGATAGCGTTGGCCCAGATCTGGGTGTCCTTATCGAGATCTCCAGTCCAGCAAACCTCGAGGTTCGGAGTCCAGATGGTGTCGCCAGCCACAGACACTTCGAGCGGAATGGAAAGAGTTCCATCCCACCCTGGTGTGGCGGCGATGTGCCAGTTTCCGTCCGGAGCCGCTCGATTTAGACGGGTCACCACAGCCGGCCCAAGGGCATCTTCGGTAGGGACTATGTGGACCCATCCTTGGTATTCGTAGAAGATCTCTGCCGTGGGCCAAAGTATCCCCTCTCCTTCAGGTCGAATGTTGTCCGAAAGATGGGCTGCCAATAAATCAAGGTGGGCCTGCATGTCGTTGCAGGGATCGCACTCGTTGTGAGGCGACAGCTCTCCAGCGCGAATGTGTTCGCATGTTTTACGGGTCTTTCGTTTCATGGGTACCCCCTGCGAATGATGCGTCCGGGGTAGATATTGCCGTGCACTCGCCTCCGTTCCAGAGCCCAGGCGCCAAGTAAAAGAACCACGCTCCCTGCGATGATTCCGCGCTTGATGAGTACCTCTTTGTTGGCGATGCTGGAGCCTTCCTTCTTGTCCCAGATCACATGGCCAGAAGGCTCGATACTTACGCGGACGAGGCGGGAGTAGGTGAGAAGGTAGGGGTTTATAGGTAGTACCGTAAGGGGGGTCATGGGCTAGTCCAGGCCCAAGAAGGCGTCGAGGTCGAAGAGCTCGGCATCCAGGTCGAACTTTCCACTCGAGGATACCTTTCTTGCCCGGGTCTTGGGAACGTCCTTTCGGACTCGAATGTACCGGGCGAGCTTAGGGATTCCTCTGTCGGACTTACCCTGGTAGGCGTACTCCACCATGGCTCCCACCTTCGGGGGATTCATTCGATCGTTGTAGTCGAGTCCCGATGAGATCTTGAACTCCTTTCCATCCTTCATAGCGACGATGAGGGCCCCCACCATTCCAGAGAAAGAACCTTTCCCTTTCGTGTATCCTACTACGCGAGCTTCTGCTGTATCCAGTGACTTGACCTTCGCTATCCAAGGCCACCTTCCCACGCGCCAGGGTGAGCCCGGTTCTCGGAGCATTATCCCCTCTCCACCCTTTGCCTCTGCCCGCTTCAACAGCTGCGCCAGGTGAGCGTCGTTCCGAACCCTGGTCTGGGTGACGAGCTTGGCATGGCGTGGTTTTTTACGACGGAAGAGGGCCTTCAGATCGGCCTGCCGGTCCTCGAAGTCCTTGGAAGACGGGGCATCGAAGACCATGTAGGTGATGCCCTTCCATCGTTCTCCAGCTGCATGGCTCCGCACTACACTGGAGGCCTGCTGGAAGTTGCCACGGCCAGCCCATAGTTCCCCGTCGAGTTTCTTCTTTGGGAAGTCGGCCGTAAACCAGGGAGGAGCGCGGAAGGTGTTTCCGTACCTGGTGATGAACTTCTTTCCATCCCACACGGCACGAAGTCCGTCGAACTTTTCACTCGCCCACCAGCCCTTCGGATCTGATGTGGGCTTCCACTTGGTGGCCAGCATCACGCTGGTGTTCCTTGCAGTGGATCCCTTGAGCTCGCGAATCGAGGTTCGATAGAGTTCCTTCACCTCATCTACATCGGTATCGAGGTCTTGATTTATTTCTCGGTCCCACTCGTCGAAAGTCAACTCGTACGCTTTTTCTATGGCCGCATCTGCCGCTGCAAACTTGTCACCGCTCGGAGACTCGAACTCTACCTCTCTTTCGTAGGTCACGGAGTCGGTAGCGTGGACCACGGCCTTCCACCAGGCTCGGCTTCCCATTCGCCAATCGCTGGCCTTGGAACCCTTGAGATAGGCGTCCAGGTCGAACAACCCCTCTACTGGAGGTGTTGCTTTTTGAGCAGCCCGCTTACGCTTGGCTCTAGCGGCCCCGCGTTGGCGCATCGCGTTTTCGGTTCTCTCTTCCGGGGCGTACCACCGCTTGTCTAGGAGTGCGTAGATCTCTTCCTCTGTTCTCGATGCCAGGACCCGGTCTCCCTTCGAGATGCCGTACCGCGTGAGCTTCATGCCCATTTTCTTGGCCCGGTTTCGCAAGTTGATGTTGTACCGTCCGCTGCCGGTGGCAAAGAGCATCATGCCGCCAAGGTGAGCTTCGGGGGTGAACCAGACGTTCACCTTCACATCACCGGACTTCCTGGGGAGAAAGTAGGTCCGAGCTTTCGACGCTCCGTGGTCAAAGCGAACCCCTGGGATTGGAATGCCTGGGTAGATTTCCTGGCTCTCTCCTCCGACGACGACAACCAGGTCAACGTCTCCCACCTCTGGCTCCTTGCGACGAATGCTTCCAGCTATGTGGAAGTCAGAGGCAGGTATACCCCAAGCTCGCGAAGCCTTGGTGATGAAGGACTTCGCGGCTTTCTTTCCCGCAGATAATGTAAGTCGAGTGCTCACGGCGCCTCACTGTGTCGTCACAAGGATCCGCTCACGTAGGGCCCCTTTCCTTCCCGTAGGACCTCGCCGTCACTGTTGTGGACAACTCGCCACCACTTCACGCCGCCGCCGCGGCTCCAGGTCTTCACCACGTCCATGGCCTTGGTGAGAGAGTCCTCGTGAGCCTGAACCTTCCCCATTCCCTTCACCTCGAGATGGATGGTGTAGCCCTCTTTGTTGGTTCCACCGCGAGGACGGACGGTTACCCACGCTTCCTCCGTCTCTTGGCTTCGCATGAAGGCGACGGCAGCCAATAGGCCGGCCGTTCCCAAAACAATCCAGGTTCCATTCGTTTCCATTACCAGTTCTCCTCCACGAAGCGGGATGCTTCATCATGTGTCATCCCAAACCCAAAATACAGTTCTCTGGGCTCGGTGGTCTCGATGATCTCTCCACCCCACCGATCCAAGACCCATGAGTGTTGCCTCCATAGGCCGTCTGGACTCAGTGCCCAACCAGTGTAGATCTGGTAAACATTTGGATCCTGCTCCCACAAATTGCAAGCGTTGGCGTGGCATTGGCTCGTAGCTCCACTCACGAAGGTGACCGCGTAGTCCTCGGTATCGAGGAGCTCGCCGCGATCCAAAATAGGCTTGAGGTAGGACTCGAACAGGGGAACCACCATCTCCCCCCCCAAGGACAAGAGTTTCTCGTGGAGGGCCTGGTGTTCGGGAGCTTGGTCAAAAAGTTCCCGTTGGCGCCGTTCAAGAAATTCCCGTTGCTTTTTGTCGATTGCGCGGCTTCCACGATTTTCACATAAGGCTCGTCCAAGCGCCACGGACGCAATCGACACCAGTACCAGCGGAGTGCCGTTCATTGTTTTTTCATTCCAGCGAGTAGTCCAAGGTATTCCTCGGCAGCCATTCGAGCCTCTCGTTGCGCACGGAAGACCGTAGCCCGGTCGAGCTCGACCTCTCCTTCAGTGAGGGACAAGTAGCTAAAGGAAGGGTAATCTCGGGAAGGTGGACGGATTGAGGCCTCTCGAACATCGACCACGAAACCTCCCTGACGACGGAAGACCTGGTAGAGACCTTTTGGGAAAGGGCGCCGTTGAGGAAAGCCCTCTTCCACTCCTTCGATGATTCTTCTTCTCTCTCTACGGGCCCTCTTTCCTTTTGTTTCGAGAGGGAGCCGGAGCGCATAGGCATAGGCGATGTTTCCGGGATGAGCCATGGGTCGCAGGGTGCTTTCCACCATCTCTACCCAGCGACGCAGAGATGCCTCCGACTTGTTGCGAGGAGGCGCAAAACCTGTTGCCTGGGAGAGACGCACCATGTTTCGGTGCCACCCATCTTCTTTGGTCTTGATTTTGCTGACTGACCGAGGGACCAAGGTCTCGAAGCCAGCTTCAGTGAGCAGCATTTTCCGAGGAGCGCTTCTTCCAACGAACCGCATGTTGAACGCCTGGTAGATGGTCCCGATATGACCGGGAGTGATGAGAACTCGATCCGTCGAGCGCCGAGCCACGGGGTCCGAAAAGCTCACGATAGCTCGCCACTCAGGTCTGGTTTGTTTTGCCAGGACCATGGCGTTGGCGAGGAACCAGGTCTCGCCCAAGTAAGGAACATCATCGAGAAGGATAAATCGTCCAAGCTCGGACCCCTCGTCCGCAGGAACTCCGGCTCTCTTGGGAATGACGCGCTTGTGTTGAGGGACACTGAAGGTAGCTACGCCTACCAATTCTCCACCCAGCCCAAACATCCCAACGTTGAGCTGTGCCGCTGGGTAGCTTGCCAGGTAGTGAAGGCCGAGAATGAACTCCTTCGCTTCTTTGTCTCCGATACGCTCAACGCTGTAGATGGAGGGATCGAAACCCTCTCCACGTTTCCGGTAGACGTCCTTTTTTTGGCGCGTCCAGCGCTGGGTGAGCTCGGGGGAGGCGTACGGTCCCTCCTGGGCCTGGGCAATCACCCCCAAGGGGTTGCGAACTGACCGCGCTTGCCCGTGAGAACGGCCGAGCTTCTTGGCCTCTTCTTCCACGCGCTCGAGGACCGCTTCTGGGCCGTACGGCAGGAGGAGCTGACGCTCTTCCCAGTGTTCGGATTCACGTCGAAGGTGTTCGTCGAGGTCGAAGGGCACAGAGAGTTCCTGGAGGGAGATTGTTCCATCCTAACTCTTTTCCTCGAGCTCCCTTGACGACAAGTGCGAACCATGTTCAATGGGGGCGTCAATTTTGATTTGAGGCGTTCCATGTACGACGATCCCTACACCCCCTACGATCCCTCCGACCCCACGGACATGCCGTGGAGGTAGTCATCGCAACTGATACCCTCGCAGTTCTCGGAACCGCGTTGATGGGAGGACTGTGGGTCCTGGCCGGAACGGGCATGGCATTCGAGCTCTGGTTCAATCACCGGTAGGGCTTCTCTTCGCATCCACCGTGTGGTTGCTCATGCTTATTCTCCGAAATTTTCGTACATCCCAAAAGTGGGGACCGCGAATCGGACGCTGAAGGCCTTTTTCCACTCCTCTGACCGTCTGGTCGCCAGGCCAGTCCTCTCTTGTTCTTTTTGTTTGGCCTTTTTCCATTCAAGATTCAGGCGTCGCTTCTCCGCACTCCTCTTTTTTCTCTTCTCTCGGTTTACCCGGGCGGCCTCTTCCTGGTCAAAGCGACGCCACAAACAGGCTATTTCAATTTCCCACCATCGGTGGGCAATCAACCCCCGTTCCGGATTTACAGTGATTGGTAAGCCTTGGAGAGCCTCTCTCCAGGCTGGCCATAGAGAATGGTCGTCGTAGTCGTAGTGCCATTCCCCTCTCCCGTTTTTGACGACCCAGGTTCTCCTCCCTTCCGAATCAAGTTTCCCGAGCTTGAGTAAAGCCCCGTTGAGCCGTTGACGAATCCTGTTGGGGTTCACATCGAAGTAGTCGCCAATTTCTGCGATGCTCCACTGTCGGTCGCAAGCTCCAAGTCCGAACCTTAGTTCCAGCACTTCGCGCTCATTGTCAGGTAACCATTGAAGGCCCTCGTTCACAATTTCCAAGAACTCCTTTTTGAGGAGCAGGAGATCGGGCCGAAGGTCCGGATTAGGATTGTTCCACCACTCTCCATACTCTTCTCGGTTGTCCGACTCATCCCACCGAACCACCGGAAGACTCAGCCCGACGTCTTCGAGCAGCTCGGCAGGCCAGAGCTCATCGGGAGACAGGCCGTGGAAGTCCGAGAGCTTCCGGGCAGATGGTAACCAGTCTCCATGTGCGTCGAGCGGAGAGCGTTTCAAGCGTTCGTAGGTGTTGACGGTGCCCAGAGAAATTCCACTCGCTTGGCTCAACGCTCGTTGGGTGAGACCAAGCTCGGATCGCAGGCGAACCAGGTGTGGGTTTGTCATCGCTATTGTTGACACCGTTCACAGGGGACAACCGCGGAACACACTTCGCAGGATCCACTGGGAAGCAGCGAATGTACCACGCGAGAGGCCGCGCCTTCTCCAACGTCGCGATCGTAGAAGTTCGTGCGCACCAGGTACATCCGGCCGTCGTGGAGCTGGAGCATCGCCTTGATTGGACGACCATAAATGTAGTCGGGCCAAAACGGAGCACCATTGATGATGTGGTATTCCTCGCGTACATTGTCCTGCGCTTCTGCTTTGGCCTGGTCAGGGGTGATGGTGTTTCCTGGCGCCCGAAGGGAGTGAGTGAAGCATACCGAAGTCTTGGATGTCCTCGAGGCGTTGAAGAGCGCGGCGAGGAGGCTCCACGGGTCGATGTCGCTCACGTCGATTCGATGAGGAAAGTTTTCGTGGAAGTTCATGGGGTCTCCTCCGGGAGAAAAAGTGGGGCGCTCGGTGCCGGGTCTTCCAGCGGGTTCTTGTCGGCCTGTTCACGAAGCCGGGAAAGACGACTCATCTTGAGTCGTTCGATGAGAGCCTTGTCCGCGGCCTCCTTCGCAAGCTCGAGGGTGGGCTCCCAGCCTTCGCTGAAACACCGGGAGCCAATGATACTCACCTTCCAGGAATAGACGCAGTCCAGGTCCAAGCAGCACTCATGCTTGGTGTTCCTGGCGTGCCAGCAGGTACCGAAGGATTCGTAGCCACACTCGTCGCAACGACGTCCCTCGGAGATACTCGAGGCCTCCACGGTGGAGTCTTCCCACAGGCGCATCCAGCGGCCCCTGGTGGGGCGCCCACGCTTCTTCTCGGAGCGGTGGTGGCGGACGTCAGGTTGCCAGCCCAGCGCAGCTCTCAAGTCCGCGGGAGGGCGCACGGTCCAGCCGTACTTGCGGAGCTCCATGGCTATCATCCGGTGGGATGTGGAATCCTTTTTCTTTGGCGAGTAGCACCGTTCACAGCGCCCGGGAGCGTTGCTCGGTGTGTGTATGGAGCCGCACCCCGGACAGCTGCCCCCTGGTTGGGCGCAGCACTCACACAGGCGCGTCTGGTCTTCAATCGGATGGCTTCCCATTTGGATTCTCTCTGTTCTGCGTGGTTCTGTTCATTCGGTTTCGAAGTAGAAAATGGCTTCCGTGCTTTTGCGGCCCGTCATCCCGCTAATTTGGCGCACTGGCCCCAGGTCTGCGTGGGATAGTCGGTTCATGTGAGAAACCCCTTCTGGATGGTCTTTAGGAGCTTGGTAAAGGGTATCCCTTGGTTGGGAGTTTGCTCGGCCTTGGTAAGTGACTCTTTCCATGTCCCCAAAAACGGCCAGAGGATGATGGAGTCGATGGGGTTCGCGTAGTCCGAGACTTCGCCGTCCTCATGTACCCAGACGAGTTCCAGGTAGAGAACGGGATATTGCTCCACTACAAAGGACGCGTCCACAAAGGATCTCCACTCCTCCTGCGCTACCTCTCCTTCTTCGATCGCCTCGTTTATTCTATCCTCTCCCTCACCGTCAAAACCTATCCCGTAATGTTCGAGAGCGAGCTTTAGGAGACGTTGGATCTGGGCCTTCGAGCCGTCCCACCATTCCACCCACTCCTCACGGTAGGGAGATGCGAGGGAGCGAATGGACGCAACTGGGTTTGCGACGGTATCCATTACAAAACTCTTCTTCGGCCCCCCGCTCACATCCTCTCCCGCAAAACGGCGGGATAGGATCTCCCGCAAACGGCGCGGAGACGGGTCCGGGCCAACGAGGGACACGTTGAGGAGTGGCCGCACGACGAGCTTGTCTCCATATACGTCGGCCCACTTGAGGCGGTGACCTGGTGGTGTTGACCAGCCCGACCTTCCAGCCGACCGGTAGATCTGGTAGCCGTCCGGGTGCGCATCCCAATTGCAATCAAAGTACCCAGGGTGCTTGTCCTCCTCTTGTCGGAGGAGCTGGTTGATCTCTTCAAGGCTGGGAAGGGGTATCCCCGATCCAAATTCACGGTCTCTCATCATTCGATCCTGAATCCAAGCTCTTTGGCACGAGCCAACTGGTCGAGGACCTCGTAGCCGTTCCAATCGGTCGGAATGGGAGGAGGGGCTTCGCTCTCAAGAAAGGCGTCCAGGTCAAATTTGCTCACGATGCCTCCCGTTCAAGGTGCTTGTCCTCGTTGCCCACCAGGACCCGGTAGCGGAGTGCGGCCTGCAGGCCGTTGGTGGCGCCTTCAGCGAGGGCAGAGACGATGGAGTCGGCCGCACTTCCTTCCTCGTCTTTGTCGAGCCACAGGAAGGTGTGAGCGGCCTCTTCGAGGTCACCACGCAGCTGCTCAAGGACAGCCCTCCGTCGCCCAGGTGGGGTCACCCACTCGTAGGGACGCTGGGAGCCATCGCTTCTGACAGTTGCCACAGGAATTTCATCCACGGTGAGCGTGAGGATGAAACTGGCTGAAAAGGCTGTCTCGAGATCCTCCACGCCCAGACGGGCGAGGAGGTCTTCGGCCTTGCTCTCTTCGAGGTACAGGTCCAGGTTGAAGGTCATGCCTCACCTACCGGGCCCACGAAGGGGCCAGTCGTAGTCAATAAGGTCGTCACATCGAGAGGCTCCGGGAGCTCCCCAAAGGCGAGGGGATGGAGCCCAGACTCACGCATTCGTTTCGCTATCGCCGCGTTGTAGGGAACCTCGTCAATGGTCCCATCGTCGTTTTGGATGAGCAATGTCCCGACCATCATCCCGGCAAGCAAAGAAGCTCCGGCTTCCATGATCTTCTGGTCTTCGTCGGGGTCAGGGCTCTCGCTCTCGAACTCGTTCCACAGCCCTTCAGCCGTTTCAGACAGGCGAGCGTAACGGTCCCCTCCCTCCTCCCCCTTGGGGATGGTCAGCAGGAGGGCCACAGCGAACACCAGAGCTTCTCCGGGGTTCGATGGCCCCTCTTCGAGGACCAGGTCTGGGGTCCGTTCGTTCAGAAATTCAACGAGGCGCTTCATTTTCTTCCCCCTCTACGTCTTCAACGACGCGCAAGTGGTGGCCGGCCTGCCGGTGGGATTCCCGCATCGCCAGAAGGGTGCGAGCCCGGTGTCCTTCTGGCGTCAACGCAAGCTCTCGCAGTACCGTTTCGAGGTCCGCATTGAGATCCTCACGCGCCTGGTTTTCATCGGAGAGTGAGGGGAAAAAGGTGTTGTCGAGCCAGTGGTGAAAATCGTCTCGGTTCTTTTCCTTCACCCGTTTTTCCTGTCGTTTCAGATCCCGAATCGTTGGATTTCTCCGAGCGTGGTGTTTGTCCTCCACCTCGTCTAGCTGGACATGCTCGTATCGATCACCGGCACCTGGCGCATTCCGGTACGCAATCTTGGTGTGCGCGAAATAGGCACGGTTGTTGTTGTCCCGTTCCTGGAGGGTCTTGGCGATCTCGGCCACGGTTGGAAGCAGCTTGCCCGCGAGCCGTGTGGTGCAGAGTTCGTTGGTCCCCCGTCCGAAGTTTCCGCACCCCAGGTGGATGCACTCGTGGAGGATGCACGAAGCGACCCATTCGGTCGATCCCTTGCAGGAGAGCTCGATGGTGTTGGTGGAGCGCGAGGCGGTGCCCCCCACACCGCCACCGTTCACCTTGTTCACCCGCTTGGACAGATCCTTCACCTGGACCACCAAAGTGTCCAGATTCAATGGGTAGCCATGGAGCGACAGGACGGCGTTGGACGCCGAAACCCAGGCCCGAATGAACTCCCTGGAGACTTTCTTGTGTTTTCCGGTGAGCTTCACTTGGCACCTCCCTGCATGGCGCAGATCGCCATGTTCTGGCTCGTCCCGTCCGACTTCGGCTTGCTCTGGAGCAACACACCCTCGAACCCGTCGAAGACCGATGCGTGCTGGGGCTGGATCTCCGTCTCGTAGAGCAGGTAGCGGAGCTTGTGAAGCCAGCCGTCGTGAACTGCCATGTTTTTCAGCCCCAGGAACAGGTCAGCTGCATAGCGGGACCACAGGTCCTTTCGACCCTGTCCATAGACCTGGTCGAACCACTGGAAGCCATGACTTCCCGCGGAATAGCCGGCCTGCACCAGTCGCCAGTTGGCCCGGTCATTGTAGGGCTCGGCCCACAGGTGTTCGAGAAGGTCGGGGTTCAGGCCTTGGACGAGCCGTGTCAGGTCGCCGTTGGCCATGGCATCTGGGAACACAGGACACAGCATCCCGTAGGTGGGCACACCGCCCTCCTGGAGGCGCTGGGTGGCCTGGAGGCGCTCCCGCGGGTCAGAGGTCCCCAACTCCACCCGCGTAGCCCAGGAGGGGTCCAACGTGCCCATTGAGAGCCCCACGACGAAACGGCCGGGGTAAGCGCGGAAAAACTTGATCCATCGGTCCTCACCCACGATGGCGTTCTTCGTCAGAACCCGGATCCGGAATTCGGTGTGATCGAGGACGAGGCGCAAGGCCTTCTCGGTGATTCCGTTCTCGACCAGGTACGGGGAGAACCCATCGGTGAGCATGGAAAACACCATGGTGTGGCCGCGACCGAATCCGGCGCGACGCCCCTTGACCTGGGCTTCGAGCTTCTCGATGACGTCGGGCCAGATCATGGACAGGGAGGGGTCGGTATCGGGGAGCAAACGGCGCCCCAACTGGTCCTCGGTCGCGTCCGCGAAATCCTTGCGATTGATACGCAGGTAATTCCCGAAGTTGGAACTGCAGTAGCGGCATCCGAATCCGCAGAGAGCCATAATGTCCAGCTTGTAGGTGGACAGCTCCTTCTTCTCGAAGCCAGGACTTCGCTTGATGGGGGTGGCTACGCTTGGCACTTCAACGATTTTATTTTTCACGATCTTCTCCTGTCAGTATCAAACATGTGGGTCTGTCCAGGGAGTTCCTCGGGTTGCTCTTGTCGGATTAGATCAAGTTCCGAGTCCCATCGTTTTTCCGCTTCCACATGGCGCCGGACAAATTCGTCTTGTTCCTTTTGAGCTTCCGCTTTTCGCTTTGCTCGGGTTCGGGTCTGGGTGTCGTCAATCGTAACGCGCCCCTCCACTACGTCTTGCGCTGTCCAGTCGTCGGTATTGTCCGAGAGTGGCACCCCTGGAGGCCCCTCGAGGTGCATAGACACGCGGCACCAGGAGATCTTTACGGGTTGGGTTGGAATGGATTCTGCGGTCTCAAAGTTTCCGCTTGGGTCGGGCGTGTAGCAATCCCCACAGAGGAACTCGCTGGTTCCGTCCGGACGGGTGTTTCCCAGGAACTCGTCGAGGGGAACGGCCTCACCGCACCGCTCGCAAGGCGCCTCTTCGTCCACGGGGGGAGCGGGCTCTCCCTTCTCTGGGAACAGGTCAGGGTTGCGCTCCACTCGCGCCTTGGCGCGGTCCATGCTCATGCCATGGAGGATGGCCTTGGCGGTGTCGAAGACCTGGTTGACGAGCGTCAGCTTGAGTCCCGTGTTGTCCCCTCCCTGGTCGATGCGAACGACCGAGCCCAGGCCAAAGCTGTGGGAAATGGCGTGGAGCTTGTGACGGCAGAACGTACAGATGCGGTGCTTGGCCGGTTCGTAGGGCGCGTACTTCGGACGGATGGTCGGGGAACAGAGATAGCACACCCGCTCGGCCCGTTCCGTGGAGTCCTGGAGGGTCCGGGGTCCATCGCTGGTGGGGAACCAGTCGGGCCCATTGACATGGGCCTCTGGAGCAGTTCGAGTAGGAGCAGGAGAGAGGGGCTTCATGGGTTCCTCTATGAGGACAGGGGTTTCGTTGGGGGGATCAAGGGGGTAGCCGCCAGGGGTGGCATCGCCCAAGCATTGGGAGATCCACCGTAGCGCATTGTCGGCCTCCACCTCCTCCTGGCCGTAGTGAGCTAGGAGAGAGCGGAGGGCGGCGAGCAGGGAGGTAGCTGGGTCGTTGTCGCTTGTCAGCATTGGACGCTCAACGCTACCCGCAGCTGCGTGAGGGAGTCGGTGAGGGGCGAGCGCTCAGGACGCACCCAGATGGGGTTGAAGGGCAGCGAGGCCTGAGCCTTGAGTTCCGCACGGAGGAGAACGTCGAGCATGACGCTGCCGATGGCTGCAGCGGTGGGCGGCGGGACGGCATTGCCAATCCGCTCGCGCCAACGCTCGTCGTTGACGCCGCTCAACAGCAGTCCAGTGCCGTCGTCGGCCAGGACCGGGAAGCCCTGGAGGGCGGCTAGCTCGAGGGTCGTGTACGGACGGTGCCACGCACCATCCAGGCTCTCGATGAAGGGCTTGCACTGGCGGGTCGGAGGGAGAAGCACTCCCCCCGGCGCGAGGTCATCCCAGGAGGCCGGGGAGCGGGGGTCGGAGAGGTAGCCCTTGGAGTTGCCACCACCGCCGGTCACACAGCGGCCTACCTCGTCCCATGCGGTCACGGCATAGACGTTGTTGTAGCGGCGCTTGCGGGTGTTACTCGCGTCACATCCCAGCCGAATGTCAGCCACGGCGAATGCGCCCTGGCCGGTGTCGGAACTGGCGATGACGCAGCCCGCTGCCTCGTCCCACCGGGTGATGCGGTACTTGCCCCCGCCCCAGCCATGTCGGTTGCGCGGGTCGGCCACCGAGAAGGCGCCAGAGCCAGGAGCCGCACGGCTCGTGACGGTCTCGTTCACGCCGTCCCATGGGCTCACCTTGTAGGCGTGGTAGTCGCCCAAATCGGGGACCAACTGGTAGTCGCGCAGGGCGCCGTCCTTGACGCGGAGGCCGGCCAAGCTCTTCCAGTCCTTGCCTGCGGGAATGAGGGCCAGCCGCATCCAGGTGCGAAGCTGGAGGCTGGGGAGCCGGTGCATGGGTCCAGCGGTCGCGTCGTCAGGCAGCGGCATGTTGCTCAAGACGTCGCCCACGGTGAGGGGGGCCTGCTTGGGCGGCTGATACAGAAAATGGGGGACCGAATCCCGATGGCGAGCCACCATGAGGAAGCGCTTTCGGTGCTGGGCGAGCCCGCCGATCTCACCGCAGTCGTGGGTAGTCTCGGCCACCGCGTATCCGTAGTATTCGAGGATGCCACGGATGGCATCGACAAGGTCGCGCCCCCTGGTCTGGATGCGAGGCACGTTCTCCAGCAGCACGAGCTTCGGGGGGCACTCCTTGAAGGCTTCCATGGCCAGGACGATGCCGCGAAGGGTAAGGCCATTGAGGGCCTGGTAACGCTTGGAGGCCGCGTGCTTCTTGTTGAGCAGCCCACTGAATCCCTTGCAGGGGGGGCTCGTACAGAGAATGTCGGGGTGTTCGTAGCCAGCTGCAACGAACAGGTCCCAGGGGGTGACCTCCCGCCAATCGGCGGGAGGTGGGGCACCGTGAAACGCCTCGTAGTCCTCTCGGTCGAACAGGTCCATCACGGTGCCGGGGCAGCCGGTCAGGGCCTCGAAGTCCTTGATGGCCGCAGCATTGGCGTCCACCCCTCCGAGACACCGGGTGTGAGCGTCGACACGCCCCACCCGGGCATGGCCCTGGTTGAGGCCAAGGGAGATTCCCCCAAGGCCAGAGAACAGGGTGAAATGGGTCACTTCGGCGGTTCGTTGGCGCAGCTTCATTTGGCACCCCCACTCATGTCCAATCCCTTCAGTACGTTGTCAGTCGTGAACTTGTAGGAGCCGCCCTTGGGGCCGGTGCCCGAGACGGGGTACTTGGGCCGGGAGAGCTTGATGCCAGTGATGGTGTATTGGGTCCCGCGGGCACCAGTGAACGTCTGGCCCCAGCAGTCGGGGGGGAGTCCGATCAGCTTCGCGTGGGAGGCGAAGTCAGCTGGCTCGCCGCTCTCGGTGGTCAGGGTGAATGTGAACTTGGGCGTGAAGGTCGTATCGCTGAACCGACCCCCTGCCTTGGTGAGGGTGAGGCCATGGTTGGCGGCGACAGCCTGGAGGGCCTCTTCAGCCTCCAAAGCTAGGAGGTTGACGAGGGTACGATCGATGGTAGTCCGCATGGGGGAGCTCCGGTTGGTTTGGTTGGTCAGCAGTGGGCAGGTAACCCACAGACCCCCGAAGGGGGGCCTCACAGACAAGTAGCACGCTACAGGTCTGAACGCAACACCGGGGGCTCGTCCCTCGTGTTAGGATGCTGGAATGGAGCAAAAGACGATTCGAGTCCTTGTAGTGAGTGTTGTTGTCGTTTTGGTAGTGATTTCAATGGCTTACGTCATACACATCAGCACCGAAGCTGCAGCTGCTTTGGGGGCCGCTGGAGCGGCCAGTGCCGCTGCAGCCGCGGCATCCAGGAGACGGCGCATCGGGGCGCAAGCGGAGCAAGCCCGGACAGAAAGTGTCCGGGTTGAGCGCAGGCTTGAGCTTGTGGCCGATGAGGCGGCCACAGCGGTGGATCGGGCTCACGCGAGCCTGGAGGGCCTCTCCGCAGAGGAAAAGGCGGCTCTGGGAGACACACTCTTAGGTGGAAGGGAGGAGACGTGAAAGAGCAGGAATGGACCTATCTGCAGGCAGTCGTGATGGGCGTGGCTGGGTTGCTCATCCTGGGCTTCTCGATGATGCTTGTTTTCACCTCGTCAGTCCCATGACCTGGCTTCTCATTGTCGCTTTTATGGGTGTCGCGCACGCAGACGATCCTCCCATCCAGCCAGTAGCTGCTGGAGAGAGCATTATTGCAACAGTACCCAGTTACTTGCTTCCAGAATCCGTGTACGATAGTTGCCTGTCCAACACCCTGGCCTTGAGAGAACACGAGCGTGCCCTTGCAGAAGCAGTTTCCGAAGCAAGTAGTGGCTTACAGACAACGCGAGCAGCTCTCACAAGCTGCGAACTCCAGCTTGAGAAGGACGGGGTGGAAATCGGGGAGCTCGCGGTGGCCCTCAATGACGCCCAACGGGACAGCTTGAGATGGAAAGGACAGCGAAATACCGCTCTTGCCGTGGCCGGGGGAGCCCTGGTCACGGCCGTAGCCGTGATCTGGGTCCACCAGGGAGAGAAATGAATGTCACGGGACCCCGGAAAGTGGTGGGAAGCAGCTCTATTCATCCTCGGGATCTGCGCGATGATGATCTTGGCCGAAATGGTACTGGACAAGTGGGTAGACCCCACCTCGAAGGCCCAGAGAATCCAGAGGCTTCGCATGAATCGGTAGCTCCAAGGCCCCAAACTTGGGGGTGTCCGGAGTGTGGGAGGGACCAACCTATTGATAGGTGCTGGTGTGAGCGGTGTTCGGAGCCTCGCCCACCAGAATTCGACCAATTTCGAACCTCTTCTATCGTCCCCTTTCCCCTCCAGAGCTCACATGACTGACCGACAAATCAACACCATGCTGGGATGCCTCATCGGAGCCATCTCCAAGATGGTTCCCCCCAACCAGGTGCGTAAGCTCGTGTCGGGAATCGCGGAAGATGACGGTTTTTGGTCTCTCCTCGAGGACCAACTTCTTCCAATGAGCGATGTTCTCTACTCCCAGGGGTCGTTGAGCCCGAAAATCGATCCGGATCAATGAAAAGTCATTCAGGGCGACCCCTGGATTCATGGTGCCGCGCCATCTCTGCGAGGCCGGTGTCGAGCTTCCCTAGCGCGTCGTCTAACTTTCGAGCGTTTTCATCGATCTTTTCTACCAGGTCGTGATGAGTTCGCTCTCGGAGCTGGATCACATCCCGCTGGGCGTCGCCAGCCTCTTGGCGAATCCCCGCGATCAACTCGTCGTAGCGCGATCGGATCTTCTCGATGCGTTCGTCGAAACATACATATGCATGGTCCTCGTGAAGTGGGTTGTGCGCATGTCTCACGTGTTGCTCCCAGTCTTTCGATCGGTGTGAATGGGCCTCGGTTTGGCCGGCACTGGATTCGGCTTCCCTTGTCGCACCGCGTCCACGATGAGCCGCGCCAGGAGACGCAGCGCGTCCTGGCGTTTTTTGTCGCTGGTTCTGGTGCGGCGAGCTGTCATGAGGTAATCTGCCTCTAAAGAATACCATCTGATCACCGATCAGAGCAAATGACCTGATGGAGAAGCATATGCCCGAACCCACCCCCTTTGGAAAAAAGCTCTTCAAGTGGAGGAGCGAGAGGCGGATGAAGCAGACCCAGCTCGAAAAGGAGGTCCAATGCGCAGGGGGCTACATCAGCAAGCTGGAGCGGGGCAACATCCGCACGCCGCCAGACCGGACCACCTGCACCCGCATCGCCCTGGCTCTCGGTATGGACGCGGACCAGGTCTGGGAGGCCGCGGTCGAGGAGCGGCTTCGAGAGCTCGACAGCGACATCTATGGTTGGATGCTCGATCGCATGAAGAGCACGGCAGACCACAGCCCAAACCAGGCAGAGGTGGGCCTGGTCGAGGATCTTCGAGCCCTCGATGCCACGGTTCAAGGACCAGAGCCCTGGGTAGAGGTTTTCGATCACCTCGTGATGTTGCTCGGTGCCCTGGCCGATGCCCACGATGCAGGTCCGGAGGGGGATCGGAAGCTGAAGATCCCGGGCTACTCCCCCCGGTCCTTCCTCGATGCGCTCTCGACCCTCAACGACATGCCTGCCGACCTGGCTGCCCAGGCTCTGTCTGCTGCTGCGACCGTCATCTCGTCTACCGCTTCGGCCTATGGGCGGGGACAGGCCGAGCGCCGTGGGGGGCGTCCGTGAGCCCGGTGCGCGTAGTCCTCTACGCTCGTGTCAGCTCCCACGACCAGGAAAGCCGAGAAGACGCCCATAGCGCCGCCCTGGATTAGTTCCTGGATGAGCCCCTCAGTCAATGCCCTTTACCAGCGAGAGAGAGAGAAGGATTCTCGAATCTGGTCCACGAGCTCGTCGGTCTCCGATAAATGGGTTTCGAGGTCCGGCGCATAGGTCTTGTGGATTCCTCGAGGAGTGACCAGGTGTTGATGGTCCCCCGGCTCGGAAAGGCCTCCATGTTGCATGGGAACATGCTGGTGGTAGGCAGGCAGACTCGAAGCCAAACGTCGAGCGAAGACGTCGAGGACGTCAGGAGGACGAGTTTGCCACAGGTCGTCGGTCGCGGTGTATCCGAAATCTCCTTCGTATTCCTGGTCTTCCGCGTCTTCCTGTGCAGCTTGGGCCATCCAGGCCTCTAGTTCGGCAGCTTCGCTTGGATCTTCTGCCGGTGCTGCTGTGGGTCGTTCGGGTGCAACCTCGGCAGAAGACTCTTGAGGGGCATCTTCCATGGAGGGTTCTGGTGCTGGTTCCGAAGAGCTCTCCGCTTCGGCTTGCTCTGCTTCCTCGGCCTCCTTTACCTGTGCTTCGGCAGCTTGAGCTTCCTTCTCGGCCTTCTTCGCGGCCCTCCTTTCCTTGTAGGCCTTGAGCTTGGCTTCGGCCTTCTTCCGTCGAGTCTTCGCAGCAGCGTGCTTCTTCTTCCATTTGGTTCCACCAAAGAGCTCCCCCTCCTCGAGGGCCTCGGACTCTTCCATTTCAGCGTCCACGAGCTCCAGGTAAGCCTCGAGCTCGGCGTCTGACAGGGTAGGAGTCACAGCCGGTGGGGCCTGGACGACGTACTGGACTGGGCGACCCGCGGCAACGGGACCCCTGCGCCCGCGCTGGGGTGGGCGTCTCATTCTTCTTCGAGCGGGGCGGTGTCGGCGCATTAGTACAGTTCCTCATACCAGTCGTAGTCGAGGCCCATGTGTCGATCCATGGTTCCATCATCGTGATTGGCGCTCCCCATTCCTTGTGGGGTCGCGCCAAACGCCAACTGGGCTCCAATCTGGTCAAGCACCGGGTTCACGGGAAGGTAGCCCGAGACTTCTTCCTGGTTTTCCATGTTCTCCTCCTCTTGAACCAGAGCTTGAAGTTCCTTTATCGCAGCCTGCTCCTTGCGTGCCTCTGAGGCTGCCTTCTTTTGGTAGGCTTTCTTTCGTTTGCGTCGTCGAAGCTCTTTCCTGGCTGCAGCTCTAACCGTGGACCTTCGCCAGCTTGATTTCGCGATCTTGCGGAGAGTGGAGGAGCTCTTCTTTCGGACTTTCGGATTGATCCCCCCGGATGTTTCGCTAGAGATCATGCTCGCTACGTCCGAGCCACCCTCGCTGGCCTGCCCCCCAGCGGCGCCAGCGGCACCAGCAGCCAATAAGAGCGGGAAGCCCAGCGCCGCAACCAAGATTCCATATTCGTCGTCTTCGTGGATAAGCTGCAAGATTTCTCCGTCACCAATTCCGGACTGCGCCAAAAGAAACGCGAGTGGGCTTCGGGTAGGATAACAGGGTGAAGCTCGAACGAGGAGTGAGGATGTATCCGAAGTGGAAGGATAAGCGGGAGGAACTGAATCTTCGCGAAGTGGGACCTGGTATTTTTGTAGGAGCCGAAAAATCCGTCACTCGCCCACCGAAGGGCGGGTGGTACGCAGTGATCGATCTCTACGGGGAGAGCGCGGCCGCCACCCACTCACGCATGTACCGAGAGGTAGACAACCTAGTCCGATGGCCTTTTTTCGATGGAGATGAATTCCCAAAGGGTCTCCTGGACATGGTGTCGGGGGTGGTGCGAGCCAGAGACAAGGAGTCCGGGGGACCCATCCTTATCCATTGCCAGGCCGGGCTCTCGCGCTCGGCTTCAGCTGCTTATGCAATGCTTCGTCATTACCGTGGACTCTCCCACGAAGAGGCCCATGACCGGGTGAGCGACGATCCAGAGTCATGGCCGGTAAGTGAGACGCTGTGGTCCGCTCGCAAGTGGGTATGGAAGAACCGCGAAGAGGCTTCGCCGGAGTAGGGACTCACTCAGCGGGAGAACTACCGTCTTCCCATTCGGAATTCCATTCTTCGTCCCAGCCTTTGGGAGCGGAGAAGTCCACCGTGTCGAAAACAGTACGGTAGCGAAGTCCTTCGATCACACTCCCCTTTGAATTGTGGCCATGCACCTCGAGCTCCAAGGTGGCGTCGGGGTATAGGATCTGGGCAATCCAGATTTTTTCATCGGTGGCCTTTCGAATGGCCCAACACCATGCCTGCAGCTTTCCGGGCGTAAGGGAGATGCGATGGGAAATATCGGTGTCGGCAAGGTAGTGGTAGATGTTCTCCGGGCGCACCCGAATGAGCTTGGCGAACGCGGCCTTGTTCTTCGCGAACCCCGCAGTTCGAACCAGGTCAAAGACAGCTTGTGCTGGCGTGAGAATGGCTTCGTCCGTCAGGCCCACATACTGTGCTTCCATGAAAACTCCCTTCACTACAGAAACGAGTAGCAGATTCCAGGGTTTTGGTCAAGTCACTACGCGAGTGAAGGCTTTGTGGATCAAGCGAGAAACGAAGACTGTCCAGGTTCCATCTGCTTCCACTCCCTGGTCACGCTGGAAGGCCACCAAAGCCCCTTCAGACATTCGACCCCAGTCTCCGTCTGCTCCAAATGAACCCAGGTCGTATCCCAGATCGATGAGAGCTCGTTGGCGTCCTTCCACAGTCAAGTACGGCGTCCAAATGTCGGGGATGGAGTCGTCTCGGTAGATCCCTCGAAGAACGCGAGCAAAGGGGAAGCCAAGCACATCCGTCTTGCGGCCTGGACAAATGTCGGAGTGTCCGTGGTGATCCTCCGGACGGATCCCTGGGAACTGATCGACAATGTGGCGACCCAGCATGACCATCATCTGGATCTGTTCTTCGGTCCAGGGAGGGATGAGCAGGGTGTGCTTTCCACTCGGAGAAGCCACCTCAATCCAGTCTTCCCCGGCCTCGACACCCTTCCGGGCATAGCCAATGTTCACTGTCTCGATGCCCACCGTGGAACGAGCACCAATCCAGCTTCGGTCAATTAGTGGTTGTCCGTCCCAGCGGTACTCCTGGCCGACACCCGCGTGCCAGCTGCGGTTTTCCAGGTGGACGTACCGATCGATTCCTTCCTCGAAGGTAAGCCCCACGCAGTAGTGAGCGGAAGCCTCCCCTTTTCGGTGAGGATCTTCGCCTCCCAGAATGCGGCGGCAAGTGGCAAGATCCCAGGTTGCCGTCCAATGCCAGGTGATCCCTACCGGAGCTTTGGTGGGAGTCCTCCAGCCAGAGCTTACTGCATGACCCGACTCAACGGGTATGAGGTGGTCGTTGAAGGAGAGACTCCATTCAGATTCAGGGTCGATTTCTGACACGAGAACAACCTCGGTGACTTCGGGTGTAGAAGGCGAGGGGACCTCCGCAGGGGAAGTGGAAGGGTCAGCCATCACTGCCCCTGGGTCCCGTCGCCTCAAGCATGGAAAGAGGGACTGGAAAAAACTGTGGAGCAAGAGGCTACTCAGGCGGGTGGTGGAGCGGAAGGGGCTTTTAGTGCCTCCATTTCCTGTGCAACCAATTCCAACTTCTGGTCGAATTGGTCCTTTGCCTCGGAGCTCAAGCGGTCAATGCGAACCACGCATCGAGCTTGAGGAGCAACGACAATGGCTCCCTCAAGATTGCTCTGGGGCTCCCCGTTGGCCTGCAGGATTCGGCTTCCCTCCTGGAAGAGTCCGGCGGGTATATGAACGTGAATCAGAAGGACCGAGGAACCGTCCTCCAGTGGACGAGAAACCTGCATCCGGTGAGTCGGAAGGGTCACGACCGTGTGGTCTTCTATCTCCAGGTCATTGAGAAGTAGGGCGCTCATTTCGTCCGCATTGAGCAAGTTGCACAGCTCGAGCTTATCATTCGGGGTCATCGGATTTCCTTTTTTCCAGAGGAGGAGGCGCCCATCGACCTTGAACGACTAACGCATTGCGCTTCTGGGTGTAGGCGTAGTCGTGAAGCATTTGGGTGATCTTCTCTTCGGGGGTTACCAGGTTTCTCATCCGTTCGGTGAGAGATTCGACAACCTCTCGGAACTCTTGGATCGTCACGTAGCGAACGTCTGAATCACTCATTTCCCTTGAAACCTCGAAAGACGTAGAAGTTGTCTCGCCTTCGGTACCCTCGTACCAGCGCCAGAGGTCTTCGTCGAAACCCCGAAGGCGTTCCGCTCTCGCAGCTGCCCACACCACCGGGTCAGCCAGACCAAGTGCCTGGGCAATCTGATCACATGTCCCCTTGTCTGGAGGCTTGGTTACTCCCTTCTCGTGAGAATTGACCCAGCCGCGGTTCCTACCGATGACGCGTTCAAGGGAGGCCTGACTTACGCGGGCGCTCTTGCGCCATGCGCGGAGCTTTTCACCGAATCTGGTCATCTCATTCGAGACCCGGATAACAATAGAAATTGTGTTGTCCCAAGGGACAGTCCTGGCGAAGTTGGGAGAGCGCATACTTGGCGCTCTTCTCGGAAGTCCCGAAGGCCTCTACCTTGTGGTCGCATCGGCCACAACAGACTTCAATGCCGTCCACAAATGGGGTGTGGTCACCCACAAGCTCCACGTCTTGGATCGTACATTCCACCTTCCTGGAAGGCGCTTCTACCTGGACGATCTGGACAGCCATCTCAACCAGTGGAACCCACGAATAGGGGGTGCTGAGAGATGAAGTGGCGCAAGGCGTTTTCGGTGATGCGGGAAACCGTGTTGTTCTCGTCTCGAGCAATCAACTGGAGAGCCTTTTTCACATCCGGTGGAATCGTCACTGACAAGTTCACCCGATTGGATTCTTCTTCGGTTTGCGCGTTGGTTCGCATTAGATTCTCCGTTTTCCTGTCAACTCCCACCATATTGCACCACCTCTCTGGAGTCAAGAGACATGACTACCTTGGTCCTGTACTTGCGCGTGGGATAACATGGTTCCCATGCCCTTCGACCTAGACAAAGAGCTGAAAGGAAACTTCGACCTCGACGCTGAACTGGGAGACGAGGAAGAATTCATAGATCCCCCGAACTGCGCCAAGGTGCGGCGCATGATCCGAGAGGGAGGCCACCCTCGCCTGGTGGTCCTAAATATGGGTCTCGGTCGGGACTCCATGTCCATGCTCTCTATGCTCAAGCACGGCGAGCTCATTGCCGAGGGACACCTGGTTCGACCTGAAGACGTGGATGCGATTGTGTTCTCCGACACGGGAACGGAATTCCAACATTCAATCGAGGTCATTCCCATTGTCCAGGCCTTTGCCAAGAAGATTGGCGTTCCATTTTACTGGCTGAAGAAACCTCCAAAGTCTCAATGGCAGCGCTTTTTGAAGGAGGTCGTCAAGGAGCGAAAGAAGCGGAAGAGCGCAGGCCACCGCGGGGTACGGGCCGCTGACGCTGAAGCCATGCGAGCTTGGAGACGGGGTAAAAATCTCTCACTCATGCAAAAGGCCCATCGGGGCTATTTCCACCTGAAAGCTCCGCTCCTGGAGGACTACCAGAGCCGAGGCTTCACCGTTCCCAAGCGAATGGATATCAAGGATTGCACGGTCAAACACAAAGTAGATGTAATTCGCCGTTTTATGAACGACCTCGGAGTAGAGAAGTTCGGAATGACGAACGCTCAATGGGGAGGCCTGGTGAAAAAGGGACAGGCCGTGCCACACCTGAACCTCATCGGCTTCGACCTCGAGGAGGGGCGGGCTGACTATCGGACTCCGTGCAACCCAGCGAGGACAAGTACGGGGCCTTGGTGGGTGACTGAAGCATTCCCTCTCGTCGAATCCAAGATTACTCGGGAAGACGAAAAATCCATCCTGTCCAGAGAGAAGTGGAAACGCAAGACCTGGAACGACATTGTATTCAAGAGCGGCTGCTTCATCTGTCCGTGGCAGCGTCCATCGTACTACTACGCCCTGCGGGAACTGAGCCCGCCTGACTGGAAACGGGCGGTCAAATACCAAAAGACGAACGTAGCCGCGGGGAGTTACCACCTACTGAGCTACAAGGATGACCAAGGTCGGAAGAAGTTTCTACCTGCCGCGGTAGAGCACTGGCTGGACCTGTTCCGCAGAGACGAGCACGGAGACTTGATTCCTGCTCCAAGTGGGGCCCCCCGCAAACACTACCGGGTTCGCCAGTCTGATGGTGGTCGGTACTTGACCAACCGAACCATCACCCCAGATGAGGCTCTCCAAACTCATTTTACGAGGGGGAAGAAAGGAGTGGCCCCACCCAAGGCCTGGTGGACCTACAGATGAGCCGCTTCAACCCATGTGCCACTCTTGATATCGTGGCGTGGCCGGGAGCGGAACGGTGGGTTCCGACCGCAACTCAGCGCAACCGAATCGCTTGCCTCTTGAGCGGAACGACAAAGGTCGAGTACGTCCCTCGATCCCAGGTAAGAAGTGTGTGGGCACGCGATCACGGAGGAGCTGCGATGCCGCTGGCTCCCTTCGATTTCCGGGCCTATGCGCGACCCAGTCGCACAACCCTCTTTGTGGATTCCACCGAAACCCAGGAAAGCGCCACCTGGTTGTTGCTCCACGAGCTTGCTCACATCGAGCTTGGACGAAACAAGCTGCTACGCCAAGCCTTTCGTTCTGTGCCCAAGCCGAGAGCCTACCTGACGAGCGATGCCGCGCACGAGTCTCACCCGGAAGAGCAACTTGCCAACCAGGTAGCAGACTCCTGGGCTCAACAACTCGGAATTCGACCCGGACTCAATCGACTGTGGTGGCGGCGCCAGGTCAATGCTCACCGGGGATCTTCATAGAGGAGCTCGCACTCATGGTTCGTTCCAGTTCATTCTCCGGTGGCTCGCGTTTGAGCACCTCTAGGATGTTCCGGATCCCGTCCTGGACACATACTGTCTCGTCTTCTCCCCACGGGGGCTCGTACAGTACGCGGCCACAGGCTCCAAGCTCGGGATCGGCGCTCATCTGGTTGAGAACATCCAGGGCCGCGTAGAGAACGTTGCCAAGGCACCATTGGGCTTCTTCGTCTAAGACCAATTCATGGGAAAACCTCATTGTCACTCCATCTCTCCGAGCTCATCGGTGACCCGAGACACCCTCCAGAGAAAAACTCCAGCCGCTCCAAGCGCCACCCAAGAGGCCCATGATCCTCCAGGAATTCCCGCGTAAGCAGTCGCAACCGCGGTGCTGTCCGGAAGGTCGCGCACTCGGGCCAGCGCCGACTCCTGGTTGTAGTTCGTAGGGATCTGGTTGCTGTACTTGTAGGAAAGAGCAAACGGGCNCCAGTTGATGTAGGGAACTGGATCGACCAGCAACTCGGCGCCTCCAGTTTCCTGACGCGTCAACTGCAGGTGAAGATGGGGACCGCTCGAGTGGCCCGTACTTCCCGCGTATCCCACGACCTGGCCGCGGCGCACATATTCCCCTTTTCGAACCTCAACTCTGCTCATGTGACAATAGAGCGAGGTGTACTTGGCGTCGTAAGGGTAGCCGTGGGAAAAAGCGGTTCCACAGTTCACTTGGGTGGGACCGTACTGAGTTTGGATTCGGCACGGCCCTGTCGATCCAGCCTCAAAAGGGATCATCCCGTAGGCGATCTTCACACCTCCACCGCAAGCGCCGGAAGAAGATGGGCGGGCTGTTGACAGAACCTTTCCATCGGCCATGGCAACGAGTGGAGTGCCTACACGGGCGTCCAGGTCCAGAGATTTATGGCGCGGTGTCCTCGCATAGTAGGAGGAGGTGACCACGGCCTTTCCCTTCGAGTAGGCCGAAGGATTGCGCTCTACCCTTGGATCTACGTCTGCGTGCTGTCCGGGCCAACGCAGAACAGGGGGAAGAAAGGGAAGGGCGCTATACATGGTTTGGCTGAGCGAGCCCGGGGGAAGNGCGTCNCCNACNTTCNNGGGACGNCGCCCCCGCTCNANCCGTNGCACGTCTTCCTCGGACTGNCGNAANAGNGGGAACAGGCTCATTTCTTTACCCANGNNGGNTCAACGTCTTCAGGATCAATGTCGTCCCAGATCCATCCGTCCCCAATTCCGAACAGGGTCATCATGCGAATTCCGTTTCTTTCTTCCCGTACACCCGGGAAACAGCTCCAGGGATAGTCTTCGTTGTAATCGTTGTAGTCGGGCGGCGGGAGTGCGGGTAGGACGCCCCCGAACCGGTCGGCCGCTTCCCGGGTAAGCTCATTCCAATCCCACTGGCATACCCGGTTGTTGGGCGCATCAAAGACGAATTCCCAGTCTGTTCCGCTCGTATTGAAATCGCGCACAATTCTGCGAGCTACCTTCTCGGTAAAGGAGGGGGTAGCCCAGCCATTCCAGCGATTCCCCCAGTGGTAGCCTGGGTACACGCCTTCTTCGGGCTCTCCGAGATAGAACAAAGCCCTTCTCCAGCGAACTGGTGGAGCTACCCGCGGGGTCACCAGATCTCGGATGGATGGGGTAGCGGGGATCACGACTTGGAAATCGTAGTGGTCGATCCGGTCGAGGGGAAACAGATATCCGAATCCCCCTCCCACGGGGTAGGCCTTGAGAGTCTCACCGTCCCAGCTATCCACGGTCAGAGCTCCTTCAGGGTATTCCTTGTCACCCGGAACAATGACGTCTCCCTTGGCAAATCTCCGCTTGGCGCGGGAGCCAAAGAGTTCTCTGTCCAGGTTGAAAGTCATGGGGTGTCCTTTAGGTTCCGGATGGAATGAACTCTACGGATTCCTTCGACACCCTCCATTCGCTCGCGCTCTCCTCCCCTCCAAGCTCGCCGTGTTTCGCGGTTGTCCAGCAACTTCCCCCGGTGTTGGTAGTACACTTCCCGTCCGATGATGGGTTCTGGTCTCCATCCTCCGGCTGGATTACCCCCTTCGTTAGCTCTGGCTAAAGCGAGTTCAACCGCTTGTTTTTTTTCCGAGAATTCTTTCCTCGCGGTCCACGAATCGCCCGGAGGTTGGGGGACGATCACATCAAATTCTCCCTCGTCTGATATTGACTCCTCTCTGCCTATCTTCACGAGCCAGCGGGCGGCACTCCCGCGCCGCAGCGCACCGGCCGCTGCCAGTGCTCCCACGGTCCCCAATGTCAACCAGGTGCCGTTCATGGCTTGTCCTTCAGATTCCGGATGGAGGGAATTAGAAAGGTATCCTCCGCTTGGTACTCATAGTCATCCGTCCCCCATTCGTTCCAGCCTTCTGGTGGCTCCACTCCACTCTGGGCGAGGGCCTCAGCGTGTTTACCAGCTGCCTCTCGTTCAGTGATCCATCTTTCTTCAGCTAACCAAGGGGCTTTCCCTGCTTTCACCAACTCCAAAATGTGCGGTGCCGGCACCTCGCGCATAGGAAACTTGGAGCTGTCGAGATCGAAGAAGAATTTACCGTCGCGTCCAGCGAATCCGCGGCCCGTAACATCCACCCTCCAGCGAGCACTGCTTCCGCGCTTACGCGCCGATCCCACCGCGGCGAGTATTCCGACCGTTCCAAGCGTCCACCAAGTCCCGTTCATGGCTTGTCCTTCAGATCCCGGATCGAGGGAATGTGGATTTTTTCCACTTCCTCCGCATCGTAGGAATCCCAGGCAAGTCCAAAGTCCTCCCACCCTTCAGACGGCTCTTCTCCGTTTTGGGCAATATCTTCGCCGTGACGACCGGCCGCGGATTTCTCCTCCTCGAGATTCTCGTACTTCGAACTGTCGAGATCGAAGAAGAAATCTCCCCACTCTCCGATCTCTCCACGGCGGGCGACACCTACCTTCCAGTGAGCCCCACTCCCACGTCTCCGTGTAGCCCCGACCGCAGCCAGAACACTGACCGCCCCGAGCGTCCACCAAGCTCCGTTGGTCTTCACTTCTTGTCCTTCAGATCTCGGATCGATGGACTGGTGACGTCTTCCAGATCCTCCATCTCGTATTCGTCATCTTCGTCATCGAAATCCCACCCATNTTCAGGGTCGAGCCCATCGACAGCCCGGCTCTCCCCTTCACTCCAAGCAGCATCTTCTTCCTCATCCAGGTCCTCGTAATCGGAGCTGTCCAGATCAAACAGGAACTCCCCCTTGTCCGTGCGCCTCCGTATCCGCGTGACTTCTGCTCTCCAGCTTCGCTGGCTTCCTCGAGGTCGACGCAAGGCCGTGAGCCCGAGTAGACCCGTGGCCGTTAGTGCCCACCAGGTTCCGTTTTCCTTGAAGCTCATCTCTTCCTCCGCACATAGTGGTGTTCCCACTCCTTACCTGCGTGATCACGGAGCTCCAGGTAGTCGATCCCGTCTTCTCCGATCTCTTCTTCTTCGTAGGTCAGGTTGTCCGGGTCCACGATTCGGCTGTCAGCCATAGCCTCGGCCTCTTCCTCTTCATCTTCACTGGGATCCACCCAGAACTTATCGTCGTAGCTGTGACGTTCCATTCCTTCTTTGAAAGCTACGGCCGTCCAGTGGTCCGTGTTTCGTCCTCCTCGCTTCAGATCCCGAATGGACGGAGGTAAACGCTTCAGACTTGTGACTTCTCGCTCCCAGTAACCTTCGTTCCCCACTCTTTCCCAGTCGTTGAAGGAGGCGTGCTCGTCGGAGTGTCGAAGCTCGTCTTGGGCATAGCTGAGTGCGTCGTCAAACTTGGCCTCTATGTCCTCCGGATCGTTGTAGTCACCTTCGCTCATCTCGAAGTGGAAGGTCTTTTCGTATTCTTGGGGCATGTGGACCTCACCTTCAGCCCGCCAGTACGCTCGACTTCCCCGCAGGGCTCGGAGAGCTGCGATGGCCGCGATTGAGCCCAGGGCCAGGAGGGTTCCATTGTTGTCCTTCATCATCCCTCCAACAGCGGGGGTCGATGGCCCCGGCTCAGATCGCGAATGGAAGGGTCCGGAGCTTCTTCGATNTNCATGTAGTCGTCCCAATCCCAATCCCGCCAGGTACCCCAGCGCCAGTTGTGTTCAACGCTCTCTTTCCAGAAGTCGTTCCAGTCGGCGTTCATCAAAGCAGCCCTGGCCTCCTCTCGGAGCCCTTTTCGCAAGTTGATGTTGTCCCGGCCAACCGCAAAGTCCGAGGCATCGAACTCAAACTCATACTCTGGCTGGAGGTCGATTCGTCCTTTGGCTCGGAATCGCTTGGCGCTCCCGCGCCTCGACACAGCCGCTACCGCAGCGAGCAACGCCGTTGCTCCCAGTGCCAGGTGAGACCCGTTCATCCTTCNAGNTCCTTGATTCGGGCGCGTAGNTCCTCGTTNTCCTCCCGCAGATCTGCCAGGAGGCCGCGAATACGGTCAAGCTCGGCCTGCACCTTCGGATAGATTTTCTCTTGAGCAGCCTTCACTCTCTCAAGTGCAGCTTGGCCCTCCTTGGCGGCCATGTACCACTCCACAGGCCGGTCACGAACAAAGAGCTTCTGCAGTTGGTTGTTGTAGGCCTCCGGACCTTGTCTCGCTGCATTCCGCAGTTTCTCACGGATGTGCTGCGCCATCCGGAGTTTGGGTTCTGGTCCCAGGAGTCGGCGCAAC
Source organism: Candidatus Pacearchaeota archaeon (assembly GCA_002686195.1). Next base: position 51,851 of record NZAS01000007.1, on the reverse strand, counting down.
TGGCGCTCGATATCAGCCTCGATGTTTTCTTGGGTCCACGCAAAAGCCATGCTTCCCTTCTTGGACAATTCAGAGAGTGCCCCGATTGTGGCTACCGCCCCAAGAGTAAGTGCAACGTTTTTCATGCCTCATCCTATCAAGTCCTGGAATGGGATGCTCGGAGAGATTGAGCTTCGGTTAGGATGGAGGTCATGCCCATAGGATCCCGAGCCAAATTCGATTTGGATGCCGAGCTTCGCACTCCATTTGACCTGGATTCAGAGCTGGGCCTTGACCGACCTTCGCCACCCACAAGTCCACTGTGGGGAGTGGACCGGGCCAACTTCCGAAGCCGAGGAGCCGCGATCGCAGCTGCAAAGAAGGCCCTTCGAGCGTTTGTCGGGAGTGCCTATGTGCCCACCACTAAGAAGGGAATCATCAAGACCAGTCACCGCCTGGAGGTGGCCTACGACCGTCTCAACGAAGCGCAACAAGTTCGTCAGGAGGACACCTACGAGTGCGGGGTGTGGGCCCTTTTCTTCTTGTACGGAAAGGCTGGATAGATGGCCTTCGACCTCGACGCTTTCCTGTCAAAAGCCAGGGCTAAATTCGATCTGGACACGGAACTCCGTGCTCCCTCCTACACGGGAAAGAAGAAACCTGGCCTGGTGATTCTTTCCCATGGTCTCGGGAGAGACAGCAGCACAGTCCTTGCCCTCGTACTGGACGGAAAGCTCAAGGTAGATGGAAAGAAGGTTGGTACAGACCAGCTTGATGCTGTCGTATTTTCCGATACCGGGTACGAGCTCGACTTCACCATGAACGTCAAGGACGTCATGGTCGAAGCCCTGGAACCACACGGAATCCCATTCTTTCACCTGGAGACCCCTCCCGCCAGACTCTGGAAACCCTGGTGGAAGAAGCGCCGAAAGGAATGGCTGCGCCGGTTCGAGGAAATCGAGAGAGCCAGGGACAGGGGGCAGACCGCCAAGGCCAAGAAACTCTGGGATGCCCTGTGCGTCCGAGAGCCCAAGGGAGCGTTGCCGTGGCGTACCGATCGACTCCGAAGGGCGAGCATCGAGAAGAAGGCTGCACAGGGCTACTACCAAGCCCAGGTCCCGCTCTTGGAGCGGGTGATGGAACGGAGTCGACCCATCATCCTTCACTCGAAGAAGGGACGTAGCGCAGAGTGCACCGTAAACCACAAGATCATGCCGATTCGCCACTGGCTCTCGGACTTCGTGGCACGGTCCTTCCCTGAAATACAGGATGAGCTCAACGACACCTTTTGGAAACGCAATAACCACGGCATCCAGACCGAGTACCTCAACCACCGGGACGAGAAGGGCCATGTGATCGCGGCCGACGATTTCCTTGCGGCATTGAAGGTCTACGGCGCCCAGGTTGAGGCTGGTGAACGGGAACCCATCACCATGATGATTGGGTACGCGGCTGACGAAGCTCACCGGGTAGATCGAGGCCAGGAGGGAATCTCCAAAGCCCCTGGCTATGTTCGAGCCGCTCTCCACGAGGTCTATCCGCTGGTGGAGGGAGGAGTGGGAAAGCCCGAGGAAATCGGGATCCTCGAACGTCACGGGTGGAACTGGATCCGGAAAAGTGGTTGCGCTTTTTGCCCCGAGGCTGGGGCCGGATGGTTCTGGGCGCTTTCCCAGTACGATCCCCAGATGTGGAGACTGCTCCTCCGGTCTGAACAAGAGATGGTCAGGAGAAACCCTCTCTACACTTTCCTGGGAGGGAAGCCCCTCAAGTCGCTTGGGAGACCGAAGACGCTCCAGGAACGAGTGAACTACTGGCGCCAGCGGAACCCCACCATGACGGTGAATGACGTTTTTGACAAAGGGTATTCCCGGAAAGGTTCCTACAACCACGAGATATGCGGGGTTTGCGGAGGGTATGGGTATGGCCTCAAGTAAGAAGGAGCCATGGCCGGGTCACCTGGCCGAACCCTTCTACAAGGTTCTGGGCTATCTGCACCTTGGCGACCGGGAAAGGTGGAACAACCTCACCCTGGTGGCATGTGCCTCGAAGAAGGTTTCCGGCAACGAACCCATTCGAGCCAAAGACCTCTACACCTCTCCCTTGTTCAAGATGGCCCGAGAATACGCGGAGCACGACGACCAGGCTTGGTACATCCTCTCAGCGAAGTACGGCCTACTCCACCCAGATTCCGTGGTAACGCCCTACAACATGGCCTTGACGGACATGACACGGGCAGATCAGATGGAGTGGGGCAAAGCGGTACGCGAACAGATGAGGGAGACTATCTTCGAGGAAGACTTCATGGCCTATTACACGGGCCCAATCACGGTGTTGGCCGGCGCGAGCTACCGACAAGAATTGGTTCCCTTCCTCGAGTGCATGGTTCGTGATGGCAGCGTAAGCGTGCCCATGGAAGGCCTGGGCATCGGCAAACAACTCCAGTGGCTCAAGAGGGAAAACGCCCAGCGGAACTCTTCGGGTCTCTTTGATCTCGACCATGAGCTCGACCTATGAGCAAGTTTGACCTGGACTCAGAGCTCGGATTGACCCCGGCCTCCAAAGGGAGAAGGGTATCGACCCCCCCCAACGGAACCGGCGAAGTTCAAGAAAGGAAAGTGCTATGAGAAGCTGCGCGGTAACCCCGGCTACGTCTGTATTGTCAAAGTCGGGTTCATGGGGAAGGAGCTTGGATTACAGGGCGGCCCCACCTGGTACTACACAGTCCGAAATCAAAAGGGAGAACATTTCGACCAATTTGAGGGATATTTCCTGCGCAACTACCAGACGCAACCCATGAAGGGTGAGCCATTGGATTTTGATTTGGATTCGGAGTTGAGGCTATGAGCAAGTTTGACCTGGATGCCGAGCTCGAGGGTGCCTTTGACCTGGACGCCGAGCTTTCCGGGGATTCCGTATCCCCCTTCTCCCAGGGCCTCGTGGCAACGGCGCCAGAACGGGACAATCCGTTGCCCAAGTTCACACGGATCTGGAAGAAGAGGAACCCGAAAGGAATCGACGTTCTCAAGCTCTCTCCGCAAGCCCAGAAAGAGATCTTCTCCTTCGTCCCACAGCTCGATTGGTACGACCTCATCGTGATCAATACCTCGGCTGGAAAGGACTCCCTGGTAAGCATGGACGTGGTCGATCGCCTGGCCCGAAAGGCAAAGGTGCGCGACCGGATCTGGGTGGTGCACTGTGACCTCGGCCGCGTAGAGCACCCGGGGACCAAGGCCATCGCTGCACAGCACGCTCGGGTAATGGGGCTTCCTTTCTACGTGGCTTACAGCGAAGAAAAGGGAGATCTCCTGGAAGGAATCGAAACCAGGCTCGAGAAGTACAAGAAGGACCCCGTCAAGGGATGGCCCGGGAAATTCGCCCGGTTCTGTACGAGCGGATGGAAGACGGCAGAGGTCAGCAAATTGGTTACGAGTTGGCTCGAAAATCTCGAAGCTCCAGATGGCCTCCCCTTGGGAGGTCGCCACGTCGACCGCCATTTCGGGCGCCCTTCACGCGTCCTCAACATCCTTGGACTGCGGGCTGAAGAGGGAGAACGAGGGAAACGCCCCACGCTGCAGATGAAAGGCAAGTCCAATTCCAACCGAATCGTCCACGAATGGCTCCCTGTTCATGGCTGGCCAGAAGAGAAGGTCTACCGCCAGATGGCCAAGAGCAAGATGCAGGCTCACCCCTGGTATGCAAAGGGAGGAAAACGCCTCAGCTGTGTCATCTGCCCGCTGGCCGGCAACGAAGATATCATCCTGGGAGCCATGCACTACCCAGAACTTGCTGCGGAATATGTGGCACTGCAGCGCAAATACGACAAGCCCATCAAGACCACGAAGGCTTACGGTGGCCGTCTCGAGGAGATGGTCAAAGAGGCTGAACGGCGCAAGCGTTTGAAGTCAAAAAAGAAGTAGCCACTTGCGGGAAGGACCAAAACACGATTAGATCGTGGGTGCAGCTCGGGAACTTGTTCGGTCCCCGTGGTTGTCAGCAACAAACAGGTCTGGGGGCGTCTCGGTTTCGGGGCGCCCCCTCTTCTGTCAGGAAGATGCGAGGTAGGCGTCCAGGTCGAACAATTCAATCTCTGGTGCTCGAAACTCCCCAGCACAGCCAATCTGAACCTGGTCTCCACGCTCCATCACCGCGTTCCAGTAGACTAAATCGGATACGGAGGGAGAATGAGTCAGGAGGTAGGGATGGGGCATCTTCCAGGAGGCGCGGGATTTTCCCTGTCCAGGCGGGAGCAATTTCGGATTGAGGTGGGCGACAAGCCATGCGTTGAGCTCCCGTCCAACCCGGCCACTTCTCCCCTCGTATTCGGAGGGGTTCGCCGTGTGGTCATAGTCGACGCGGAGCGCGGCGATAGTGTAGTGGAAGCGGTCATCGCTCATAAACTGAGCTTATCGCTTACCTGGCGCGTAGGCGATTGACCCGCCTCGCTTTGCGAGCCACCTTGTTTGCCTTCTTGCGCCGCGCCAGCACCTTCTCACGGTGACGAAGTTCGGAAGGGGTCTTGGCCTTGACCAAGGAAGCTCCTGGATCCGAGGATCGCCAACGAAGGGTGTGTTCACTCATTCAGGTGCCAAACCCGGAGATCACAACCTTGTCCCGGCTTATCAGCGCATTTTCCATCGTGCCGAATATGGACTCGAGAACCCTGGATACGGTGGTGGCGGGCAACTTCGTTTCAGCTGCCACTTGCTTGATGATTTCGCTCTTGTTCATTTCACATTCTTTCTCCATTTGGGCTTCCACCACACCGCGACGTCCATCGGCGCGAATATGGAGGAAGCGGTGCAAAAACTCTACGCGGGTTTGCGCCGTGTCCAGATCCTTCTTTAGCTGGGAGAGTACCTCACCATGACGGGTGAGACTCCCTGGGGCTGATGCTACTAAGTAGGCGCACTCCCGGGCAACCAGCGGCTCTATCGGCGCGTCCTTTTCGGATTCGAGGGCTTCCAAGACTCTTGAAGTAACCGCCATCACGAATCCAGATTGTGTGTAAACATCCTTCCTCTTGGATCGCACCAGGTTCTCAAAGGTGAGAAGTTGGGAAACGGTGGGAGGGTTCCGTCCGGATTCCATGTGCGACACTCTGCCCTGGCTCATCTTGAGTGCGTCGCTAAGATCGGTCTGGGAAATATCGTTGAAGAGTCTGAAGCTCGCCATCACCCGACCCAGTACAGTGGAAACCTTGTCGCTCATGTATCTTCCGTCTTCTGTGAAGCTGGCCTACAGATCTCTTCTTCGATGAGGTGGGTGGCGGTGCGCCCAAACCATCCCTGAAGCTGCCAGCAGAGGCCGGTGTCGATGAGATGTTGCCATGCGGCGATCTCGATTTCCCGCTGTTCTTCGGGTGTCTCTCCGGTGTTCTCGACGAGCCCCTCGGCAATGCCCGTAGCGGTGAAGTTATCCATTTCCATCGAGTGCTCCATGTCAATTCTGGGAGTCGTCCGAGGAGTCGTCAACGCAACCTTCGCTGGGCAGTCCCACGAAGGCCCTCAACCCTGCGGAGGGATCGTCCAGGAAGGCCCCTTTGATGAATTCCAGAGCTGTAGCCAAGAACTCTGGACTCATCTCCAATCCAGAGAAGGTGTTGCTCCCGACGACAATAGGCTCTGATAGGGTGACCCCATTCTCGGGAACTTCCCGGAGGTCCCTCTCGGTTTCGGGGTCCATGCAATTCTGACAGTAAACTATGTCCGGATTGTAAGTGATTCCACACTCCAAGCAACGCCATCCCACCCTTCTCTCTTCATGGGCTTCCAGTTCGGATTCCATGTCCAACAACCTGCGATCCAGGCATTCCGATTGAGATTTCAGGGTGAGCTCGAGCGGTGTCCACTGGTGATCCAGTCCTGGTTCACAATCACAGAGGGGACACCCCTCATCTGACCCGTGTTCCTGGTGGCCGCCTGGGCACTGCGCCATCTGGCAGGCCACACACTCAAACCAATCAGCCGACTCCCCCCCGCACAGTTCACACCTCTCGTCCTTCACTCCCAGGAACCCATAGCCCCCACACGCTACGCAGTTTCCTTCCTTCATCTCGACCTGGTTCTCACAAGTATGAGGAGGCAGTTTTTCGACCAATCGGTCCTTGGCAGCCTTGCGCAACAAGGAGTTCATGCCGATATCGATCGCGATATCGGCGCTACTTCCATCAAACGGGTGGTCCTCGAACTTTCCCGCGAAAGACTCAAAGTGATCTCGTTGGTCTTTGGGAAAGTGGTTGTGGTTAGCACGGCACTCAAGGCACTCGAGGATGCTCTTCCGGAAGGCGCCAATGTCGGTGGTTGCCCCCCAGGTCAAGCAGGTGTGTTTTTTCCCTTCAGACATCTCGTCTCCCATTTAGGCGTAGAGAGATATCTACCATGAATGGATATTTTTGCACACAACTTCTGACGCGATAGGGTGGAATCCATGATGCTCAGTCATATTCCTTCCGGCCACGCTCCTCGTCGCGCCGATTCTTTCGGACGCATTTCGCGAGCGGTCGTGAAAATCGGAACCAACGTTCTAACCACCGAGAGCGGCGCTCCAGCGCTGACCGTAGTCGGATCCCTCGTGAAGGACCTGGCCGACTGGCACCAGGCGGGTCACCGAGTTGTTCTCGTGAGCAGTGGTGCTGTCGCCATGGGAGTTGAGAAGCTCGGATGGGACAATCCTCCCACCACGATTCACGGAAGGCAAGTGTGCGCTGCCGTAGGCCAAGGAGAGCTCATGCGGCTCTACGCCTTCCTGTTTGGGCGTCAGGAATTGGTGGCCGGACAAATCCTACTCACTCACCACGACCTGGTGAACCCCGAACGTCGAACGGAGGTGGCCAAGACAATCGAAGGCCTTCTCACCTCCGGGGTCATCCCGGTCATCAATGCAAATGATGCGGTAGACAGCACGGAGCTTCTCCGGGCAGACGGAGAAGGAAATGTCTACGGAGACAACGACTGTCTGGCCATGATGGTTGCCCAATCTGTGTGCGCAGAGGCGCTGGTTTACCTCACCGACGTGGACGGGGTACTCTCGGCAGACTGGGTAGAGGGAGCCAACCGAAAGGGGCAACTCCTCTCCTACGCTGGGGTGGATGAAAACGGGCTCCCCTCGAAGGGCGGCGTAGGTGGAATGAAGTCGAAGGTGTCCTGTGCCAAGAACCTGCAGGAATGTGGAATTGAATGTGTAATCGCAAATGGCCGCAAACCAGGCGTAATTCGGAACGTCCTCCGCGGAGAAGAGGAGGGAACATGGTTTCCCGTGACAACCAACTAAAGCTCGTCAACTCCCCACCAGGCCGGCGCAGTTTTGCGCTGTTACGAGCCGCGGAGCTTCTCCAGGATCGGAAGGGGCCCCTTCTCTCGGCCAACGAAGAGGACTACCTGGACGCCGTTCGTTCGGGTCTTTCCTCTTCCTTGCTCCAGCGACTTCGCTTCGACAAGAACAAGCTGTCGGCCGCGGCAGATGGCCTACGCCAGCTGGCCTCTACTCCCGATCCGGTGGGAGAAGTCGTTGAAAGACGCGAGCTCGACGCTGGGCTCGTCCTGGAGCGCCAGCGCGTTCCTATCGGCACCCTCCTCTGCATATTCGAATCTCGACCTGACGTGGTGATGCAGATCGGAGCCTTGTCCGTCCGTAGCGGAAACGCTGTCTACCTGAAGGGAGGGAAGGAAAGCCGAAGAACAAACGATATGCTCGTTTCCGTTTGGAAAGAGGCACTCAAGGATGCTGACCTCCCGCCCCAAGTCGTGGAAGGGGTTCCGTCCCGCGAAGAGGCCCACGCATTGCTCTCAAGTCAGTCGGGGGTGGACCTCGTCATCCCCAGAGGATCGCGCACACTTGTGCAAACCATTCGAGCTTCGACTGACATTCCGGTACTGGGGCATTCAGAGGGAGTTTGCTTTCTCTACCTGGATTCCGAGGCCTGCCCCGAAAAAGCCAGAGCCATTGCAGTCGACTCGAAGTGCGACTCACCCTCTGCCTGCAACTCGGTGGAAAGCATCCTGGTCCACCGGGATTTCCTCCCTCACCTCGAAACCGTGGGACATGCACTTTTAGCCGAAGGCGTGGAAATCCGGGCCGACCGCTGGTGCTTTCCTCACCTATCCGGCCCGGACCACCTCATCGAAGAAGCGGGACCGGACGATGGCGCGGTGGAGTACGGAAGGAAATGTGTTTCCGTACGAATCGCAGAAGATCTGATGGATGCGATACGTCTGGTCAACCGGTACGGCAGCGGGCACACCGATTCTGTGGTTACTGAAGACGAGCTTGTCGGGGAGCTCTTCGTGGCCGGGGTAGATTCCTCAAGCGTGATGGTGAACGCGAGCACCAGGTTCGCGGACGGCTATCGGTACGGCCTGGGTGCGGAGGTAGGGATCTCCACCGGACGAATTCACGCCCGTGGCCCGGTGGGGATGCAGGGGCTGATGACGGACAAGTGGGTGCTCCGCGGCTCGGGCCATGTGGCTTCGACCTATTCGGCCGGAGGACCGATGGGGAGAACCTTCACCCACCGGACCCTGAAGAAGATTTCTGTGTAACTTCCGCTTCTTCTGGGTCGTTCCCCCACCGGCCCGTTCCGGCCAAGAGACAGACACTCCCATCGGTATGCTCGCATGGACTCGTCTGCTCGCATCCTGCTCCACACGGAGAAGGAGGACCCGGCAGGTGGTCGACGCCGGTGAGATCCGGCGCCACTAGAATGCGTGGGCCGTTGGCGCTCTTGGTCTTTCTCCGCACCCAGCGGTGGGAGCTCTCGATATCCCTGCGGAGATCCGCAAGACGCGAGAGCCCCTCTTCCTTGAGTTCCTCGAGGGGAGTGAGTGCGCCACTCCGCTTTCGTCGGTAAGCCACCTTCCGGCATCCAGTCGAACAATAGCGGGCGAGCGGGTTGTCCGATGAGATCTTGCTTCCGCATGTTCGACAGGAGAGTGCATCGTCAGCCAGGGCTACCACCCAATTCCAGTACCGCAGGTTCCAGAGCTTTTGCTCCGACCATTCGGTTCCCATGTGCCAGCGCCCACGAACAAGGATGGCCCACGCGTCGCGCCACCGGAGCGGGGTGCGGAAAAGGGCAAGCTCTTCCATCCTCTGCATGATCCTCGTCTCTTGGCGTGGGGTAGCGCTCACCGTCTGCCCCCTTCCAGTCTACGAAGCAGGTGTCTGGTGATCGGCGCTCGGTCGTTGATCTCATTGATCGTCTGGGTCTTTCGTTCCAGGAGGGCGGCAACGTGGTCGTCTAGGCTTCCCTGCAGGTGGAGGTAGGTACACAGAACCGTCTTGTCCTGGCCGATGCGGTAGATCCTGTCTTCGGCTTGAAGTTCGTCCCCTGGAACCCAGAATCTTTCGAGGTGAAGGGTGTAGCTCGACCTGGTGAGGGTGACCCCTTCTTTCATGGCCTCTGAACCGATCAACACGTCGATCTCGCCAGCTTGGAAGCTCTCGATGATCTCCTGTCTCCGTGCCTGTGGGGTGTCTCCCACGATCGCCCGGTAACGAACCTTCATCTTCTCCAGGCCCTCTTCCAGGGTCTTCCGAACATCCTTGTGGACGAGGAACACCACCACAGGCTCGGACGCTGCCACCAAGACCTCGAGCCACTCCAACGCCGCGGGGACCTTGAAGGCCCCAACCTCTTTTCGCATCGCAGCCAGGGCCCCAAGCGCCTTGTGTCCCTCTCCTCGGATGAGCTCTTCCCGAAGTGCCACGACTGCAGCTTGGTACTCGCGGGTAAAACGGGCGGGCGCCACCAGGTCGATGCTCTGCCTTCTCTTGGGAGGAAGGTCCTTGAGCACCTCTGTCTTCTCTCGACGCAACAGAAAGGGCCGTATGAGATGGTTTAGCTCCTTGACCCGCGTCTTCCCCCGGTACATTCGTACCGTTCTCCCGTTGGGGAGGCGGGTATTCCGAGGGCCGCAAAAACGTTCGCCGTAGGGAACGAAGACCGTGAAATACGGCTCGAGCGGATCCACAGCGTGGCCGAGACTCCACAGCTCCTTGGGGCGATTTCTCACCGGCGTTCCGGTCAAGAGCAGGCGGCGCTCTGCCTGGTGAAGGAGATCCACCGCGGCCCGAGTGCGCTTGGCAGTGATTTCCTTCATAGCGTGGGCTTCATCGGCCACAACCGAATCGAACCCTGCAGCCAGCAACTCGTCCACAATCCGGTATAGCAGCCCCCACGTCACCACCCAGGCTTCTCGCGGATGCGCGGCTTCAGCGAGGATGCGTTTGCGTGCATCCTTCGTATTCTTGGCCACCTCGAAGTGGAAAGATGGTGCCCACCGTGCGGCCTCTTTCCTCCAATTGTGGGTGACGCTGGCAGGGCAAACCACCAACACGCGAGAGGCTGGAGAAGACTCGAGAAAAACCAATGCCTGGGGGGTCTTTCCCAGCCCCATGTCATCTCCGAGGATGGCTCTCCCCTGTGCCATTTGTAGCCACAGGACTCCCTGGCGCTGATAAGGGTAAAGGTCCTTCCAGGTTTGAAGGGAAATGGTGGTGGAGCTTGAGTCACACCCTGTTCCGGCCGAGAGTGCGAGTGCTTCCCGGTTCCGATCTCGTTCCGAATGCCTGCGCTCCTCTTCCGTGATCCAGTCTGCCCACCCTGGTGCCTTGTTGTTCACCCATGCACGAGCCTGGACCGGAAGAATGTCGAGTACCCGAGGCACGAGAGCTACCGGAACGAAGGTAACCAAGGCTCCGTCTTCGCGCTTCGCCTTGAGGCCGAGCTCGTGGAGGCGGGGGGCGTAGGGCCCAAAGGCCTGTACCGCCAGAAAGGAACGGCAGACGGCCACTCTCGCGGCGAGTTTCTGTGGGCGTGCCGGGTCATCAACGTCAATCCATTCCATTCAGCAACTCCAGTCAGGTGTCCCGCAACGAGACAGTGTGAAGGATCTCCTCAAAGGGATCGCCCCTCAAAGAAACAACAAGGTCTATTGGCTTCTACCAGCTTTCCACAGAACCTGTCAAGAAAGTTCATGCCGAAATGTCCCGTGATGGGACGGCTGCTTTCTCGGGGTCCCCCCGGTAAAGGCGCGATATCTCCGACCCACGGTCGAAAGTTGTCCGCGGTGGTGGCCGCTGCTGTCCCTTCACGGGACGGCACCCACCAAAAGTATCTCCCCATAAAGTTTGCAAAGCAGCCCGCAACTGGTAAAAACCTTCTCACCTGGAAGTTGCATTCGTCAATCCTGACGGACAACCAAGGGCCTTCAAAGAACCGAACATACAAGTAGAGAGGTTTATCTCATGTCAGACCCCATCACTATCTCCCCACAGTCGAACGACTTCAACGCAGAGGCCAACAACCTCGCTGACGGTGGCAGCTATCTCGTCGAGACCATGCTCGTCCGCAAGGAAGCGAGCAGTACGGGCACACCTCGCCTGGCGCTCAAGTTCCGAGTGGCCCTCGGATCCCAGTCCGACGTCGTCATCTACGAGGACATTTACCTGACCGACGCTCACACCAAGGCCGATGGAACCCAGAGCCAGGGCGGCAAGTGGAAGCTCAAGCAGTATTGCGACGCCATCGGCTTCGACGGCGACCTCTTCGTTGACGACCCTATGAAGCTCATGGAAGCCTTCGTCGGAAAGAAGTGCCTGGCCGACACCAAGAAGGACACCTGGGTCGACCGAGACGGAAAGTCGCGTGACCGCACCCGCATCACCAAGTTCTACGCCCTCGACGGCTCGAACGACGTGGTCGAGAACACGGGCGCCACCACAACCACCGGAACCAACGGTGCCGGTGCCGCCACTTCCGAGGGAGAGTCCATCCCCTTCTAGGCTACCCACGGAAACGCCGGGTTTTCCCCAAACCCGCACCCGAACGGCCCCGTGGGTTCCATTCCACGGGGCCGTTTTTCTTTTTTTCACCACCTGACCTGTGGTTGCTGAGATGCCCGAAGACACCAAAAATAGAATCCGAAGACGAGATCGCTTGCGGGGTGCCGTCCGCGGAGCCGTGGAACGTGCCGGAGTCCGTGCACTGGAAGCCGCAAAACCCGCGGTTAGACGCGCTATCGAGGTAATCCTCGAAGAGCCTCTTCCCGCGCAACCGGCGACCCCAAGAGAGGGGCCAGAGGCCCCACCAACCGGACCGGTGCAGCCCCAGACCCCGCTCCATCCCCCCGCGGAAGTAGCTCCCGCACGAGAACCCGCACCTGGGGCCGTCGAGGCGACCCCTCTTGAGGGCGCTCCCCCCCTTCCACCCGGAACCCCGCCTCCAGGTGGCCCCGTTGGGCCTGGAGGCGGCGTTGCCCCTCAACTCATGGAACAATTGAGCCACCTGACAGTGGCCACCAATGAGATCTACAACCGCCTGGTGGAGCTCGGCTACAAAGACGCCGCCGAAGCCATCGTGCGCGTGCCTCCAGCGCCAGTCATCACCCCGGAAGAACCAGCTGTACCCCCGCCTCCCGTGGAACCTCCCGTCGAGATCCCGGAGGAACCGCCAACGGAACCCGAAGGCCGCTATCTTCTCCAGGGAAGCAACCTCTTCGTTCCCTTTATGGACCCGCTCAATGCATGGCATCGGCTGAAGACGATGTGGGAGGAGGCCTCCATTGGTTCGCCCAGGGATCCGGTAACCGGGGAACCCGTGGATGACGCTCCCCCTTACGCCCCGGATGCCTACGCAAAGGGATCTACCCTCGACCCTGGCGTCCAAATTCCTCGTCAGGCCATCGTAAACGCCGACGCCTTTTCCCAGTGGGCTGAAAACAACGGATTCTCTTCTGGTGTGGCAATTGAGGTGGATGGTCTCATCGCTGGACCGGGGAGATCTGTCATGTCCGGTGGAAATAGTCGCCGCGTCAAGGTTCCCTCGACAGTCGAGCCTCAAGGGGAGCGATGATGGGGCTAACTGGGGTCGTTCACCGAGACGCGCAAGGGGTTTTCTGGTTTGACGATGTTCCGGTTAGATGCCCCGAGGATGTTCCCCGGAGAAAAGCCTGGAAAGGAACTGTGTGGTACGCCCCGAAGGGCATCCACTCTCACCACTGGTCCAAGATCATGGGCCCCCAAGACAAGGCCTTTGGACCCGCCCCGGGTCAGGTGCTGGGGGTAACCTTCAAAACTCATCCGAAGGGTGCCTTCAAGGTCTTTTCTTCGTCCGCATGGGGGGTCCATGAGCGGGATCCGAACCGCTGTTTTGAGCGAATCCGCGCCCTACAAGTAGAAGCCGCCGCCTGTGGTCTACAGGTGAAGAACTCTGTGGCAGGAACCGCAGTCCAGGCGTACATGGACAGGTTCGATGGGCAACCGGGCCACCCAGCCATTCGGCAGCTCCCCTGTCGGTGGCGTGGCATGGCACACGCCGCCCTCCACGGAGGTCCTATCGCTGTTCTGCAGGCCTCCTCTCCCTACGCCGTCCAGATGGATGTGCGTCGCGCCTACCTCGCAGCCCTCGAGCAAGAGGTTCCAGTGCTCGGCGTGGAGAACGGAAACAAGGTGGGAGGGTGGTTCACCCATGACGGAAGGGAATGGAAGCTCGTGCGTAAGCTCACCGGGTTCGTGGACGCCACCGTTCGCGTAACCATGGCTTCAGATCCCACCGGCCTTCCTCCCCTTCCAGTGCATACCTGCGTAGGCGCCGTCTACCCTACCGGCACGATGCGAGGCGTCTGGACGATCGCCCAGGTCAAGGAGGCCGAGGAAAGGGGTGAGGTAGAAGTTCTGACCGTTCACCAGTTCTGTTTCGCGGGTCGGACCCAGCTCCTGTTTGCGGAAATCGCCAGCATGTTTCGCCAGTTGCCACCGGACCTCGGGAAGCGCCTATACACACGATTTTGGGGCAAATTCGGCTCCCGCGGGGGGTACACGGCCTACCGATCCGACGAGCCCAGGTTCGGAGAGATGCCTCTCGGCGGCCTCTGGTGGCACTACGATGGGGTCAACCTAAAAGATCTCACCAGGCCTACCTACCGTCCTGATCTCGCCGCGTTCATCAGCGCCCACAACCACCGACGCGTCTTCTCTACCATGCGAGAGCTCGACCCGGGAAGCGTGATCGCCTGCCACGTTGATGCCATTTGGACCAATGACGTGGTCAACGCAAGCCGAATTTGTGCCGACAGTCCAGAGACAGGGGGATGGAGAGTAAAACGACGAGGCAAGCTCCGGTTTTACGGTCCCGGAGCCTACGATCACGACGGAGATCTGGGAGCTAGCGGTTACGACGCTCGTCTTCAAGGAAGTTTGAACGCAGAACGCCTGAAGGATTGGGCTGCGAATTCATCCGGGACTAGACGGAAGATGCTCCTACACACGCGCTCCTGGAGCGCGGACCCTGCAGTGGACTCCACGGCTACCAGCGTTCCACTCAAGCTCAACCTGGATACGGCCGTCAGTCCCGCCGAGGGCGCCACGGTCTACGATCGGTCGAGTTGGACGCTCGGAGGCTGGGCTCGTGTGCAGCCAGAATCCTGGGGGCCCACCTCCAACTTGGTTCCTCGAGTCGTTGAGGCGGGTCCCGACTCCACCACCTTCGACCTTGGTGTCGAGGACCAGGACGGCAACCCATGAGTTTTGACCAGAACCCGTGGGGCGGCTTTGATGACCCCTTCACTGACCCTGACTGGGACTACCTCGACCAAGTTCCGGCAGAACCCGAGGTTCGCCTCAATCCCCAGCAACAGAGGGCGGTAGATCACGATGAGGGACCCGCCCTCGTCGTGGCAGGAGCGGGATCGGGGAAGACCAAGACCCTGGTAGCACGCGTCGTGGAACTCTTGCGTCACCGCGCTCTTCCTACCGAGATTCTATGCGTCACCTTCACGCGCAAGGCCGCCAAGGAAATGTCCCACAGGATCTCAGAACAAGCCCCTGGGTCATCCAAACACCTCACCATATCGACCTTTCATTCTCTGTGCCTCTCGATGGCGCGAGACACCCCGCACCTGGTTGGAAGGGAGGAAGGGTTCACCGTCTGGGACGACAAGACGAGCTCCAGGGAGCTTCGGAGAATTGTGCGAGAATCCGGCTCAAAGAAGAAGGAAGTGACGGTCGGCCAACTGGTGTCCATTCTCTCCGACTCGAAACAAAAGTTCTTTCGAGAAGGATGCGAGCAGGGGTGGGGATCCGTCGAAGCCGTCCGGGACTGTCTAGCCGAATACGAGGCACTGAAAAAAGCGGCGAACGCGCTTGATTTCGACGACCTGTTGTACCTCGTTTCCCGTGGCCTCGATCGGTTCCCCGATACCGCTCGGGCCTACCAGGAGAAATGGGTCTGGGTCATGGTAGACGAGTACCAAGACACCAACCCCGTCCAAGAACACATTCTGTCGGTGGTCACCGCTCACCATCGCAACCTCATGGTGGTTGGCGACGAGGACCAGGCGATCTATGGATTCCGGGGAGCGGAGGTCGACCACATTCTCACGTTTACTGAACGGTACCCCGATGCGGTCGTCATCGAGCTCGGCCAGAACTACCGCTCCTCGGATAGCGTGGTTGGCGCAGCTGCCCGTCTCATCTCCCACAACGAGCTTCGTCGACCGAAACGGATCTGGACAGAATCCGAGAAGGGGTGGGACGTGGAATACCCCTGTTTCCGGGATTCCTTCCACGAAGCCGACTACATCGCACGCACCATCAAGGCAAGCATCGAGGCCGGGTACGCTCCCGAAGAACACGCTGTACTGGTCCGTATGAGGCGCCAACTCCACTGTCTTCAACTGGCCTTGTCCCAACAGGAGGTGGCCTACGACACCGTTGGCTCCGTCGACTTTTGGCAGCGTTCGGATGTGAAGCTCATCTTGAGCTGGCTCAAGGTCACGCTGAACGTTTTTGACCTCGCCTCTGCTTCCGAAGTTTTTTCGAGATGGCCCCGCATCGGAGCGGCCACAGTGGCGCGTTGGAGGAAATCCGCGGGCAACAATGACAAGGGAGCCCTCGCCTCCATGACGTTCTTGCATGGCCATCCCGGCTGTGGGATAGAGACGATGCGCGGTAAAAGCATCACCAAATTTCGGGAGGTTCACGCTGAATTGCAGGACCGGGTTCGGCAAGCCCACCCTGTGCGGGATTTGGTGACTTGGCTCTACGCGTCCACAGGAATCGACGCGGAGATCGCAACCGCCAAGGACTCCAACGTCCGCAAAGAAGCCGAGGAAGCCCAGGCTCGCATTGAGCTGCGCCATTCTTTCATTGCGATGTGCCCCGATGACGAGCCCCACAACGGGCACGACGGGATTTCTTCCTTCCTCGACAGCGCCATCAATGATCGTGGAGTTGACGAAAAAGGAAACGCAGTAGTCCTCTCCACCATCCACGGCTCGAAGGGCCTCGAGTGGGACCATGTGTGGGTGGTTGGGATGGTAGAGGGCATCATCCCAAGCTGCGTTTTTCGAGAGGACCCCTCACGCAAGGAAATAGAAGAGGAGCGACGCTTGGCCTACGTTGCCGTCACACGCTCCCGGAAGAGGCTCGTATTGTCGCGCTATCCAGTCATGGCTAAAAACGGAGAGAACCTCTTCGTCAAACCAAGTCGATATCTGGTGGAAACCGCGGAAAAAATGCCGGAGCCAGATCCTCCACTTCACCCAGCTCCCTCTCAAAAGGTCATCACCATTGCGAAGGGACAGAGTCGTGACCGCAACTTACCCAAGTGGCGGTCACGACTCTGTCGTGCCCGCGACTTACCCAAGATCGGAGTCATCACTATCGAGTAGCGGACATTTTCTGGCTGTGCAAGTACCTCCAAACATGGTAGAAAGTGGTGTACCTAAAAACGAGGATTTTCATGGAAATATGGGCCACCATCGACACTGAAACAACGGGACTACCCGACCAAGACTGGAGCCGAGTGATCGAGTTGGCCGCTGTCTTGCGCGACGGTGAAGGGAACATCCTCCGTACCTACGACACCTTTGTTTGCCCCGACGTGCTGACCGCAGAAGGTCTAGACGTTGCCAAACGGATCTCCAATATCTCCGAAAGCGATATTCGAGCCGGAAAGGATATCAAGGAAGTCTGGCGGGAATTGGGAGATTTTCTCGATGGATGGACCTACCCGGTGCGTGCGTGGAACACCGAGTTCGACCAGGCGCTCCTTCGCAAGACCTTTCGAGATCGAAACCTTCCCGACCAGATCAACTGGGGTGGATGCATCATGTGGGACTTCACCCGCAAGCGACAATTCGAAGCCGGGTTTCGCCGCAACGGGGCCATTCGTCCGTTCAGTCTGAAGAGAGCTGCGGGACTACTCAAGTTCGAGTGGGAAGGAAACCCTCACCGCGCAATGACTGACACTTTGATGGCCAGCAAGATCGACCACCATATGGCCAGTCTCCATGCCACTCCCCTCCCCGAAGTGGGTGTCATTCGAATCGGAGACATTGCCTCTTGAGGCAGGTTTACCATGTCACAGATCCCACTATTGACCGTCCCGGAACCAGAACAACCTCCAGGGATCGATCTGCGGTGTTGTTCCGTCGAGGATCTGCTGGAGTCTCTCCCCAATTACGGGTCCCGTCCCGTTGGCTATTCCGGCCCCTTCAATAAAGAGAGCTCCAGGAAAGACTGGCCATCCCTCATTGTGGCCGATCCCCCCTGGTCCTATTCCCAAGCTCCAGGCCACTCTGCGAACCCAGATAACCACTACGAAACGGTTTCAGATGCTCACATCGTAAAGGTGTTGGGCCAGGCTTACGACAAGATGGATCGGGGCCGCATGGCCCTGTGGTGTACGTGGCCCAAGCTCGGCCAGTGGTTCGACGCGGTTCACGCTGGAGAGTTCCGATGGCGGTATGTTTCCGGAGGATCCTGGCACAAGGAAGGTGGAAACGCTGGCACTGGGTACCACTGGCTCGGTAAGTCGGAACCAGTCCTTCTCTACGTCAAGTCGACGGGATTGTGTACCGAGTGGGGAGCCTTGAGGAATGCTTACAATGGCCCCCGCGCCCGTCACAGTGAAAAGCCGGTGAGCTGGATGGAAGGATGGATCGAGCGCTGGACGGAACCTGGGGATATGGTTCTCGATCTTTACGCTGGCATGGGTCCTGTCGCGAGAGCTTGCGCCCGAACGGGACGAAGGTACTTGGGCGCCGAGATTGACCCTGAACGATACCGTGCGGCGGTGGACCTACTCGCGATGGATCGTGCACGTTACCAGGGTCTCTCTTTCGAGGCACTTCCATGACCAAGTCTTCCTCACACCCTTTTACTCGCTGGCTCCTGGAACAAGAACACCGAAATGACCCGGTGGGAGACCTGGCACGAGATGCGAAGCTCGACAAGGATTGGCCCAGTTGCCCTGGCAGCCTCGATCTCTTCCGAGGTCACCTCATTCGTCGCGGTGGCGGTTCCGAGGTGCGCCATGCTCTTGGGTCGGCATGGACAGAATTCTTACTGGGAAGCGTATGAACTACGACATTTACACCGTCAAGTCCAGAGAAGCCATAGGGGCGGCCCAACAGCTCGCTGGGAGAAGAGGAAACCCAGAGATTCGGCCTCGACACTTGTTGTGGGCTCTAATCCAAGACAAGAGTGGCCCCGTCGCTGTGGTGCTAAACCGTCTGAAGGTTTCCCGGCCTCAACTGGTCCTGGACGTTCAAAAACTCATCGACGGTCTTCCTTCTTCTTCCGGATCGAGTCAGGCCCACATTTCTCGCTCTCTCGACCGAGCCCTAGAGGGATCAGAGAAGATATCCGCACAACTCAAGGACACTCACATCTCTACCGAGGTACTCCTGGTTGCGCTGGAGCAGACCGAAGACAAGCATCGTCAGGTCCTTCATTCCCACGGCCTCACGGCCCCGGCTCTTCGTGAGACCATCCAGCAGCTGCGATTGGGACGCACAGTCCAGGGAGAGGACTCCGAGGGATCCTACGAAGCCCTGGAACGGTTCACCTACGACCTGACGGAACGAGCACGAGACGGGAAAGTCGATCCGGTCATTGGCCGGGATGCAGAGATACGTCGCACCCTCCAGGTGCTCTCGAGGCGCACCAAGAATAACCCTGTTCTCATAGGCGAACCTGGCGTTGGCAAGACAGCCATCGTCGAAGGAATCGCCCACCGTATCTCTCTTGGAGATGTTCCCGAGAGCATCCAGGACAAACGTGTCCTCTCTCTGGACGTCACTGCCCTGGTGGCCGGAACGAAGTACCGAGGTGAATTCGAAGAGAGGCTCAAAGCCGTTCTCCATGAGATCGAGGCCCAGGAAGGACGGGTGATTCTCTTTGTCGACGAGCTCCACACGATGGTCGGAGCGGGCCGTTCCGAAGGCTCTATGGATGCGGGAAACATGCTCAAGCCTGCTCTGGCTCGCGGGGATCTCCGGTGTATTGGGGCCACCACCCTCGAGGAATACCGAAAATACATTGAAAAGGACAAGGCGCTGGAAAGACGCTTTCAGCCGATCTTGGTTGAGGAACCCACTCCAGAGGATACCCTTCGGATCCTGCGGGGCATCAAGGGGAAATACGAGTCCCACCATGGCCTCAAGATCACAGACGGCGCCCTCGTAGCCGCCGCTACCTTGTCCCAACGTTACATCGTGGATCGGAAGCTCCCCGACAAGGCCATCGACCTGGTAGACGAGGCCGCGAGTCGGATCCGCATGGAAATCGAGAGTGTTCCTGAACCCATCGACGAGCTCGATCGGAAAGTGGTCTCTACGCTGATGGAGATGGAGACCCTCTCACCGGAAACCGATCCGTCATCAGTCGAACGTCACATGCAGCTAAGCGAGAGGTTGAAGATCTACGAAGAAAAAGTCGAAGAGCTTCGAGTGGCCTGGCTTGACGAAAAGACGATGCTTCAGCAAATCGGGTCCCTGAAGGACGAGATAGCCCAGCTTGACCACGATCTTATCCACGCCCAGAAGCGGGGGAATTTCGAGCTCGCTTCCCGAATAAAGTTTGGAGAAATCCCCAATCGAACCACTGTCCTCGACCACCTCGGCGTTTCTCTCGCCTCCCTTCGAGAGGGGGGGTCTCTTCTCAAAGAAAGAGTGGAAGCCGAGGATATTGCCCAAGTGGTAAGCGCCTGGACACGCATTCCAGTTTCCCGTCTACAGGCGGCTGAACGAGAGAAACTCCGTCACATGGAGGACGATCTCCGCAAGCGAGTGGTAGCCCAGGACGAAGCAGTTTCGGCCGTAGCCGACGCGGTACGACGTTCACGCAGTGGTCTGCAGCCGAGCGGTCGACCCATTGGTTCCTTCGTTTTTTTAGGCCCAACGGGAGTGGGAAAGACCGAGCTTGCCCGCGCCCTTGCTGAACACCTCTTCGATGATGAGAAGGCCCTGGTGCGCCTCGATATGTCCGAGTACATGGAAAAGCACAGTGTATCCAGGCTTCTCGGTGCTCCCCCTGGATATATCGGTTTCGACGAGGGAGGGTATCTCACCGAAGCCGTTCGAAGGCGTCCCTATTCAGTGGTTCTATTCGACGAGATAGAGAAAGCTGACCCGAGCGTGTTCCACATTCTCCTCCAGGTGCTCGACGAAGGACGCCTCACCGACTCCAGCGGGCGCACGGTAGATTTCTCAAATACTGTTCTGATTATGACCTCGAACATCGAGGTATCCCTTCACGAAAAGGCGCCCTCCGTTCGCATCCAGCTTCGCGATTACTTTCGTCCCGAGTTTCTAAACCGGGTAGACGATTTGTTGGTGTTTTCTTCTCTCAAAAAGAAGGACCTGGATTCCATCTTCGATATCCAGCTCTCACTTCTTCGAAACACCCTCGAGTCCCGCGGCTACTCTCTGGAGGTGAGCGTCGGCGCTCGGAAGCTCTTGTGTGAGCTGGGATTCGACCCGACCTTCGGTGCACGGCCTCTCAAGAGAGCTCTTCAGAGAGAAGTTCTCAACCCCCTGGCACGCTCGCTGGCCTGCGGGGACTATGGAGATGGGGGAGTGATCAAGGTTTCGGTGTCCAAAGGAAATCTCTCCTTTCAACATAAGCAAGTCATTTCGGTCGAGGATCGGGAGGCAGGCTAACGGGGACACGAAGGGCACGGACTCTGTTCTGCCACGAGCATGTGGAGATCCTCGATCTCACTACGAAGCTCCGATACCTCCAAAATCTGACGGACGCTCTGTTCCTGCACCATCCTCATTTCTGGATCTACCTGGGGCGCTTCCACCCTTGGCTGCTCCAGTGGTGGAGGCGACGGATCGGTGGCCGAAGGGGGGGAGAAGAAGCTGGGGGTCAGCCCAAGCAGGGCGCACCCCACCAATGAAGCCACGCTGGTCAGGGAATCGGTCGTCATCGCAGCCCATCCTTTATCTCGTCTACCGCGGCCCGGATGTACTCGATATCCCGAGTCATCACTGCCTGGTTTGAATTTATCTCATCGAGCATCTCGAGCTCGACTTCCGTTTTTCCTACTCTTCTTTCAAGGCCTTCCAGTTGGACCTGGTGCAGAGCTCTGTCCTCCACGCCAGATCGGTCGGTGTTCCACACCCAGATGAAGGTCGGAACCACCACCAGGGTAAGGACGGTCATCCAGATGCGGTACATCCATTCTGTTTTGGTTGTCTCGCTGCTCATGCTCTTTCCGGCCTCAACGCGGAAAGCAGCACCCCGGAGCGAAGGGATGACGCTACCGGCGACTGTACCGCACCCATTAGGGCGATAGATCTTTCTGATTCCTGGATCTGTATAGCACGAGCCAATGCCCGAGATGGAGAGAGCGTACTGGGTGCGTCCTCTCGCTTTGCGCGTTTTCTGAACTCCTTTTTGAGCTTGGCGTATTCTCCTGGGTCGCTTCGATTACGTCTGAAAGCGTCGACTTCCATTCTCTGGTCGTGCACCCGAGCACACTCGTCCTGGAGTTCTACTGGGGCGTTCTCGTAGGCGGTGTACCAACCCGAACGGTATTCGTCTGGGTGGTACATGCGCATGTAGTCAATCCAGGCCATGCAGGGAGGGCCCGGAACCCTTCCCATGGTTCCACTCACCGCGGTGCCCTTGGATGACGAAGAAAGGAATATTTCCCGAGCCGATGCGATCGGGAGCTGCATGAACTGTTGGTAAGTCCATGGTTGTCCCGTGTCGGGATTCTCTCGTCGCTCTCTCACCATCTTTCTCGCCATCTGGTCTTTTTCGTTTTCTCGCTGAATCTTGAGGGCACGCGCCTGGTTGACCCTGCGACTGAACGTGGGGAGGGGGCCAGCGAGTCCCAGCGTGATTGTCGGAGAAGAGTTTGGCTCGAATGACACCCTTCCTCCACGGGAATACATCCTCACCGGAGCAGAGATTCCAGCCCGCGCCATGATCTGTGACGTGGGGGAGATGGGAGTGGAGTATTGAAGACCGAGGTTGAGATCTGGACTTCTCCCCGCTTGCCGTTCAGCTGCGATGGACATTTCCATTCGAGAACGTCGAGCCACGGGTACCGACAGGCCCGTGGAGACAGAGGTCTTTCCAGAAGAACGACGGTATCCCGCGGACACCCGCCCACTCACCGTGCGTCCTCTTATTCCCAATCGTCCGAGTGTTCCACCGATAGAGGTACTCAGATTCTTCACCCCAAGGTCGTCGACAACAGTGGATCCTACTCCCGGGATTTCTACCGCCCATCCAGACACTACCTGCCCAGTTGGAAGAGTTGACTGGGTACGACGAACCAAGCTCGGAGCAGCACCTCCGAGAGCCGAGAGCCAGACCAAGACCTTCGACGTCTTTCCAAGCTGGTCGTACAACCTGGTGACGAACATGCCGTTCAAGGCACGTTGAGCAGCTCGTTGAAAACGCGGGTCAGAGGCAATGACGCGACGGAGGTATTCCGCTCCACCGCCCTGTTTCTTCACCGGGTTCCCTCGACTATCAATGGTCCAATATTCCTCGAGCCCGTCAGTGATTTTCTGGATCTTGTCTTCCGCTACCCCCGTGGCCCGCAGAGCTCCAAGGGTTCGATCTGCGAACCCCAGCATCGCTGCATCCGCAATGTCGGGGGCGTGCTGGGCAACAAAAGAAGCGCTCGTCTTGAGCTCCGGAGCATTCTCGGTAACCCGGTCAAAGATGGAGCTCCCGATCACGTCGAGGCCTCTTCCGGCTCCATCGAGAACACCTTTCACACGGGACAAGAATCCGGTGGGGGTGTTGGCGTCAGCGGCCTCTGGTGCCGCGATTGTGCCTGGCGCAACTACCCCATAGGCGTCCAGATGAAGACGTGAGCGCATCATCTAACGGTTCCTGGTTACTGCGCGAGCCTCTCGCTCATGTCGGGCCCCATGCCAGACGGCTGTCACTCCAACCGTCACCAGGGCCGCGATCCCCACCCATAGCAATCCGAATTTGGGAACCACGGTGACCCTGCTTTGCATGGCTGTGGGGTCAGAAACGTCGCGCCCGAATACGTCCAAGTGTGCGCCCAAACCATCGGGAGGAAGGGCCTGTGGTGCCGCTTGCGGATGCATCCACGAAGATGCCCCTGACTCCATATCTCGAGCCCACTGTTCTTGCGCTGCAAGCCTAAAGTCGTCGCGGTAGTGGTGAAAAAAGGCGAGGTCGTCGCCAGTCCAAAGGGGAAGACGCGTAGCTGTCAAAGAAGCGATTCGCTGGGTGAGGTACTGTTTCCTGCTGCGCCTCGCTTCGGGCGTCTGTTTGCGCCAAACGCTGTCGGAGGGCATGAACCCATCGGTTGGAAGCATAGGCATTGAGGGAAACTCCTTGCCTCACCAGCATAACTCATGGCCCGGATTTACCGTAGGAGATCCAGCTTGTGTTCGACCTGGTCAGGCTTCGGGGCTCTTCGCGGCCTTTTTTGCTTTCGCTGTTGCCTTCTTCTTCGCTGTCGCCTTCTTCTTCGCTGTCGCCTTCTTCGCTGGAGCTCGACGCTTGCGCCCGTTGGAGGCCGGCTTGGTTCGGGTGGCAGGACGACGCTTCTTTGCGGGCGCCGAAGCTACGATAGCCTCTTCTTCTTCGACTACCACGGACTCAGGTAGAGGCGTGGGTTTTCCCCCACCGTTGGCAGGGACGACAACCTCCACTGGAGGAGGTTCCTCGAGGGCCTGTGCCTCCCGAAGCGCTGCAGCCTGTCGGGCTCGCTCGTTGGCCTCAACAACCTGCTGAACGTGGGCACGCTGCTGCGCTTGGCGCTGGTAGGTGCGGCGCATCTTCTCCATCGCTCCCTGGTCAGTCATGGCCAGCATCTGGGCCGTGGCTTCCGGGTCTTGTCCTTCTGGAACCTCTTCGGGTCCCACTGGACGAAAGTTCCCAGATCCTTCCTCCTCGTACTCCTGGCCTTCCTCCTCCGCAGCGAGCTTGGCCTCTTCAAAGGCAACCTCGTTGAAGTCCTCCAGATCACCATCCAGGTCGTCGTCGAAATCGTCGTCCAGGTCATCATCATCTGCCAGAAGGTGGTCGATCTCGGCGTCGAGATCCTCGTTCCACCCTGGATCGGTTGGTGTGGGTGGAGCGCCGGCTCCAAAGAATTCAAGGACCACCGGAACCACTTCCTGTGCATCCTGGCCGTCTCGGAGCGCCAATACCGCCTCTCTCAAGAACATGGCGATCTCTCGCTCGTCCTCTCCCATGCGAGATGGGTTCCCTTCCCTTTGAGGGGGGGAAGCTGGCGCTTGCGCCACAGCTTGCCTCGGTCGAGGTTGTGAGGCCGGGCGGGGCGCTCGACGAGAGGAACGCTGTGGAGCCATCTCGTCCTGTGGCCCCGGAAGCTGCGGGGTGCTGCCGTAGCTCACGAGAATATCTCCAGGAAGATCCGGAGCACCAGGAATCTGAAGATTCCGAGAAAGAATGGCCACAGCCTGCAGAGGGTGGACCTGGGGATTGAGGGGAGCCAAGGAATGGACCTCGCTCAACATCTGCTGGATCTCGGGTGTCTGTTGAACGCTCCACTGGAACCTTGCCAACCACAACATCGCTGATTCGTAGGCTGACAACGGACAGTCGCTTACCCATCGACCCAGCTCACGCTGGCTCGGGTGAACCACGGCCTTGAACCGGTAACCTTTCCCCGGTGCAAAAGACATGGACAGAACTGCAGCCTGGTCTCCCGCGACGGGCTCCGCTTGCTGGTCAAGGACACTGAGTACGATGGACATTTGTCACTCCTCTAAATCAATCGGCGCTCTGGCGCCCCTCGAGAATGGTGGTCAACTGGTCTTCGGTGTAAAACCGCTGTCCCGAAGGGTAGCGTTTTGCCACAAGGATTTTTTTTCGGTCCCACGACTTGAGTGTGCTCACCGATCGGCCAATGAGTTGGGCGAATTCCCGCAACGAATAGACAGAACCCCTCCCGTTCTGATGGGAGGACTCTTTTGAGCCGAGTAGACCCATGTGGTCAGGGGTTTCATCAGTCTTGCCCAAGGTTCACCTTCATTGACCCGCATAGTATACATCCTGCCTCTTATGGATGGAACTGAACAAAGTCAAGAAATAGGTTTTGTCGACCCCCAGCTTAGGGCTTGTAATGGTGCCTATTTCTCAGCCACCACACACGAGCATAGGCGGCCTCGAGCCAATGTTCGGGTGTCGGTATTCGTCCCGGATTTGGGCCTCGACGATCATGGAAAACCCGAAGTTCAGTGCGGTGGTAGTCGTGAGCACGAGCTTCTACATCGGCAATGAATCTCTCTGGAGTATCCCCGAGCTCGATTGCCTCCGTTCGGAAGTTAGCGAACCTTCGCCTCTGATCTTGGAGGTGTTCTTCTCGTTCGCGTCGGATCATTTCTGGCGTAAGAGTACGAACTCGCCCGGGGCGATCGTCTTCTTCTTCGTCGTCATCATCGTCGTCCCCATTGGAACGAGATCCCTTCGAGCTCTCTTGACGGAGCGCCAGGGTAAGGGCGCCAATAGCGATTCCCGCAGTCATCACGTCTTCAAAACTCTTCCAACTCATCCGCGCCACCAGCGTTTTACACCGTCCACCAGGCGCTCCATTTGACGCAGGTTTCGATGAACCTTTCTCAAACTCTTTACCGTGTTGCTGTCAATAGTAACAGTCAAGTCCGGGGCAAGGTTCACCTCAACCTTGTTTCCATTTACCTTCATCCGACTGTCCTCACGCATCGCGGCCTTGAGCACCGCTTCTGACAACAGAGCCTGCAAGAGGTCGTCGGAAGTGAGCCCATCGAGAGGGGTGTCGTACTGGCGGGTTGGGTCCTTGCCCATCATCGAGTCGTAGTGAGCAGGGTCAGCTGTCCACCCGAACTCCTTCTCGAGCCTTTGCTGTTCCGATGCATAGCTTGAAGTAGAAGAAGGGGGAACGGGCGCAGTCTTTTTCTTCCTTCTCGGCTTACTTGGGACCGGCCGTTGGGCGCGTTTATGGAGTTCTTGCTGGTGCGATTGTACCCAGGCACCCACAAAATCCGCGATGGAGGGTGCCTGAAGTTCTGCGTCGTACCTTACGCGAGCTTCTACATCCAGGAGCACCTCTGCAGCCCTACTGCACTGCTTGAAGCGTTCAGTGAGCTCCGGGTTTTCCTCGTGGAGGTCGGGATGAGTCTCCTTGGCGATCTGGCGCCAGGCACTCTTTATCTCCTCGCCGGTAGCGCTTGGTTCGACGCCAAGAAGGTCGTAGAAGGTCACTTCACATCCCACCATTTCGGCACTCCTCTCCTGTTCCAGTCACCGAGCCAACCGAATTTTCTTTCGAGCCCCTGCTGGGAAACACGGTAACACGCTACTGCTTCTTCCCTTAGTCGCTTCCGGATCGAGTTTTGCTGGGCATCCATGGCCCTCATATTGGCCACGTATTGCACACAGGCGTTACAGGTCTCCCCTTCCCTGTGCGTAGGTGACGCACACCGCGGGCACTTTGGAAGATCTGGCTCGGGCTCTTTTGGGGCACTCAGAGTTTCGTAGGCCTCCTGTACGGCCTTGAACCTCTCCCCCGCCTGGTCATCTCCTGGATGCTTGTCAGGGTGTGTCTCCTTGGCTTTGGCCCGCCATGCTTTCTTGATCTCTTCGGGAGATGCTCCTTCGTCTAGGCCCAAGACTTGGTAGGGCGTCATTGCCCACCTCCTTAGCCCCAGGTTGCGTCTGGAGGGGTCTCAACCCAATAATAAAGCCTTCCCTTGCGTGCCGGCCACCTCGATGATTCCAACGAGGCCTCGTGAGACCGTCCTGGCGGGGCAGCGAGGGACCGAATGGAGGGGAGCAAATTGACAGGCTCCTCCCCGTCATGGTGGCCGCACTCGAACCAACTCTCACCGGCCTTGCTGCTGTCCACTCTGCCACCGTACTCGAGTACGTGGTTCTCACTCTCTACGCCCCCCCAGCCAATATCCAGGTCGGAATATGAGACCGGGAGCCCATGGGGGCACACGAGCTTGCCGAGGGCATCCCAGACCTTCTTCTGGTAGAGGGTAAGTCCAGTTGGAAAAGAGTTGATGGGTACCGCGTCCAGCCTCTGTAGACAATCAAGGTTGGGCCATGTGTCCGAAGGGAAGGGTGCTTTAGGGATCCTGGACCCACGAACACGACGTATCGAGGAAACCGTTCCCACCACCGCGACCCCGGCAAGAGCGAGCCATGCTTGGTTTTTAGTGCCCATTACCAGATCTGCTCAATTTCGATTTCTTCCCAGAAACCTTCGGGAGCCGGGAAGTAAAATTCTTTGGCAACCTCCACTCCCTTCCCAAGCTGTACGTGCTCGATGGGGATGGGTCCAGAGCGCCCTCCTCCAAGGTGGCGAACAGAGGTGATCAACGGACCTTCCGACCGGTGATCACAGAAGAAAAACGACTCGATGTGATCGCGGTCCCTCATTCTTGTAGAGAAGCGAACGCTCCCACCTGGCCCGGCTTCTCTCTCCAACGCTCCGTATTCGAGGGACAATTCGTTGAGGTAGGCGCCAGGGAAACCGTGGGGACAGACCACTATCTTCCGGGTGTCCCAGATGTGCTGCTGGTAAGGGGTGATGGGATGGATAGTTCCCAGACCCCACACCTCAAAGGCCGCGTTGAGGGCCTTCAGTTCGTCGGTAGACAAGGCCCCTGAACCCTTGGGGGGTCGGGAGAGCGCGGCCACCACGCCAGCCGCTCCAAGAGCCAGCCAGGAGCCGTTCACGCCCAACTCACGATGATGTTGCCGTGGTGATCGACCAGGTCAACGTTACCCTTCTCATCGAGGTGAAGAATGTCTCGCCTTCCATGGCTCCCGATCCACGCAGTAGCGGCCTCAAGTGCCTGTGAAAAGGAAGAATAGTTTCCCACGGCCTTTCCCCCAGGAGCGGTGAGGCTCACGAGGGCGCCCACTGGAGTGTGGATCACCAAGCTCTTGTCCATCTCCATCTGGAAGTCGTCAGAGGTTACGCGGGATCCCCAGGCAGCCTCGGCTCCAAAGGCAACGGTGAGCCCAGCCAGGATCCCGGCGCTAGCGAGAGCGAGTTTTACTCCGTCCTCCATCTCAAGTTACCTCGTTCTTCATGTTTTCATCCCTTGGTCTGCGTCTGGACAATGTCGAACAAGGAAACCAGGTCGCTCTTGGACATGGCCTGAAGTTCCTTCCTGGGGTTCTTAGATTGAGACAGGCCAGTCTTGTCGTCCACCTTCCACCCGTAGGCTCCAGAAAGAAGCAGGATGTTTGTGATGAGCTCCTTCTTGGTTGCCGTTTTGGCTGAGGACCCGGATCGCCAGGGACGATCCCGGAGGTCTCGAATTGAGGGAGGGGCTGGATCCCGCCCCATATCAATTTCAGTCAACTCCCTGGACAAGCGATTGAGCTCGGCGTCAGCCTTGGCTATTTCCCAAAATCGAGCGTGCCAGGGCTCTCGCAATCTGTACGTCCGACCGATGCTGTGGCCCATGTCCGTAGCCCAGGTGAGAAAGGCCACCTCGAAATGGTCGGGAATTTCCTCGTTCTCATAGTCGAGGTCAGCTTCGGATAGGAGATCCCAGATCCGGTTTTCGTAGGCGTGCTGGACTGCGTAGTCCTCTTCGGTCAATTCCTCGGGGTCTTCCCATTCTCCAGAGGCCGTCTCCCGCCTACCACCCGTTAGGAAATCGAACCATTCCTCGGAATCTGAACGGAAGGTGTACTTAGGGCCAGAGGTGGACCCGCGTTTACGAACGGCACCCAGCACCCCAAGAGCACCTACGGTGCCGAGAGCAACGAGCACGCCATTTTGCCTGTAGAGCATCAGTCCTCGTCCTCCCACGGAGGCAACATCCTGCGTCCGGGAGGACCCATCCGTCTCATTCTGCGTCCATGCATTCCCAGTCGACGAGGGTCGAGTGGTGGCATCGGTACCCGAACTGTGCGTCCGAAGTGTTCCCCCATGTCTCTCCACACACCGGAGATGAGGCCCCAGCCCTCTACGTCTTCCTCTCGTCCGTGTTTCCGTGCGATGACCTGGGCATCTCGGGCGAGCTGTGCAGCTGCTACGAACGACTGCTCGATCGGCTCGAGGTTGGCCTGTAGGGCGTTGAAGAAGGCCACGGCTCCAGGCTCTCCAGCCCTGGCGACCCTGGCCTGGTGCTCCAGGATCTGAGATCGTTCTTCCCAGTTTCGGTCGAGCACATCAGCGATGTTGGATGGAGTTACCTCCCCGTATAAATCGCGAAGTGTTTGGTTGCGGAGCTTGTAATCCTCTACCGCTATGGGATGAAGAGACTCTCCCACAGCGTCCCTGAAGGCCTGGTGTACGAGTTGGTGCATTCGGCCCTCCACCAACAGGGGTTCGTTGAGAACCGCCTGCTCGAAGCTCATGTCTCGCAGGATGTTTGTGTCCTGGTTGATGAGAGCGAAGAGAGCCGTGTCGTTGACGAGCTCGCCGGTACCAAGTCGAACGAGGTGTCCCCCTCGACGCACAAGCCCGTTGGTACGGCTTCCTCGTTGCTTGAGGACAGAGGCGCCCGCAAGGAGGCCCAGGCTAGCAAAAGTCAAAAATCGTCCGTCTGGAGTAAGCATAGTCATCCCATTCTATTTCAAGTAAGCGTCTAGGTCGAAGAGCTTGGAGGAAGATCCCTTCAAATTTCGGATGCTCGGGAAGAGGTAGGTGGGCCTCGGTAAGCTGCTCGACTCGAAAAAGCCGTGCTCACTTTCGATCTTGAGATGCGGGTCCCCCGGACCCAGCGAAGTGAGGGGAATCACCACATGATGGCTCCACCCTCCCCATTCGTCTTCCTGGAACCAAACGGCTTGTGGCGGGATCCAGGCCGCTTCCTCTGCGCCAGTTATCCAGCGAAACTGCTCCTCCATCCATTCTTCCCAGTCCACCACCACATCCATCACCGCAAATGCGTCGTACTCGTATTCAAACTCCAATCTATCCAGGTGAGCTTGCAAGAACTTTGGATTGAGTTCCTTCTTCACCAAGTCCGACAGTTTCCAGGTCTCAACCAAGCTCGCCCGGTCAAGTACAGCGTAGATATTTTGCGGTTCCGAATACTCCTCGGCACCCACCCGAAACATCCGAACCAAGAACCGACCTCTCCTCGGCTGGTAAGCAAGTCCTTCTGCGCCACGAAATTTCATCTTGCCGTAGCCTGGGCAACCTTCTGCTCCAGTAGAGGCCGTGGCCAGCGGCCCCCATAGGCGCCCAAATTGATCCACTGGTTTCCAAGCTGAACGTGGGCCACCACTCCTTTTCGCGTTTCGGTGAATCGAACGGGAAACCCGCCAACCAAGGCATCGTAGTCGAGCCCCTGGAGTGAGGCTCTACGTCTGCAACAACTCTGTCCCATTCTACTTCTCCTGGTGAGGTTCTTCCTTTTGTATCACGCTACTCGATCTTCTTCGGAGGCATCCAGCGGATGGACGGCCGCATCCAACGTTCCGCAGAGAGTTCCTTGGAGTTGCGCATGTCTTGTTGAATCAACATCTCCTCTTGCTGGTCGATGGCTTCCATCATGGCCTCGAAGGTAGAGGCCTTGATATCGAAGTCCACGAAGGCCCCAATGACGTCCCCACCCTCGTCGAATCCAGATCGGCCATCAACCCAGTCCGAGATTGCATCGGTGACCCCCCCACCAGTCGCCTCGTCAATGGACTCCATATCATCCGGCACAAGCTCGTAGACCTCTCCCCAGCACGTCCGCATTTCTCCTACGGCTCCTCCCTTCTTGATCGTCACATTTCCGTACCGGATCTCCTTTCTCGGAGCACTCTGGATTTCGATCGGAGGACCGGTTCCGAGGAAGGCGTTTCTCATTTTTTCCCCCAAGTCGATCCGGTACCGTCTTTGGGAAGTTGTGGTCCCAGTCCCTACAAACTCGTTCTCGTCGGTCGTCCATATGCTCCACTTCAGATCGACAGTGTAGGCCTGGGTAGGACCCCCATAGGGCTGAACGCCTACCCCGACACAGTGGGTGGAGCAAAACCCTAGATTGAGCGGGTCGTCGTCCCCTTCCACCAGGCGGTCTTCAAGGGGAGTTCCACAAGCCGCGCAGCTGGCGTCATCCCAGGGTTCGTCAGGACCTCCAGGGTAGATGGGACGGCATCCTCGACTCATTTCTTCCTCAAAGAGCGAATTCCACGACGCTTCCTGTGGTGTTCATCCGCAACGCGTTTAGCCTCCTCCAAACTGATAGATACACCGGGCCGTTTCGGGGGGCGCCTCTGCCTCCAGCGTTTTCCTCCCCACAACTCTATCGAACGATCTCCGGCCCGAGTTACACCAGCGGGGAGATACCTGAGCTCGTCCAGATCCCATTCATAGGTTCCGTGAGAGGTTTTCGCGGACCAAAAGTCGCGTCTCACCCCAACATCTTCCGGGGCGTACGGAGCATTTTCGCTCCAGCTAACCCAGGCCAGGGACGGACTCCCCTTCTTCTTTTGAGCGAAAGGCAACGCTTGTTGAGGGAACGGATCCATCGCCATCACTTCATGGTGAGACGCCTCGTACTCTGTTCCCCCTCGCTCCTGTAGTAGCTCGACACCAATGGAAGCCATCCATCCCACCGAATCCCTCACCCCGCCTTTACCGTCGTGGAGATCATCATCTGAAAGGTAGATTTCCTGCACGGACCAATCGGGAGTCTCGGGTTCGAAGTTTGGCTCATCGACGTAGCCAGCTAGACAGGTGTACTCCCTAACCACGTTTCCTTCGACTTCGGTGATTGACTCGGCATCCTGGAATTCTTTCGAATTCCACCACAACGCATAGTCTCCCGACTGGAAATCCGGATTTCTCCACTCCTCGTCTCCCCACACCATGACGGGACCATGGTGGCGAATGGAGTAAACCTTGTGAGCTGAACTCCCCTTCTTGCTGGCACCAATACGCCAGGTGGGAGGAGACTCTGGTCCCAAGACGTGGTTGGCGAGCTTGGGCATCTCCAGGTAAAGTCGGTGCCTTTCGTAACCACTCGCCCAACGTCGAAATTCCTCGGGATGATGATCCGCAAAATGCTGAACAGCGAGTTTTGCCCACTCCCACTTGGCTACCGAGGATCGAGGATCAAAATCTCCAACGTCTTGACCCAGTTTCCGAATGCTTGGGCCCGGTCGATGTACCCGAACGCCAGCGTCTGCGCCCGGGGCGAAGTACCACACCACCGTGTGCCGCCGACCGCCTCTTACGTGGCTGCCGCGACTTCCAGCATCGAGGTCATAACGGATCCCCCTACCGGGGCCCCACCGGAATTCGCCCCCTCGTCGAGTGGGCTGAAAGGGCCACGGCGGCGCATTTTTCGCTCCGCTCCCCTTCTTCGCAGAGAGAACTGCGAGCCCTCCTACTGCTCCCAGCGCGAGCCACTTACCGTCCATCAGAAGCCCTGCTGCTCGAAGAAGTCTTCGACTACCTGGTCGCCGTGTTCTTCGTAGGCCTTCTTCACCAGGGCATCGAAGTGAGCTTCCTCTTCTTCCGTGCTCTCGGAGTCAAGCCCCTGCATCACCCGCTCAAGCTGGCCCAAGGTGTCCGAGCTCGCGCTTCCCCTGGTCCCCAGTGCCGCGGCACCTCCCAGAAGAGCGACTGCACCGAGCGCATACCAGCTTCCGTTGTTCTCACCCATCTTCAATCTCCCTGTGGGAACATAATTATCACCCATCGACCTGGAAACCCTGGTATCTCCGTACTTTCGAGGTAGATCTGGTCTCCGTAGGCCGCTCTTGCCTGTGTACCGAGCCGATCGTGAGGATCTCTAATTGCTACCTGCTCCTCTTGGCGAGCGGTGTCTAACCACTCCCTTTCTGCAGGAGAAAGTGCTGACTCTCGGATGGAAGCACCAGTCACCAGGCGACGCAAGGGGAGTGGAACATCGGGGAAAAACTCTTTGAGTGTTTCTGGTGTTGCCTCCGTCCCATCCCATACGCGAATTGCCATGAGATGATGGAAAATACCGTTCACCGTGATGGGCCCTTGAACCACCGCCTCTTCCCCATAAAAGTGGGGCTCTGGTATCTCAGTCTCTCGAATGGCGGCAATGTCTATTGGGGCATAGGAAAACATCTTGCTGGTGATCTGAAGAGCGGGATGGTCTGTGCTCTCTGGAATATGGTACGGCCTGGGGGGATGACCCCCGTCTCCATCCGTCACCATCCATCCTCTCGAGCCCTTCTTACGGAGGGCGAACGACGCCAACAGGGCCGTGCTTCCGAAGACTAGGGGGAGGCCGTTCATCTCTCCTCCCGCGCCAAGTCCCGGATCGAAGGTGGACCCGTTACCGTCGCCGGTTCAATCTCAAACCAATAGCCCACCCAGTCTGGCTGGTCAGGGCACGCGTCGATGAAGGCGATGCGTTCACTTCGGGTCCGCAGATTCCTCCACTCCCGCCATTCTTCGTCATCGTGAAAACCCTCAGAAGCCTCCTGCCAATCGCTGATGAGCTCGTCCCAAGCGCTTTCCGAAGTGAGGTGAACACTTACACCAGGCGTCTCTCCCCCTCGATTGCCCCTCCAGTCCTTGATGAGAAGCCAAACCGTGTCTCCCACCCGCGCTCGACCTCGAGAACCTCTACGGGCCGAAGTTACAGCCAACAGAACAGCGCTTCCAAAAACGAGGGGGAGGCCGTTCATCACACATCCTCGTCTTCAGGATCTACCTCTCCTCGAAGAAGCCGTCGCATGTAGGCTTCGGTGGACGCGTCTGGGTGACTCTCTTTCTGGATAAAACTCGACTCCACTTCCACGACGCGGCCCTGGTAGGGAAGAAAGGCCCTCCCCTCGTTGTCCCACTCAACACGATCTCGGCCTACCTCGATCTCCTCTCCTGTTTCAAGGATCGTCACGCGGGCCATTTGAACCTCTTGGGCTTCCCCCTCCTCCTCGTCGTCGTCGTCGTTCCAAGAGCCCTTTCTGGCTCCCCAGTAGTAGACCCCGCTTCCCACCACAGCCACGCCAAGCAACAGGGGGAGCCACCGGCTCGGCTTTTGTGGTTCAACTTGGGAAGAGGAAGCAGGATCGGCTCCCATTCGTGGAGCCAAAGCTCCGAGGAAGTTGATCTGACTCAGGTCGTCGTCGCTGATTTCTGCGCTCGAAACCAGGGCCGGATCGGGACGCTCTGTCCACTGATCTCCGGGTTTCCACTTCCAGATCCAACGGTATCCGGAGGGGATTTCCTTTAGGGAGTGCTGCATCCCCTCTGGCAATTCGATGGCAGAAGCCAGGTGTCTTAGCTGGTTGTGGCTGAAACGACTGTGAACCCTCCCCACTGTGGGAGCCGTCGATATGTCCACCTGGCCCTGACTTCCAATGCGAAAACCCTTCACCCAGGATGGCCTCGTAAAGCGCAGGAGTTTGTACCCATTCTGGGCGTAGGTGTCCTCCATCAACCTCTTGTTGCTTCGTGCGTATTCAGAATCCTTGAAGCGCCCGATTTCGTTCTCAATAGCGTAGAAGGGGCCTTTTCCCGTGTGGTCCGGGCGCAACTTCGCCCCTTCAGCGTTGCCGCTGGGGTCTGCCAGGATCTGAATCAGACCATTGGCGAACTGACGGTAGCGATAGCCACCGGATCCATCTACGTCGCGATACGGGACAGTGATTGACATTGTTTACCCCGCACGACGTCGTCTTCTGTGGCCGCCAAAATGACCACCCATTTGAGTGGGGTAAGGTCCGATCTCACTCGTAATCGCTGCCCATGCCGTTCCGCTTCGAAGGACAGCGCCCGTCCGGTGACCGGATGGTGCGCCCACAATCTCAATGCTTGAGTCGGGGTACTGGCGGTACGTCCATCCCCCCGCTCCAGTCACGTCCCTCGGAGATCCAGGCTCACGCGTTTGAACCGGGGCCGGAGGAGGGGGAGCCCCTGTACCGCTGGTTGGGTAGGGACCGATCTCACGGGTAATGGCTCGATGTGCCCGGCCGGAAGTGAGCGTCACTCCGGTTGCCTTCCNCGTTGGGTCTACGAGGATACGGATGGCACCGCTTGGGTGCTGTTCGTACTTGTAGCCGCCGTTCCCCGCCACGATCCTCGGCGCACCCGAGGGAGCTTGGGGCGCACCAGGGTGAGGACCGATCTCATCGGTAATGGCGACCCAAGCAGCCCCGCTAGTGAGGGTGGCACCGCTACGGTAGCCCGAAGGGGCTCCAACGATTTCGATGGTTCCGTTGGGATGTTGTCGATAGACCCAACCCCCGTTTCCTTGGACCACTCGAGGAACGGTCGCAGCTTGAGGTTGCTGGGCTGCGGCCTGTTCCCGCGATTCAACCACCCGTTCTGCATCTTCGAGATCCCCGTCGCTCTCGGAAATGGCTTCATCTTCGGCTTCATCAGCTGCTCGCTGGTCTTCCACTTCCTCTCGAGCTTCCATTTCCTGGGTCGTCGGGGGTGGAGGCATGACGGGAGCCGGGGCATCTGGGTACGCCAGGCGTTGCTGCTCTTCCTCTAGAACCTTCAATGCGAATGGCGCCCCACCCTCCATCAAAGCCTTGAGAACCTTTTCGGTGATGGCGATTTCCTTGGTCTGCACGGGTCCGTAGTCTACGCCTCCCACAGGACGGATATCGGCCAACGACCGGTTGCGACTCTGGATGGCGTTCACGCGGAATGTGTGGAACCCGCCCACTGGGACGAAACCAACGAACCACTGGTCTTCCCATCCAAACCTGCGTTTCCACCGGCGCGGGGTATTGGGGCCCAGATCCTTGAGGGCTTTTCGAACGATGTAGACCGGAGTACCGGGAACGGCCAAACCATGAACACGNTGATGTTCGATGACAGCTTTGATTGCCGTACTCACTTGTTCGCGCACGGTGCGGCCCTTCTTCCCTCGACGAGCGACTCCGGAAGAACCCCTGGGTGGAATGAGTCCCTTCCGCTGCATTCTCCGAACCTGTCCCTGGGACGGTCTCGGTCTCATGGTTCCCACA
This sequence comes from Candidatus Pacearchaeota archaeon, assembly GCA_002686195.1. The sequence goes on along the minus strand of NZAS01000007.1, from coordinate 15,710 downwards.
TGAACTACACTCAAGCCCGAAATACTGGTCGGAAGAGCAAGCTGGGCGCTCACTCCGGCCTGCAGCAGAGTGCGCTGGAGCTCATCTCGAACCACCGGTGGTGGGATTGGTGCGGGCTGACCTGGTTGCTGAACCGCTACCACAGGCGGCACGGCCACCTCGGGCTCAGTCGGTGTACCTTCCGACCCGGGAGGGGGCGCTGGAAGCTGGCCTGGCGCTACGGCTGCCTTGGCTTTCTTTGGCGCCAGGGCCAAGTAGAGGATCCCTCCTCCAATGCCTACGCCNACCAGTAGCTTGAGAATTTGTTGGTCAGTCATGTGAAACCTCGAACGAGAATAACTCAAATGCCCCCCGCGAGTCTCGCTGCTTGCGCGGTTTCTCGCACCCCTTATCCTATTCCAACTCTCTCTCGTTCCAATGTCTGGCCTTGAGAGCAATCCCTTCTCTTCCTCGCGTTCCGTATTTTTTCGTGAAGAAGCGTAGCGTGGATGCGTGGATGAGAGCATTTGTTCAATGCGATGGTAGATGGGAGGATTGTCCCCATACACCCGATGTTGGGTCTTTCCCTTTGCCTGGGTCACCGACTCAATGAGCGCCGGGTGGAAGGTCTTAGAGAATGATTCGGTTTTCCCCAGCATCACACTTCCATCCCCAACCCTGGCTACCGTCCAGCGGAAATCGGGATGCTTTCGAGCAAGAGCTCGGACTTGACTCTGTTGCGCTTTCGAGAGATCGGAGAGAGCTGTGCGGTGCACATAGAGTCTTTTGCCTACCTTTTTCGGCATTAGGATTTCCGCAGGACGATGAGAGAACTGTCCGAAGAGGATTCCCCAATCTCACGCTCTTTCCAGGAAGACAAAGTTTTCCGCAGCTCTTTCCGCAGATCAGATTGGGAGAAGAACTTCTGAAACCGCTTGCACTCCCCCTTTCCGTCTCGCTGTGCGTACCCGTCCTGGTGCTTTTCCCAATTTGACTTGGCTGTGGCGTACCCCCCGTCTCCCTTGCCCCGAACCGCCACCACCAGGTGGCCTCCCTTCTTCACCCGGACCGCGGCTTGCTTCAGCGCTTTCCTTCTCGAGGCTGGAGGAAGCACGTTGAGAACATAGAACATCAACACTGTGTCGTACTTTCCTGACGGCAAATCTCGCACCCCGCTCTTTGGATGATTCGGGTCGTAGCAAGTAGCGGAGATTGCTGTGCAGTCGGCCCCCTTTCCGCTCCCGAAATCCAGCACCTTTCCATGCAATAGGTCAGGAGAATGCTTCTGGAGGTACTTCAAGGGCCGACTCGCGCCGTTCCGGCTGATGGCCGTTCGATGGTAGCCCGAATCAAGAACTACCGACCGAGATCCCGCGGGCCCTCGGAGTCGATCCTTGGCTCGGTCGATGACAACCTGGGCTCGCGCCGATGCGTCCCTGGTGAGGAACCCGCGACCGCTTCCCTTCTGGTAGGGGAAAGCCTTCTTCCACTGAGACGCTGTTGGGTCCACAATCTCTCCTGCCTCGTCCTCGAGCCACCAGTGCGTGCCTCCCTTGTAGGGGGCGCTATGGGGCGTCAGGCCGCTGCTGAGGCCTCCCAGGAGGTGGTAGGCAGCTTGGGCGGCGACGTAGCAGTGACCAGCCAGCGGGCCCGTTCCTGCACCTTTCTGGTTCTCCTTCAGGAGCTCGGGAGACAAGGATGACTGGACGGCCTTCACTACCGCTTTTCTGGAGGCCGGCATTCGCTTGAAGGATCCCTGCCTGCCCTTCGCTTCGTTGTACCAGGCAGCAACCAACGCCACTACGCCTACGGTAGCCAGCGCAATTCGGGTTCCACTCTCATCATTCATTGNGGAGACGTTTCCCGCCCGCGCTGTAGAGGTTGCCGTCCCTACCCACTACCGGGAGCTTGGTGGTGTCGATTCCTGAAGGAACGCGTCCGGTGCGATGGGGCGAAGGACCCAGGTTCTTGGCGGTTCCCCCTGGTTGCCCCCGCATGATGGGGGGAGCGGGTGATGTAATTTGTTGAAGCGCTTCGGATCCGCACTCATGGCACACGTCGGTCTTTCGATCGGAGATCGGCTTGAGCTTGTCGTAGGCATGGCCCTGGGAACAGAGGTAGGCATAGAAAGGCATTAGAACCTCATTCGTAATTGTGTTGGTGGCCACACAGAAATATCTTCTGCAGCTGGATTGAACCAAGGGAAAGTGAACCGACCTCCCAGATCGAATTTACGACGTATGGCGTCCATGGTCCAGACCGACTGCACCTGGATTTGGGACGTATCGTAGATCCGAACTTCTTGTTCGCCAGCGTAGTAGAGCATGGCGCTTTCGGGATGGCGTGTGCCCGAATCTTCCAGATCCCACTCACCAATGCTTGACCGTGCAGGTCGAAAATATGAGGTTGAGGTCAAAGGACGTTCACTTCGAGACTTTGCGTACTTGCTCGTACCCTTGCGTGCCTGTAGTTCGAGCCCTTCCTCACAATCGAGGTACCAACTATCCATCTCGAGGGCCAACCCTGTACTGGCATGGCGAAGATATCCGAGTGCCAAAGCTCCCCGGCGGTTTGCACAGATGCGTGGGACACTCGAGGTGGCCACAACCACACCAATATCGCTGGCTCGGCGTTCCCCCAGTGCCCTCATGTTGGTCGAGGTCAGATAAGGATTGAAACACTCCTCCGCATTGCTTCCCCACGTAATACCACTGCGGTAGGTATCGAAAAAGATCTGTGCATTCGAATAATGAGTGAGACGGCCCCGGGTCCAGGCCTCCCTATTTTGGGAAGGACTACCCGGGTAAAAAGCATCCTCCAGGCTCATAGAAGGAGGAACCAGGTAGACGGATCCACTCACCCACTGAACCCCAGTCCGGGTGGGTGGCTGATCAAAAGTCGTAACGCACTTCCATCCCGCATCTATTTTCCGAAGGTAGCCCCTAAGCCGATTGAACGGAGCCAACTGCCCCATGGTAATCCCTTGGAGGTTGTATCCAGAGATAATCGCTTCTGGGAAGGCATTTGGAATCTCCTCTCGGAGCCGATCGAGAAGNTGCACGAGGGTGATCTCTCCAACAGCGCCCCGGCGAAATACATCGAAAGCCAGCGCGAAAGCGGAAGCCCGTTTAGGGGAGAGGGTGAAGCTCACGCTTAGATCGTGACGGCCGCCCCCCGATTCGCTCGCGCCTTCTTGCCGAGTTCTAAATCCCTCTCTCTTGATGGCTCCAAGCGCAGTGGCACCGTGGAACAAGGGTTGGTCTTTGGGCCACGGGAAACCGTCCCTGGTGAAGGTGGCCCGGCTTCCCCTCGAGCTCTTCGAGATCCCCAGAGCCAGTCCCGCAGCGCCCAAGGCCAACCAGGTACCATTCATCAACTCATACACTGGCGGTAGAGGTTTACAACCTGGGCCCTCAAAGAAGTAGAGGTCATTCGAGATGCAACTTCGTGCCGCTCTTTGGTGAGAGCTTTTCCGAAGCGAGAGCGTGGCCCTCCGATCGACTTCTCTCCGCGGGCCGCGCCTGCAAGGAAACCCGATGGGGCTGACCCTTCCTCCTCGAGAAATGGAAGTAGAGATCGAATTCCTTCAGCCATACACTTGGCCTGCTTGATGGTCCGAGTGTTCGCTGCCCTCATTCCAGTAGGTAGATGGTGAAGAGCTCGTCCAGCAGATGTATAGGGCTCTGCCTGCCCTCCAACCGAGCGACCCAGTTCGCTCTGCGAACTAATCCCCCAGGATCCACAAATCCACCCCTCCTTCTCGATAGCCACTCCTACTTGCGGCATGAAGATGAGCATGGTCCCCTTTTCCCACACACATTCCGAGCTCAACCCAAGAAGGTCATCCAGGTCCAATTTCTCCGAACTGTCGTCTCCCAAGAGAGCATCCAGATCGAATAAGGCAAGGCTTCCGCTACTCATCATCCACCTCTAAGTGCTGTGTCTTCTGGGTGATCCGGGACTTCCCTGTCCCAGTTTTCCAGTGAGGCTGAATCCAGATGAGGTACCAGTCCGAGCGGGGCCCCTTCCGGGCCTGGAGCCGCCAGTGGCCGCGTACCCAGTGTCCACGGGGTAAGTTTCTGGCTTTGGCTTCCTCCTTTTTACGCTCTTCTTCGATGGCAGGAGCCACCACGCTTACCACGGGACCGCTCGCCTTCTGGAGTTGCTTCTCGAGCTTCTCTCTCTGGCGTCTGCGCGACCGCTCTTTCAGGCTTCGGTTCTGCGCGAGAGACTGAAGAGATCGTTCGATCTTGCGGCGCCGGATCTCATCTGCCGTACTCGCACCGGTCTCCTCTACCACCGCTCCTCTTGACTGCAAGTAGAGGGCCAGGTTGATGACCACTCTGGTGATGTTTCGGTACGTGCCGGCGATCTCCTCGAACCTCACCATGAACCGCGGGTCCCCCGGATAGAGCGTCCTAGTGGAGTAGAGCAACGCCACCTCGATGTATTCTTCGAGGTCCAGATCTGGAGGTTTGACCATTTCAGAGGGGAGCCCAGGACGAAGGTCCTGGCTCTCTGGATTGATAGCGATCACATGGCTTGCGTCGAGCCAAGGAGTCTTTCCCTGGTCCCGTAGCCTCACCATCTCGTGGGCTTCCCCGCGTGGTCCCAGAGCCAAGATATCCACAAGGCCCGGAGCTTGAGCCTTGACCAACAACCAGCGCACCTTGGCAGTCACTCCCCCCTCNGNNGGACTCCACAGGGGCCAATCGCACTCGGGAAGATTGATGATGAAGGCCTTGTAGGGCATTCGCACCATGTCCCATGGAACATTGGCTACGCTGGTGTCCTCGAACATCCTCCGGAGCTTGGGCCCTACCACCAGGTCTTGTTTCCCGGATCGGTAGTAGTTCATCATCATCGGCACGATCACTGCACCTTTGGCATCGCGAGTTTGGCCTATTCGGGCCAGTACAAGGTCCGGGTTTTGATCCTTACTTGCTTCGATAAGGTGAGCAACGGAGCCAAAGAGACGTTTGAATTCGTCGTCAAAATGGCGCAATTTGCCCTTGTACTTGGCTGGGCTCCCGGCCTTCACCGCACCCAGGGCACCCAGGGCTGCTGTGGCTCCAAGCGCAAGAAGAGCTCCGTTGGTCTTATGAAGCGTCATTCATCATCCTCGTCATATCTGTCATTCCGGAAGCTCGCGCCCTGGAATTCGAGGGCATCGCTGTCCACGAAATCCTGAAGCACCATGTCCTGTTTCATGTGGCGAGCCACGTCTCTACGGAAATCCCGCGAGACGTCGCTATTCCAGTCACTCAAGTGAGCCCGAACCCAACCATCTACGTCATTGGCGTCCCACTGAGTGGGCACGTTTTCGATCTCGAGGTCATACATAACAGTCACAATGGGGATCTCGTATTGAGCTTCGGCTGTGCGACCCGTCACGACATTTCGAATGGATGGAGGCTGCAGTTCCACGTAGTCCAGGGAGTAGTAGCGAGACCCGCGCTTCTTCAACCTGGATGCGAGAGCACCCGCGGCTACGGTCCAGAGGGTGAGATGTGCTCCGTTCATTTTTCCTCCTCCACGTCGTCTTTAGCGTCGAGGTGCCAGTCGCTTTCCACCAATGTACCGGGGTCTACCCTTTCAGCCTCGAGAGAAAGGGCATAGCCCGCATCCTCGCTCATCTCGTCCCGCATCTCTTGGTTTGCGTATTTTACGGGCCGCCCCAACTGGTCCCGGAACTCATCCCAATACTCGTAGATCTCTTTCGTCGCCCACCGCTTGAACTCGTCCTCGTCCCAGTGGTTAGGCACGTTCTCTACTTCGAGCCGAATTGAGCCCCACATCGCTGGCCAGGGAAAGTCAAAGGTGATTTCTCCAGTCCTATTGGAAGGGGGTCGTATGGATGGATTGCTCTCGAAATAGTCCATGTAGAGTGTTCTGGATCCGAGACGGCGCTTGGAACGCGCTCCAACGAGAGTCGCCGCCGCTACCGTCACCAGTGCGAGGTAGGTTCCGTTCATCCCTCTTCCTCCCCGGATTCGAGAAGAAGTATTTCGTCCAAACCCTGCAGGGCCCACTTGTTTGGAACAAGGGGGGCTCGCAGAAAATCGGGCCCAGCGAGATCGCGGATAGAGGGAGGGGCTTTCTGTGTTCCCATCAAAGCAGGCCAGCGCTTCTTGAGCTCGAGTCCGGTCATGTCCCCAGGGTAAGAGTCCAGGTCGTGAGAACTGATGTGGCCCACCAGTTGGTATAGGAGTTGGGCTCTGGCGGCGGGATCCGGGTGGCGACCCCACGCCACCAACTCATGCAATTCTTGGTCGTAGGACATGGCCACCGAGTCCCAATCGATCCAGTCGTACTCCGCAACTACATCCTCCGGGACTTCTACCTGGAATACCTGGAACGTCCACTCGTCCTCTTCGGGGTCCGGAGTTCTCGTTGGAGACTGGGTATAATCGTTGATCCCGTCCCAGAACGCCAAGTAGGGGCCGTGCTCGGTGGGGTACACAACCCCTCCTCCGTGAGTGAGTGGATCGGAGTCACCCACGAAACCAAAGACCCGGTAACGATTCGCCAGCTCCATTGAAGCTGAACCGCGCTTTGCCAGGACTCCAGCGCCAGCCAGAACTGCCACCGACCCCAGGGCCAATCCGCAACCACACCGGCTCATTGGTCCCCCCCGTCGAGCTTGTACTTGCGCTTGGGCGGGGTCGTCACGTCCGGATCGTAGGTTCCGCGCTGAAATGGCCTGATCCACACGGGCTTTCGTTCTCCGTGCTTGCGTGCTGCAAATCTCCAGTGACCGCGCACCCAGTGTCGACGCATGGGCTTGCGCGAACGCACCGCGGCACCAGGCTGCAACTTGGGACGGCCTTCCTTCTCGTGCTTCCCGATCCAGACCACGTTGGCTCCGGAAAAGTTTCGCTTCTTCTTCTCCAACTTCTCGGTTCCTCGACGGATCCTTCGGCCCTTGGCGCCGCTCCGCTGGAGCTCACCGATCTGGTCCACGATCTTCTGGCGAGCTCGGTTCTCTTTCGCAAAACGTGGGTCAGTCTCTCTTCGAGCTCCTTCGCTTCCCATGTAAATCGCTGAGTTGATGATGACGCGAAGGACGTTCCTCACGGCCTCTCGGTGCTTTGGCTGCGTCCTCCACGGATCAACCCCTTCCTTGGCTCGCATCGGAAGCCCCGCGGCCGAGGTCATGGGCCTCCCCCTCTTCCCGGTCTTCTCGGTAAAATACTCTTCGATGTTTCCGTACACCGGGGAAAAGGCTTCTCCGATATCAAGGTGAACGAAAGCTACTGCGTCATCTCCCTTGAACTTGGACTTCTCGTTTGCCATCCCCCAGACGACCATGGACAACACAGGATATTCTCCGCGCTCTTCCACATCCGGAAGTTCTGCTGGCTCCATCACTCGGACGTACACGCCCCCAACCTGGTGCCAGCCAGTGTGAGGGTCGAAGATGCTCCATGGGCAGTCGGGAAGAGCAAGGTAGTAGGCGGGATAGGGAAACTTGATGGCCCACTCCGGAACCTTGGACAGGTCGGTGTTGGCGAACATCTCCTGGAGCTTGCGTCCGATGATGAAGACCTGTTGGTCGCCAAGCCAGTAGGCGTACTGGGTGACTACAAGAACCACGGTCGTAAGCGTTGCCTGGGGATACTGCTGGGCTACGGTCGCCACCTGCTGGAGGTCCAATCCGGCCTCTCTCATTTTTCCGAAGAACACATCCAGATTTGGGTCCCAATACTCATCAAAATGGAGAACAACGTCATCGCTATTTGGAGATCCCCTCCTCGAGCTCAATGCAGCCACGACTGCGATAGACCCCAGCGCTAGTGCCCGCCCATCCATTTCATTGGGCCGATTGCAACGGAAGAGATCTCACCTGCTCAACCGTCAAAGGCTTGAACCAGACTCCCTGGTTCGCCAGGTGCATGAGCATGTAGTAGGCGTAGTCCGGAATGAGAACATCGGTACGCCGGATCTTGATGCCGATGTAGCTCTTCTTGAACGTCCGGGTGGGCTGGCCGTCTGCCATGAGCCAGAAGTCAGCCTTACGCATGTCCTTATTCACTTTCGCCAGATCTCCGAAGGTGTGCCCAGCTGTACTTCCCTTTTTTCGGTACCTCCCTGTGCCCGTGTCCCTTTCATGGAATCGAAGCAAAAGTTCTTTCGAGAAGGTTGTGAACAAGGGATCGATCTGGCCAGCTAGGGACAAGCCATCGTCAGTAATGCCCACCTCGATACTCCGGTGACTGGGATCGGCTGGTCCGAGACCGAATCCCACGAAGTAGTTTCCTCCTGGCTGTCCTGTCTCTTGAGCCAGTCCTTTGCGGATCAGAGATTGAACAGCCGACCATTCCTCGTCGTTAGGGGAGAACGACCTGGTTGCATCCGGATCGCCTGAATCGACTATGGCAGATACGAGAGAAAAGAGAACCGTTTGCTCGTCCTCTGTCAGGTTGGACGATCCTCTACGCGCACTTCCCCACACAGAGAGCGCGGAGAGAGCTCCAACGCTTCCGAGAGCCCACCAGACGCCGCGACTCGGCTTGCAGAGTGGGCATGGGCATCCGGCGAAATGGACCTCCACCTACCAGCCCTGTGCGCCGTAGCTTTCCCATTCTTCGCCGTAGGAACCCTCGTCCTCGGGGACGGAGAGCCACGCGCCCAGACCCGCGGCAGCTGCATTGGCCACGCGCACCCAGCCTGGTGTGGCGAGGTGGTAGTCCATGATGGTTGGCTTGGATACTTTCTGCGTGACCACTGGCTGGTGACCCGCCTGCAAAGTAATGGTGGAGGCAGCTTCCATGTTTCGCGCATCCACACGAGCTTGAACTCGCTTCATCACGATGGGATTGGTGATCATCATTGCCAGGACTGAGCCCCCGAAAGCGCCACCAGCTCCGCGCCACTTGTGGCCCGCCGGAGTCCCGATTGAGGCCCCGATAGGCGCACCCACGCTTCCAGCCATGGCCGCTCCCACAGCCGCACCAAAGGCCGCCCGGTTGCGCCCCTTGTCCGCGAGGAGAGAAGGACTACCAAAGGCCCCCCCTACTTGGTCGATGACGGATACCACGCCGGTAGCCTGACGCGAACGAGTGGAGAACTCTCCAACCGCGGCCACCAGGCCAGTGGTCGCCAGAGCGAGAAAGGTTCCATTGTCTTTGAGGTCCATCGGGTCATCTCCAGGGGAAAAGGGAAAGCTGAGATCTTCGATTCATAGCGCCGGCACCCACGTCTTCGAGGGCCTCTACCGTAGCGGCAGACAGGTCTGCTGCTCCGAGATCCCGAAAGCGTATCTTGCCGCGTCGCCTTAGTAGCGAACTGAAGGCGCCCACCGCACCCACGGATAAGAGGGTGATGAGGGTGCCGTTATCTTTGGATATAGAGGGGAGTTTCACCGTTCCATCCTAACGCGGAAATAGAAACGACGGGAAACCATCAGACCGTTCTCCAGGCAACGCCGAATGGAAGTCCCATTTCGAGACCCTCCTCGTACACGCGGTAGCCCGTGTAAACAACGGCCCCGCTCAAAGCGAGCAACGCCAACATTTCCCAGTTTTCTCGTACTCCGTAGGTCACAACTTGGACCGGTCCCGGCGCAGTCACTGCCACGGGAGGGGAGATCCAGAAAGCCACCCGATTTCGAAATGTTTCCATGGGAAAGGCGGGTCCGGGGTCCGACTTACCTCCCTTGTTCAACTCCTTGTGGCTCCACATCTTCGAGGCGTCCAAATCATTTTCAGCAAGGAAGTGACCTGTGACGCGAGCTGCGGCTTCCACCTGTGCCTGCGTGTAGGGTTCCCACCACTTGCCGCCGGATTCGATCCAGTCAGCCTTGGGCAGAATCTTGCTTCCGTCCGGATTCGTTCGTGCGTATCCCACATTGATGAAGCTCAATCCCANGGTNCCCATGTTTGGGGAAGTGTTTTCGGTCGCTCCGGGAACCCTCCGCTGATTTNGTCCTCCAGCATGAGCGGCCCCGTACTTGAAGGGATCCACCATCATGTAGACGGTNCCATCCTTGTCCACGATGTAATGGTAAGAAAGCCCCTTTCGCAGAAGCGCCGCCTTGGCTCCTTCTAGCGTAAACCCAGCGGTGTAGTGGATGGTGACGCCCTGCGGAGGACGCATGGCCCCGGGGAAGGACCCCCAGCGGTATTCTCCCTTGCCGTAGCGGGTCCATCTTTCGCCTCCAGCCTCTTCGGTCTGGTCTACAAGTTTTACAAGGGGAGGGGTGCTCATTCTACTTCCTCCTCGAGTTGACGTAGAGCCGCCCGGTTTCTGGAGAGATCAACGTAAGCCGCCCCCAGCACCAGGACAGCCAATGAAGAGACTACCACCGTGGAAGAAACCCACGGCAACGGAGGACGAATTCCCCATATATCTCGGTCGGAAATCTCACTGCACACCGGTAGACCTGTAGCCTTGGACACGAATTTATCCTCCACACAATTGTGCATCTGCCTCGGGCCTCCCATCGAGGGGCCATCGCCTCCAACGGTAATCACCGAAGATGACTGAGGACGGCGCCCCAGTCCACGCAGAGCNCTCTGGGTNTCGTCCACTTTGAAATAGAAATCAGACTGTGGAAAAACAGGTCCTGGATCTTGTTTTCTCCCGCGAGGAGTGGCCAGATCCTCGTGTAGATAAATGTCGCCACTGTCGAGATCGTTCCGCTCCAAGATGTAGGCAGACAGACGCGCTGCGGCCTCTACTTGGGCCTGTGGATAAGTTTCCCAGATGGCCTCTTGGGTACACCCTCCTCTCTTGGCACACCCCCGCAGGAAGTGTCCGTTGAACAACCTCCACCTGGCCGGGAGATCGTCCCCAGCCCGCTCATCGTTTTCCTCTTTCATTCTGGCCCACCAAGAAGCCATGTCCGTGTGCCCATCGTCTCGAGCGACCCAGCCCCGGTTCGCCAGTGAGATGGAAATAGTTGTGGAATTCGGGTCCTCACGGGAGTTCCTGAATCGGTTTCCTCCTGCTCTACCTGCATGAACAGTCCTGTAGTGAGGATCGACGAGCTTCATGATCGTCCCGTCCCGGTCCACGATGTAGTGATAGGAAAATCCATTGTCACGCAGGGTAGTGAGCGACGTGGATCCCTCGTTACCTCCCGTGTTGTGGATGACGATCCCTTTCAATGGAGTTGTGCGATATCGCCCCGTCCCCGCAAGGTTCCAGTGGGTCCAGTCGGCCACCTGGAGGGGGCGCGTGAGGTGAAGTGGGTCTCGGCCCGTGACGTCCAGGCTCTCAGTGTGAGCTTTCGCCTTCGTCGAAAGGGGCAGGTTCGACCACCAACTCCTCTCGAAGGCGTCCCCCAAACCAGAGTCAGCTGCTCCAAATAGTTTCGGCACGAGTTGGGCTTGAGTTTTCAAATTCAAAGCATGGATAAGGGCGGCCATAGCTATTTTTCCCACCACCTCCGCTTGGTCACACCTTAGACACGTCCCCCCTTCTTTTTGGTATCCAACGATCACCCCATCTTTTGCGGCTCTCAAACCCAAGGCCCGGATCTTCCCCGCCACCGACAGCACCTTGTCCGAAGTCTCCTTACCCCAACGACGCATGGATCCATGCGGATTGGTGGCAGTCCTCCTCTTCAACTGATCGGCAAAGGCCTCGAGCTCGCCAAGAGACTTCGAAAGGGTAGTAGAATAATCCCACGAAGCCTCGGGAACGGCGCTTGCGCTCTGGTTCAGCGCGTGCGCCAACGCGGTGAGAGCTGGCCGTTTGAGAACACGAGTCTGCGACGTAAGGACCATGGGAATGTTTACCGGCGTTCCCTTCGGAACCACGGCCAGACTTCCAGGCTTCCCCATAAAAGTGGGAAGACGAGGATTTACTTGGTAGAGATACTCCACCGCTTCGAACGAGGAGACGCCCAGCCTTCGGTTCGTCAAGCTCGGGTGGGCGTCGATAATGTCGCGCACCATCATCTGATTAGGCGTCGTATACACGCTCTTGACTGGTCCCAAACTGACCTTGGTCTCCGACCCGTAGGCCTGCTCCGATATTTGGCGAGCTATATCGTGAAGGGCCGATACCTCGGCACCAATGGCCTTCTCATAGCTGCGCCTCGCAGCCCACGCCTTCCTCGATACTCGGCGTGAGCCCCGCACCACAGATCACGCCTCGCCAAATCTGGAACTGTCCGCTCCCAGGTGCTCCATTCCCTCGGGGAGCCACTGGGGATCGGCCTTCTCGTAGTCTTCGAGATACTCCTCAGAATGGGTGTGACTTTCCACTGCACGCAAGAGAGTGTCTACTGCGTAGCAGAAGGCTGCAGAGGCCAGACCCCAGAGCGGAAGTTCAAAGTAGAAAGGGCCACCCCACGGAAGGTATCCAGAGAGGTGAGCCAGGAGCCACACCGCCACACCGGAATGAAATCCCATGCAGAAACTGCAGCTCAACAAGGCATCCAGGAACGGACGCCTGGCGTAGAGGAATGGGAGCTTGTTCATAAACCCGAAACAAATCCCATAGGCGGCAATCAACATCACAAAGGTCGGCATCACTTCTTCTTCCTTCTCGAGGTAGCTGGTTTCTTTCGGCTCACAGGTTTGGGCTGACGACGGGAGGTATCGGTCGGAAGAATGCGACAGCAAGAGGTCTGTGCACTCCTGGCGAAGATCTCGATGGAGTCGGGAACGCCATCCAAATTGCAGTCGAATCCGAGATCCAGAGGAATCGAATTCAACGCTTCAATGAGCATCTTCTTCTCTTCGATGGCGTGCTCCGGTATCTGGGCAATCCCGCGGGAACGCAGGAGCTCCACATGGAGAAGGCGCTGGATGGCCTCACCCAGTCCCATCTGCATGGTCTTCTCAAATTGCTGAATCGCGATCTTCCTTGCCATTGGCCACTCCTTTGCTTCTCCGAGATAACCGGAAAGCTCTACCCCAGCCTCTGCTGCCCCCCAAGGATACCGCACTCTTGTGCGTTAGTTCAGGATCCGAATCAAGACTGCCATCTCAGCGACAGTCATGGTTCCCGTTCCAACCGCATCCAAGCTCATTTTGGCCATGAGGGTGTCGTTCAATCCGAAGGACAAAGGGGGATCGAGCGCTATCGAGTTCCCGAATCCACCACTCACGGTACCAGCGCTCGTCGCAAGTACATCGGAAGTGCTGTTTCCGTTGTGCCAGAGCCTAATGGTCACCGTGTTGCTCACATCCGCGGGAGAAGTGAGAACGAACTGACAGCTTATGTGAGTCACCTCTCCTGCGAGCGGCATCCTCCACCCCGCTCCATTTTGAGACCCATTGACTGTGGTGAGCTCGAAGTCGGCCTGCGGAGCGTCCAGTGCTCCGTTCTTTCCAAACGCAAGGAAAGATGGGAGCAGCCCTTCGAGCGCCACGGTTCCCACGCCTGCAGGCACCGTGATGTTCGAGAGGGCAGTGGGAGTAGACCCACCCGCCAGGTAGAGCAGGTTGGTTGCCAAGCGGCCTCCCTAGGACTAGACGTCTGCGATGAACTGCGGCTGAAAGATGATCCACGCGTTGTTCGCGTCTACCACCGACTGGACAATGCCCAGCTTGTAGATGCGGGCAGCCGATGGGGCTGTAAGCGTAGTCGCACCCGCTGTGTCACTAAGGTAGGCAAACTTCCCTGCGTCAGTAGCCGTGTTGGTGAAAGCTCCAGTGGAAGTGACTTTCACCATCGCGCCTGGGAAAGTACAAACGACCGCGATTTCACCAGCCCCAGTCGGCGCGTTGAGGGTCACCCCAATGGGGTTTTTCAGGTTTGCTACGCCATCTGCGTCGGCATTTAGCACCTGGCCATCGTCAGCCATCGCAACGATGGCCCCTGCCGAGATTCCTTCGCCCGCACCCATCTCGAGGTTGGGGATGGAGGTATTGGTGGCTGCACCCGCGGTGCTGGTAGCCGGGAAGGTAAGGTTCTTGGGAGCAACAAGAGTGGTGCCAGCCTTGGAGGTCGTGAGATAGTTCGTACCCCCAACCTGGATAGCAACGTCATCCACGGAGTTGAGCGCAATGTCGCCACTCGTCGAGGTCGACAGAGTCAGGTTCGCTCCAGCCACGTCGATGGCCGATGCAGCAGCGGCATTCACGTTGAATGGACCGTCACCCGTTCCGGTTCCACCACTGGTTGCATCGAGATCGATACCACCCGTACCCGCGTTGATCTGCACCACACCTGCAGCGTTGGTAGCTGCCAGGGTGAGTTGACCCGAACTCGTAGTGAATTGGGAGGCTGCAGCTGCGGTCACATCGACGGCTCCCGCCGAGGACGCAGCCAGAGTTCCACTCGTCGTGGTCGACAGGGTCAGGTTCGCTCCAGCCACGTCGATGGCCGATGCAGCAGCGGCATTCACGTTGAATGGACCGTCACCCGTTCCGGTTCCAGCACTGGTTGCATCTATGTCGACACCGCCCGAACCTGCGTTGAGGGTCACTCCACCTGTCGCGTTGGTGGCGGCCAGGGTGAGTTCGCCCACCGCAGTTCCGATGCTTGAAGCCAATGCGGCATTCATGGTGATGGCGCCGTCACCAACGCCATCGCCAGCACTGGTGAAGTCTACATCGAACCCGCCGGTTCCACCCGTAATACGGGTACCACCCGCTGGATTGGAAGCGCTGATGGAAACCGCAGTTGCCGAGTTATTCGCGGACGACAGTGACGCCGTTCCCGTTCCTGCTGCAGTGAAAACACAGGCCTGGTTGACGGCACCAGTCTGCACATTGTTGGCCAGCACTGTACCGGCGGCGGCGGTGCTGATGGCTGACATGGTGATGGGCGTCACTGCACCCTTTCCGATCTGCCAGTCACCGCTCGTGGTCACATCGAGAACCGCCACAGCGATCTTCGTCACAGCTCCCGCCACCGTCGCATCTGCGACGAATGCATTCTTGGCGAACGCCTCTGCAGGAGTAGTGTCGATGGTGATGGTATTCGCACCAGCATCGCGGCTGGTCACAATGTAGATACCGTCGTTGGACTTGTCGTTGGCCCCCGATACCATGATGATATCGTCGGCCGCGAAGGCAGCCGAGGCCGCCACCTCAACCACACTGGTGCTGCTGAAAGCGGCCCCATTGATGTTCGAGGTCACTGCCGTGGGCAAGTAGTTGACCGTGAATCCCCCCTGCTTGCCCGAATTTGTGACGTAGGCGAAGTTCAGGTCAATATAGTTGTCCTGGATGAGGACTTCTTCGCTCTGATTCGTGACAAAGGTCCCGTTGACCGTCAGATCTTGGTCGACAACGACATTCCCGAGCACTGTGGAGGTGTCACCTGCGGCTGGCTGAAGGGTAAGACCACTGTCGACAACAAGAAAACCGGTATAGCTCGCCACGATGAGCTCCTAGGACGGGGAGATTTTTTTTGCAGGGAGGCGAGGCTGATTCTATCCCATGAGACCGAGTAAAGCATCTCCCTCCGACGACAAAAGACCAGCGACCAGGCGCCAATTGATACGCATTGCAAGGTTGAAACTTGCAATCGCCATCAGAGATCAGCGATGCGTTCTAGTGTCCAGAGCACGGTCGGGGTTGGGGTAGCTCCCGTGGCACCGACCAAGTATCCCAGGTGAACCACCACCTGGCCAACAGCGTTGGGGGCTGTAAGCGTGGCTCTTCCAGATGTAGTGGGATCGAGGTACACGGGAACCCCATTGGATGTGGCTGCCAGGCTCGCGCCGAACTGGATGGCCGGCAACCCTCCCACCTGGACGCTCACCGGATCTCCATCAGCCGCGGCTGTAGTAGTGGCCACACCAACCACGTTCCCGTCTGTGGGGG
>NZAS01000006.1 GCA_002686195.1 Candidatus Pacearchaeota archaeon | reverse complement strand
TCAAAGGAATACACCCAATTCAAACAAGAAATGGTTCCCATATTATCAAGATACGAACGCTGGGCCCAATCCCTAGGAANTATCATCAAATTAAAAATCTCCCAAAAAGACCAAAACAAAATCCAACACTTTCTCAACACAGCCCATTTAGAAGTCACAGCCTCGCAAGCTCTCACTCTCTCAGCAATCTCAATGCTCGGAATATTCTTCTTAACAATCCTAATTGCAGTAGCAATCCTTCTAATAACAGAATCTTTCCCAATCATCTTCACTTTCCTAGGATTAATCGTAGCCCTATTCATTTTCTACTACAGTTACACAATGCCAAAACGTCTAGCAAATCAATGGCGCCTGCAGGCATCATCCCAAATGGTCCCAGCAATCCTATATGTAGTCGTCTACATGAAACACACCTCAAATTTAGAAAGAGCAATCGCATTCGCAGCAGAACACCTTGAAGGCCCTCTAGCCCTAGACTTCAAAAAAATATTCTATGACGTAGAAATAGGAAAATTTTCCTCTATAAAACAATCCCTAGACAACTATCTAGAAAAATGGAGAATCTATGCCCCAGAATTCGTAGAATCTTTCCATCTAATCGAATCATCCCTATATGAACCCTCAGAAGCAAGAAGAGTCTCAACTCTAGAAAAAGCACTTCAAGTAATTCTAGAAGGAATCTACGAAAAAATGCTAAAATATTCAAGAGCAATCCGTTCTCCTCTAACAAATATCTACATGCTTGGAATTATCTTACCAACTCTAGGCCTAGCCCTTCTCCCTCTAGCTTCGACTCTTCTTGGGGGTCTAATCCAATGGTATCATGTCTTCATAATCTTCAATATCTTAATTCCATTCTTCGTCTTCTACATGGTTTCAGAAGCTCTTATGAAACGCCCAGGAGGCTACGGAGAATCTTCAATCCTAGAATTAAATCCAAACTATCACAAATTCAAATCAAGAAAACCTTGGCTCATAGCAGCCCTAATCGCAATCCCCCTACTCTTAATCGGTCTATTACCTTTCATAATTCCAGGAGATCCTACTTTCGGCTCCTTCGGCATCCCATTCTTTGAAGAATCAAACCTTTTTGATTTCAAAGACCTCGGCGACTCAACAGTAGGCCCATTCTCAACCCTAGCTGTTTTACTATCACTATTCATCCCGATATCAATCGCCTTATTCTTCTCCATAGCATATCGCCAAAAAACAAAAGTCTTAATAAAATCAAGAGAAAAAACAAAATCCCTTGAAAGAGAGTTTACAAATACTCTATTCCAATTAGGCAACAGATTAGGTGACGGAGTCCCAGCAGAAATCGCATTTGGAAAAGTCGCCAGTTCAACTCAAGGCCAAATAACACACAGCTTCTTCTCCCTAGTAAACCAAAACCTAACTCAAGCAGGCATGTCCCTAGAAAAAGCAATCTTCGACAAAAAGCGCGGTGCTTTAATTTACTACCCTTCACAATTAATCGCGACATCAATGCGAATCTTATTAGAATCAGCCAAAAAAGGACTTAAAGTTGCAGCTCGTTCATTAATGTCAATCTCAGACTATGTCAAAAACATTGAAAAAATAAATCAACGTCTCAGAGATCTCTTAGCAGAAATTGTCTCAGACATGAAATCAAACATGACTTTCCTAGCTCCATTATTAGCAGGAATTGTCGTCGGTCTTTCAGCAATGATCACTTCAATATTAAACAAACTCCAACAACTTCAATCAGGCATTGGCTCTGCAGATGCAACAGGCCTTGGAAATCTAGGAAACATAATATCAATCTTCGACGTAACTCAAATGATCCCTCCCTACTTCATACAATTATCAATTGGAATTTACATAATTGAAATAATCTTCATCTTAACAGCTGCCCTAGTAACAGTCGACTCAGGAAAAGACATCCTAAAAGAAAAATTCGAACTCTCCAAAAACCTGAGACGTGGCATCTTACTCTACACAATCACAGCCCTCGCATCAGTAATCGCCCTTTCAGCCCTAGCAGGAATTGCATTAGACGCGCTTTAATTAAAATGTCAAATAAATCTTATCAACAAAAAAGACTAGACACACAACACAGAATAATAGAAATGTGGGCTTTAGGAAACATAATATATCGTCCAAACCCAAATGCAATATACGCATTCCCTACAGATATCAGAAATGATATTCAAAAAATAAGGGCCCGACAATCTTCCTCAGATAATTAAAATTCTTCAGCAGCCTTAACCAACCACTTCTTAAAAATAGGCAATACTTTATCCGATAAAGGCAGCCCTTCTTCTTCTCTAACCTCATCTGAAATCCTATGAAAAGCCGCATTACACAAAGAATTAAACTTCGCCTCAATAAGCCCAGGCTTCCCCAATTTCTTAGAAACATCCAAAATCTCTCGCTTAACTTTCCCTCTCAAAATAATATTATCATAAACAGCATCCCAATTCCCAGCCCAACCTTTAACATTCCCAGCAATTGACTTAATTATCTCACTCTCTCCATTAATCAATTCATCAGTCGGCTCTAACTCATCAGTCTCAACATTATATCTCATCAAATCAACAAACCCCTTTTCCAACAAAGGATCTTTAGACCAGTGCTTCCTAACTTCCGTAATAGACATAACCCTCCTAACAGAATGTAATCCATCAGCAGTCTTAACAGGATTCGTAATAACAATCAAATCAGTTGCCTTAAAACTCGTTGCCTGCACTCCAAGGTCATTAACAACTCTGTCAAAAACCCCATAAGGACTGTCTCCATGAATCGTCCCTGCAACAACATTCGCTAGAGCACCTATCCTCATCGCCTCATAAAGTGCCTTCGCCTCTTCACTTCTAACCTCTCCCAAAATCAAAGCACTATCTCCCATTCTTAACGAAGTCCTTATCCCCTCAGAAGCCTCAACTTCAGTCCCTCCACTTACAAGGGCCGAACGAACCTTCATCCTCTGAATATCATACCCAATTTTCCTCAGAGCATTCACAGGTAATTCCAGAGTGTCTTCCACAACAATCGTCCTAAACTTCGGCATAATTTCTAACATCAAACTTCCTAGTAAAGAAGTCTTCCCACTACTTCTAGTACCAGCCACTAACAAAGTCCTACTCCCATCAATCATAAAACTCAAAAGCCCAGAAGCAAAACTATTAATCATTTTATTCTCAATAAACAAAGGCAAAGTCCAAGGCTGTTCTCTATGCCTCCTCAAAGCAAACGCCAGCCCAGAAGGACTTAAAGGCCTTCCAATCGCAGCAACTCTTGTCCGAGCACTCCCAAAATCCAACTCAGTATCTAAAACAGGATTCGCCTCATCCAATGGTCTTCCACTCTGCAAACGAAGCTTAGCAGCCCAACTATCAGCATCCTCAAAAGCTGGAATAATATTTGTAACACACTCATCATAATCTCCATGTCTCACAAAAACAGGATTCTGCGCAATCGGCGCATTCAAAACAACGTCCTGCAAATTCTCATCCATCAAAAGGATTTCCAACAAACCAAAACCAATTGTATGCCTAACCAAAATCCTAGCAAGTTTATTCAAATCCCTGTGATTCAACTCAATCCCTTTATTCTTACTCAACTCACTTAACAAATCTTTAGAAATATTAAAGAAAACCTGTCTTGTCCTCTCCTGATCAATAAACTCTTCAGCTTTCGGCCTATGCTCTGTCAAAACATTCCGAGCAAGATTAACAAGCCCATGCTGTTCCTCACTCAAAGTATATTCTGGCGGCATAACATGATAAAAATGCTTGGGATCATCCTCTCCTTTCAAAATTGTAACACTTATATCCTCATATTCTCCTTTAACTTCATACTGGTCAATCAACTTCGCCTTTGCAGGCAATTGACTAACTAATCTAGTAAAAGTAAAATTCGGCAAGACATCCGCTCTAAAAATATTCCTATATATCTCCCTGCTCCCTGTAACATAATCCATATCTTTAATTTTCTTAATTAACTTCGTTCCCTCTAAAAGTCCTAAAAACTTCTCCAAAAACCTAGAATAGTTCACAAGCGCCGATTCATCAGCAGCCGTCCCTCTCTGCCCTCCCAAATCTGAGATCCTTCTCTTCAACTCAGTATAACAAGCAACAGGATCTCCCTTCAACAAACCAACTAAATATTGCAAATCTGCATAAACTTGCTGACTATTTCCATACAATCCCATTTTCTCCGCAGAGAAAATATCCTCCTGCTTAATCAGATAACTAACAATCCGAGCAATCTCAGCCAACATCAAAACTTCTTCAGAATCATAATTATAA
The DNA here is from genome assembly GCA_002686195.1 of Candidatus Pacearchaeota archaeon. The sequence goes on along the minus strand of NZAS01000006.1, from coordinate 3,154 downwards.
TTCCTCTGTTGAACAAAAACAACCCTAGCTATATTCGGATTTTCCACAAGAGCGTCCACAGTCCGCGACATAACACTTGTGTCCTCAGCAATCGAAGGCACAAAACTAGCATTCATATAATTAACATACATCACATCCTCGCCCTGCTGCCTATTCACCTCAATTGCATACATCCCAGCCCCTTTTTTAAAAAGCATAATATTACAGAATGAAGATAAGTTAAATAGATTTCTATCTATGAGGACTACTTCCCTATTTTACTCAGCTCTTCTACTAATCCTATAAGCATCTCTTGCTCCCCTAGATCCAGCCCTACTCACATCCCCACTAGCTCTAACACAACTCCTCGGTTTTGAACTCACTCTACTATACCTTCTCCTAACATGCTCATTAATCTCAACTTCAGTTAATAAATAAATCCCATCTTCTTGTTTAACTCCTTCAAAAAAACCTAACTTATTGTCAGCAATCATACAATAATTCTTAAATTCATTTGAAGCAGCATTATGCGCATCTCTCAAAGCATTAGCAGCCCCAGCTCTCGGACTCCCAAAATCACCATGTCCACTCCCTCTAGAATAAACTCTTTCTCCCATGATAAACAAAACCCTCTGGTCTTTATATTAATTTCTATCCCCTCCAAAACATACTTAAACTCTCCCTCCCTTTTAAAAAAATGCCAGACGAAATCCCTCAAGCCCCTCAACAAGACCAATATTTCTCAGATTTACAAACCCGTTTAAGAGACATAGAAGAAAAACAAAGCCTTGTAAAAGACAGAACCCTTCTAATCGGCCAGACTTTAGTAGAACAAAGAGAAAAATCATTCTCAGAAATCCAACAAATGAAAAAAGAACTCATTGTTCTAAAAGAAGATAATAAAAGAATGAAAGCCCTATTATCAAGATTATCAGAGCAAATCTCAGCAACAGCCAAATCCTCAGACTTAGATATACTACAAAGACAATTTGACCTTTTCCGTAAAACTTAAATTAGAGGTTAGCTTAATAAAAAAATGGCAGTAACAGAACAAATCCAACAAATGAAAAAAGAGGGAAAATCAGACAGGGAAATAATGGATACTTTACAGTCACAAGGCGTCCCAGAAATGGAAGTTTCAAACGCTTTATCCCAGACTCAAATCAAAGAAGCAGTTTCTCCTCAAGAAGCCCAACCCCCAGCTCAAACTCAACAACAAGCACCCCCAATGCCTCAACAAGGCCAAGAACCTACTCAAGAACAACTTCCATCATATGCACAAGAAGCCCCTGCAACAGAAGAAATGCAGCCATCAATAATGCAACAACCTTCGGATCAGCAAGTTTCAGAAGCCCCATATGCTCAGCCTACAGCTCCCCAGGACGGCCAATATCCTCAGCAATACCAAGAACAATACCCTCAATACCAACCTTATTCAGCAGGCGTCTCCTCAGACACCATGACAGAAATCTCAGAACAAGTCTTCTCAGAAAAACTCTCACCACTAAAAAACCAAATCGAATCAATCCTAGACCTTAAAACCTCTCTGACTTCACAAATGGAATCACTATCAGCAAGACTCGAGAAAATAGAAAACACAATAGACCAACTCCAACTTTCAATCCTCCAAAAAGTCGGTGAAAACATGTCCGATGTCTCCAACTTAAAAAAGGAATTAATCGAAACCCAAAAATCCTTTAAAGCCCTTTCTAAAAGAAAATAATATAAATCTTTAAATAATTCCTTCTTTCTATAAAAATATGTTAACAACAACATTTTACACAAACGGACCTGAAGCAACTCAGAGATGGAAAGAACATATGGAAAGAATGGGTGAACTAGCAAGCCATGATGGAATCCGGCCAGAAGCTTTCTCTTATGCATTAAAAACACTCCGCGCAAACTATGCACGCCACATAATAGATAACCCAACAGAAATTTATCTTATTCACGGATGCAATATAAAAGTTCATCGTGCCCACGGTGGTTCAGACCAAACAAGAGAATTATTACAAATTCAACATGAAAAAATGAACGAAAGTGGTCCTAATAGATTAGCAAGTGAACTACTTCTAATCCCAATCCCAGTTGAAATAGATGCAGGATCCATTGATGGTATCAAACCAACAGACTAATCCTACTTCGCCTTAACCAGAACCCAAGCCACAATAGCAGAAGCTATAACCAATACAATCGCTCCTAAAACCCTAGAAGAAAACAGCCAATCTGCAAAAAACAAAGCACCCTCTGAAGCACCCTCTCCATATCCAGGCCCAGGAATATAACTAAGAAGAGTATCATTAAAAACAACAAAGGCACTAACAATAAACACAATTCCCAGCAAAATAACAAAAACAACCCCAGCTCCTTTCTCAATAAAAGGAACATTCCCAGCAAACCTTGTCAAAACCAAAATCAAAAACAAAGCAATAACTAAAACCGCAAACCAAGGCACAATCGTCAAAACCAAATCTTTCACTCCTGCAAAGCTAATAAATAAAGCAGCAATAAAAAGTGAAATAAAAATATTCAACCACATAGCACTCTCTCCCAAAATCTTAGTCCTTGCCAAAATCGCAAATACAACAACAAACACTAGTAAGAAAGCAACAACCGGTGCAATCAAAGCCACTGAAGATATATCTACTGCCATCTTTTACTACCTAAATTTAGGAATTTGAACCTTAATTCCCTTACTGCCGCCACCCACAGGACCAATCGCCATAAATAAAATCAAAAGTAACAATATAATTCCTCCAATAACCAACCCCCAATTCTCCTGCCAGAAGAAAGAATTAAACCATCCGAATGTATCAAATGTCCCGATCACAACTGCAACCCCAATCAAAGCCCCTAAAATACCAAGCCCTATAAACCATGGTTTCCCCTCTTCAGGATTAATAAACAATCCAACTAAAATAATTATAACAACAAGTATGGCCAAACCAATCGCAAACCTAGGAAATAATTCCGTGAAGAACACCTGCACAATTCCAATTCTCAAAGCCAAAAGTCCAACAACTCCTGCAATAACAACCATTACTCCCCGATTATCTCCCATTATATGTGTAGCTCGCAACACTCCAAAAATAACAGCAAATATCAAAAGAAAAGGCAACAAGTAATCAAAAACCCCCAAAGTCTCCCATTGATAAATTACATCTTGAATATTAAA
>NZAS01000005.1 GCA_002686195.1 Candidatus Pacearchaeota archaeon | reverse complement strand
ATCAACTGTGGTTATTGTGGTACTCGGTATCACATGAGCGAGGGCGGGTGTGATTGTGACGAAGGTGCTATTGCGGAGTCCAGCAGGCCTTGGCTTCAAGAATCTGGATATGAATGGGAAGATGGCAACTGGGTACGATTCGTTTGCTCATCAACACATACTTGCAGGCGCAACCATGTTGATGGAAAGATAAAGGTTGGACAGGTTTATACCAAGACTACATATAGATATATTTGCGATGAGGAAGGAACCTCTTGGCTTCAACATGGGAAAAGGATTAAGCGATGAATATGGTTTTTCTTACAGTTTGCTGTGAAACATATGACACTTTTTATAATAACATGCGTGTATGCAGAAAGTGTGGACAAAGCAACCCAGAGTTGATAGAGGTAAGTAGGGCTGAGCACTTTAGGTGCTGTAGCGCGCCCAAGGATATGGGACATATGTTTGGGTGTCCAAAATCGATTGAGAATTTTAAAAGATAAGGCGGGAAAATGAGCGGCAGGATTAAGGATATTATATTATTTGTTTCGCTGGGATTCATTCTTTGCGAAGTTATATACCGGATCACATTTTAAAGGAAATTATATGAGCAAGAAAAAAGATTGGAACGGAACTAAACAAACCCTAAAAACACCAGAGCAACATGAACGTGCTCGTGAGTACGAGGCTATGTCGCCAGAGGAGAAGAAGGCGGCCCACAGAAAGCAACTCGTAGGATTCTTGGAGATGTTTCAGGGCGAGGGCCCGATTATGCATATNAATGGGAAGCCCCAAGACCACCGACCAATGAGCAAAGAAGAGGCCGACCTACATCTGGCGCTGTTTGATGGGGAGATCGAGCCATCCCCTGAAATAAAGTTGGAGCTGGCCCAGCTTGAGGCGACCCGCTGGCCAGAATCAAAAAGAGTTCTTGGCAAGCTCTGGAAAGCTATCGATGATGTAGAAAATAAAAAGTAAATCCATTTATGTTGCGCTCCCGCCAATTAAGCGTGCGCACGGGCGCGTTTGCCGCCCGGCATCGTAAATAAATAAATTTATAATTTTTGCTTTTTAAGAAGCCCGGGCAAAAACTTTACATTTTAAATAAATGGGTGTGGCAGAGTATTGTGCCCCCGCTCTGCCAGCGGTCGTCCAGTATTCGGCATCCAAGGACGCAGGCAGGAACGATAATGTTTATGTAAAATTTACCAATGTCCGAAGTAACTCGGCGGCCTTCCGTGCTCACACACGTGGCATTCCTTTTTGAAGCCATCTTTTTTATAACACCACGTATCTGAAAGATAAAGAATTCTTCCATCCTTCAAAGTGGAGATTGCAAAGTGGTGGCTGGAATTTCTGCCGACCCAGTGAAACGCTGCGGTTACTGGCCAGTCCCAGCCAATTGGCCAAACATCTTCAATGGTCACCTCATAGCTGCCAAATCCTTTTTTGGATTGGTTGACGATGCTTTGGAAGAGGTGAAACATTCTTGCCTCGATTGAAAAGGAGAGGGCCGGTAGCGCAGCGAGGGGGGTGGGGCAGACGCCGTTTGCCGTCAAAGACGGAGGCTATCGCCTGGGGGCTTTGCCGTCCGACCCTCTCCTAATCAAAAGTTAGTAACCTGATACAATATAGTTGGTAATTTGTTTTCCGGTTTTATCAAAAGCCCTACTGTCTGTATAGTCTGGGCCTGGATCGGAAAAACTTGTTCCCCAAATTTCTATCCTTTCCACCTTGTCTGCCATTTCTTGGGGCAGCAGCATTCCAAAGGGTGGGGAACTTACAGCATATTTCTTTGCATCATTTCCGGTGAATTCTTCAATCTTGTACATTGTTGCTCCGGGCAAAAGTTTTACATCTCGGCTTGGGCTTCTTCTCGAATCTCATCGAAAATCGGCCAACACTCTTCTGTCTCTGTCAATTCCAGCCAGCCACCATAGTATCCATTATGATCTGTTCGCAATTCTAAATCAAGATCCCCATTGTGGGTTTGGATGGAATAAAACTCGGTGTCGGTAACATCACACAGCCCCTTGTCGGTTCGCCTGAAGTCACGAACATCAACGGCAATTACCTTCTGTTTGATAACTGTTTGAATATCATCAGGAGTTGGCAGGATGAGATATGCCACAGCGCAACAGTCTCCTGCCGCTGCATAGGTAAAGCGGCGACTGTCGGTTGTGATAATCATTCTCTCACCATCGTTATCGATTTCAATTTTTTGAATGATATGTCCAATGAGGCTTTGCATCATCGCTCCCTATGAAAAGATATAACTGATAAGAAATTGAAATTCAATTATTTTCTTTCTTCCGGCTGCCCGCACCAAGAGCATTCGTCGTGCATTGGATCTTTGTCATCGTCATAACTGCAATACTCGGTGGGGCTGGATTCGCAATCCCATCCTTTATTCCACCCCAGAGCAGATCGGTGACTCCCGCCGCCGGGGCGGGGCCTCTTGCGCCTTACAGAAAGACGACGAGTAATAATAGCATTGAGAATAACATCATCGGTTGCAGAATGAATAATAGACTGAAGATCCCGAAGGTCAATCGGCCCATCTGCTTCGGCTTCTGCTAAAAAACAACGAATAGCTATAACAGCCGAATGAAGAAGGCGACCACCATCTTCGGAGAGCATAGAATCCCCGGCATCGCTGCGGTCGTAAAGTGTAATAGCCATTTCATTCTCCTTGTAAAGTATAGTAACCGATAAGAAAGCGGAATTCAATTATTCTATTCACGGTCTCGGGCAAAAATTTAACATTCAAAGGTGGTGAGCCGGGAGGGACTCGAACCCTCAACCTAAAGATTAAAAGTCTTTTGCTCTGCCTGTTGAGCTACCGGCCCGCGCCAAACCTTTATTCTTCGTTGGGGAACATTTTGTTCCATTCTGCTGGAGAGATGCCAGTCATAACGAATTCTCGCAATTCCTGGGGTATTCCAGCCAAAGCATCTTGAATCATCTCTCCTGCCTTCCAGCGGTCAATCATCTCTTGGGTCAATCCCTCGATGAAGATTGTAGAGGTGACTCCAGTAATCGGTGAAGTTCGGGTGAGGTCCATTTTGTTCTCCTTACAAGGTATAGTAACTGATAAGAAAGTGGAATACAAATTTTAAAGTGTGGCTGGCGATAGTCGGTATCTTCCCCCGACAGGGTTGTTCTATACAGAATCAGTAGTTATCGCCTCAAGCAGCGTCCCGCCTTTTGTATACTATGGAGAGGGCCACAACTCCCCCCAATTCGGGCAAAAGNTTTACACATCGTCAAATTCGTGATAAGCATCGACAAATTCATATTCGTTGCTTGAATTCTTTGGTCTTTCATCAGACTCCACAATTGCGTACCATGTGCAGCCGTAGCGTCGATAGCACTGTTTTGCTTTCATAGCATCGTCATAAGACTTGAATGGTCCCTCCATAGTATTTTGTGTTTGGGTTCCATTCACGAACCCCATAATGGCTCCATCAGACTTTTCAACAATCCAGAACATTTCATTCTCCTTATGAAGCATCATAACCGATAAGAAAGTAGAATACGAAAAACTGTTCCACCACCGGGCAAAAATTTTACAACATCTGATTTTTTGTATTTCGTTTTCCTATCGGTTATATTGCTTTGAGAGAGAGAAAGAGACAAGAGAGAAAATAAAACGATAGACGAAAATTTGTATTTCACTTTCCTATCGGTTATGATGTTTCAGCGGCAGCATCCTAATCACAACCCAAATGCCGCATGGAGTAGAAATGAGCGATAAAACTAATATCTTTGCGAACGAGCACAATGAGAGTGCTGTCCAGACTATCCGTTCAACGATGGCTGTCCAGCTTGACGATAACGGGACTCCCGTGATTTCTTTCGCCACCAACCGTGGCAAGGGCAGCGGGGCACAGGTTATGCCTGTATCCGAGTATCGCGAGTATGTCGAGACTCTTGGTGAGTACGCCGACAACGGCATCCCCGAGTCTACCGAGGAGGAGCAGCTTTCTCCGTCCGAGACTGTTCGCCGGACTATCAAGCAGGACGATGGGATTCTTTCGTTCCGCGTGAGAAGCGGNAAGGGTGCNAANCCTGCCCGCCTTCCGACTTCGGATTTCTCCGAGGTGGTGGAGTTGCTGCGCGATACGGTCGATGCTGTNGAGTCTGCCGGGAAGCAGTTGGGCGGCGAGTAGAGAAGCTATACCGCAGGGGGGCACGGGTTTACAGGTGCCCCACATTCCCCCTACATATGCACACGCATAGGAGAAAGTAATTGTCAAACGATCCCCGAGAACATCGCAAGTTCGTATACGGTTACGCACGCTCCGCTCTACNGAGTCGAGCGACTAAAGAGGAGATTGAGTATGCTCTTGAGCTACTTGCGCCCCTCTCTGGTCACAAAGCCCTTGGATTCAAGGTTAGACTTCAGCGCAAGCTGGACGGAGAGCCTTGGAGTTGGGGCAGCATGTAGGATGACACCCGGCCTATCAAGACGAAGCCAATACCGCTGGCAGAGCGGGGAGATGTACTCTGCCAAATTTTTGCCCGGGTTGCTGTCCAATAAGGCAGACATGGAACGACTACACAGTGTGTTACGTCTACCGAGCATTTGTATTCTGTTTTCTTATCGGTTATACATGCACACAGGAGGATGAGATGGCAAGAGGCATCAACAGAGGCTTTCAGCGGAGAGCCGAATTAAAAGCGCGAGTGGATGAGCTTGCGGAAGAACGCGCAAAGCGCACACCCAAGCAGCAGCTTGCACTTCTTGATAAGAGGTTAGGCAAAGGCAAGGGTGCCAAGAAGGAGCGGGCTCAATTGGCCCGCGAATTGGAAAAGTAAAATTTTTGCCCGATTTAGGTTGATTCTTCCTGTCGGGGCTGGTAGTATAAGAATCACGATAGAGCAATGCTTTTAGAAAATTGAATTTTGTTTTCTTATCAGTTATATGNCTCTGTAAGCAAGAATCTTTGAAAACTNAAAATTGACCCNNGCTCTCGGGTCTAAAAAACCAAGGTGGAGTTACCGGCTCCTTGGCTTCTTCGGAAGATAGAGAGAACCCTGNTTGGGAANGGNGTGTTCACGCACNTTGCCGCCCAACTGTGAAGGGGGATGAGTTAAGGGGNGTAGTANCCTNGAAAATCATCTGGCGACCGGANNCATGAGCCNNTGTNCTACCATNGGANTNCTGNTGAAGGNATCTGCGNACTTGTATGTTCATCGNGGAAACGGGATAAGGGCAANCNANTANNAAAAAGTCTTGGTAAGCTGGCGAAAGCTGGCAGAANGTAACTTCTGNAGNCAGAAGGCTCTCTGGCGAAACTGGCAACGGGTTCGCCGTCCNGCAAGGGGCTNTTGGGATTCTCTACCNAGGAGATGAACGATAGCGTGTGATTGAGAGGGGAAGTGTACAGCTTACTCTATCGAGCACAGAANGTNNNNCAGAAGTATTGCTTGCTGTTCAGCGCCTCCAAAGGGCAAGAACAGGGAGNAAGTCTGTGCAGGGTGTTANTTACCCGTGTGCATACACCTAACCCNAACGGGGACAGGTCGANAGNCTTGGTGGTCACAGACAGAGGGGATAGATGTGCTAAAACCCTCCCTTTTCTAATGTCCCTGTCCATTCTGGCAGGGCAGAGTAAACTGTGTAAATCCAAAGAGAATGGCAATGCTGGCAACAGCACCCCCTTCCCGCTATCGAAAGATAAGGTGGAGTAAGGAAGTATGAGCGTCTACGTCCACCCCCGGATATGATTACTCATGCAGGTTGAAGTTCTCCGCGCTGGCTGACGCAACCAAGGCCAGCACTCTTATCGAGGAAAAGTAGGAGGATATAAATCTGACCGAAAATTTCTTGACTCACCGATCATACTCAAAAGAGTATTTTAGGTAGCGACCGATTGCAGACCGGGGGTGCAATAGTCTGCTACTCTTTATGCTGGGTAGAGCAGTTGGTAGCTCGTCGGGCTCATAACCCGAAGGCCGCAGGTTCAAATCCTGCCCTCGCATCTTTATATGTCTTTTAAACTCAACCCAAAGGTATTACAAAGTACCTTTGGGTTTTACTTTTAGGGCAAAAATTTAACAATTCAATTTTTACTATTAGCCTTTAATGCCGTTATGTTTAACTTAGTTAAACATAACGGTTTTTTGCGTTGGTGTCAAGTAAATAATTGCAAATTCTTTTTGGGCAAAAACTTTACATATGGTATAACCAGCGTTTCATAATTGTCAATAGGGGAAATACAAATTGTTTGTAAAGATTTTCCTATCAGTTATCATGCGTTGTAAGGAGTTCCTTACAAATAGAAGAAGGAGGAAATATGGCTTTTGTTGCAGCAGGTGTTATAGCATCCCTATGGGTTGCCGCCGGGGTAGCGTCTGTCTCTATTTGGGTAGACTAATCACATAATAACTCTCCATTATATAATCTAATAGATTATATAATGATATATAGTACCATTGTTATATAATGGAGAGTCATTCTATTTATTTTAAGAAACACCACACCAAATTATTGTTGCTCTTAGTTCTGTTGGACTTGGTAGCAACAATGGTGTGGTTTTATTTTTTTGGGATAGATGAATTAAATCCAATATTGGTTGAGCCAATTAATAAATCTTTGTTAAGATTTACTTTTTTTAAACTATTATTATCTCTACCGAGTATTTATTTGTTTAATAAATACTTACCAAATAAATTAGCCCAAATAGGAATCGGGATATCATTATCGGCTTATACGCTGATTAGTATTATTCATTATTATTTATTAATCAACATATTATTTCCGCTATCATAGTTCTTAAAATTTCCTGATCTCTGCCGGCACTAAATTAAAGAAATTTCTTCGCGTGCTCCTCGGGCAAAAACTTTGCACGCGNGTACACNCTGTGTATACATTTTGTGCGTGCGCGTGNNCTGAATGTTATTTCANCTCGGGCAAAAANTTGACATATCAAACAAAAGGAATCTCAAGCGAGGGGTTTTACCCGCCTCACTTGAGTCCTTTAGTCGGCCTTTACTCCAGGCTCTCTCCTGCCTTCTCNACTGCTTCCACAGTCTCGGACAGAAGCGCGGTCACTTCCGCGAATTCATCGGCGTTCACCTTGGCGGGCTTTGCGCCCTTTCCATCCCGCACGCGGAAGGAGATAACTCCGTCATCGCACTTGATGGTGTGACGGACGGTTTCAGCCGCCGACCGTTCGATGGNCTCTTCCTCGGGCAGTCCGTCAGTAACGAACGATTCCAAAGTCGAAACATACTCCGCGAATTCTGCNACAGGCATAGCCTGTGCTCCGCTTCCCTTGCCCCGATTCATGGCGAACGACACCATNGGAGTTCCATCGTCTGCGAGGAAAACCTGCATCGTCTGGCGAATGGTGGCGACAGGGCTNTCNTTNTGCTCGTTGCTAAAGATGCTCTGCATTTTCTTGCCTTTCTGNTTTGAGGTTNCCGAGAGGACCATCCTCNCGATGTNTGATAGTAACCGATAAGAAATCTAAATACGAAAAATTAGCCGGGGGTTGGGAGGGATAACGCGGCTCGTTTGCAAAACGAGAAGCCGNNGGGAGNGTCCNTTGAACCAGAAGCGGTAGGTACCATTTGCTAATGTTCGTGACAACCTCGGCTAACGCCTNTTTGCNTTGTCTNTCCCTTTNTTCCCTTCCCCCGACTAACCTGCAAGTTGGGGTGTCTACATCCTCTTTGCTTACAAANCGATATAACCGATAAGAAANTGGAATACNAAAAAATNCCNNCNGGGCAAAAACTTCACATTTATNATTGNAGGNCCGAGATAAGTTNGTAAAAAAGCTGAAGTGTCAAGCGAATTGACTAACCTTTTGCATTTATTTCACGCCAAATTCCTATCGGTTATTCTGTGGTAGACCAAATGAGGTCTATATAGCCAGAGGTCCGACATGATTGATGTAAAGCACAACGGATGCGTTTACCGTTACTGCCCTCCCTCTAATAAGGAAAGAGGATACTGGATAGGTATTAGTGGAAATCGCAGAAGTGATAATATGTTTAGTGGGGCTCATTGTCATGTTCCTCTTGGGCATTGGCCGATGTTGAGAAACGCGGCTATTGAGCAGGGCGTTTGTAGCTCTGTATTCAATACTCCAGAAAAGAAAACAAAAAGTGGTAAGTCTCGCGGGCCAAAGAAAACTAAAGGCCCATCTATCTCAATCTTCTAAACTAATTGGTGAGGTNTGTTATGACTAAGGATGAAATGTCTGCTTTGATTCAAGAGTTTCTTGANNANGGAGGCGAGATTACTCGGCTTCGTGAAGCATCACAAAAGGATATAAATAAGTCTCAAAGGACGCAATACCACAAAGACAAGGCTATTGCTGGAAGTGAGAGGTCAAAGGACATTCTTGAAAAGCAAGAAGAAAAGGAACAGAGTTTTATCTTTTCTCGGGATGAGCGTTGGGCTCCTGCAAAGTAAGCACACACACGCANACTNTTTATATGGAACTATAATGCAAAAGATTATTNATACAGATNAGATTCCCGACAACTGTGCAACAAAAGGGTTGCATCCCAATCTCTTTCCTGATGGATGGAGAGAGATTGATGTTGAAGAGTTTGCTCAAAGTGAATTCTTTACTTACTCTCCAACTCATGTTGAATACCGTCAGATGTATGATTCAAATACAGACGGGGTTCCTTCTTTTCGGTCCTCTCCAATGGTTGCTGCAAGATTGTTTCATTTTCACGATGGAACCGGNATTGCNATGAGCAATGAATGGTGGGATAAAAAAGTTAGATACTTCAAGTTTGGCTGTGACCATAAGTACAATGAGCTTTCTCAAAAGGAGTCTCGGGACCGAAGTATTAGTCACTTTGGTATGTGCTATCATGTTTACGAATGTGAAAAGTGTAATTATATTATGTCTCAAGACTCAAGCGGATAGGAGAACAAAATGAATATCCACGAACTCGACCTTCACTTCCAACATACTTTGTTGACTTTGGCTATTGCCGAAATAATAGAGCGAACAGACGCAGGTGTGTGTACGCTTACTGAAGATGAAGTCGCACAAATTAGAAAGCGGCTTGATATGATTGACGCTTTGCAAAAGAAAGTGAGGCTCGAAAGCAATACGTTTACGGTAAATGATTGGCCGTCTTCACAGTTGTGTATGGATTGCGAGCATGGCACTTTTATCATGCTTGGCGGAATTGANAGNGANCCATCACAGTATGCTTGNTCTAAGTCTATTCAGCTTGGNGGGTGNGCTATTTCGTGTAGAGAGTTTNNTCAAGACNTTNCNAANTNAGAAGANTATGGAGAAATNGAATGAAAACATTGATAAANATATGCNTGGGCTGTTTGNNNCTTTATTGCGTGCTTGCGTGGGCAATAGATAATCCAAAGAGTGCCAAGAAAGTACAAGACAACATTGATGAAACTGTTTCTTCTGCAACGGAAGAAATGAAAGACTTTGCGAAATCCCTTCAAGACGACGAGAACTAAAATGCCTAACTGGTGTGATGACACTTTGCGTGTAGCTGGCCCAGAAGATGAAGTGCAACGCTTCAAAAGAAAGGCCAATGGACCTATTCAAACCTATAATGATTTTTTTGGAGGTGACTGGGTAGTGCATGATGATATTAGGATAAAAGCGCAAGTCAAACTTTTGCCCGATGTGGGTGAGATTAGCAAGCTTTCCTTTCATGCCCTTGTGCCTGTTCCAGAAGATTATAGACGCTTCCCTTATGATAGCAACAGAGCCCGTGAAGTTGGCGAGTTAGTAGGCGAAGAGAGAAAGTGTGGCGGATATGAATGGGAGTCTGCTAACTGGGGAGTGAAGTGGGGAGCTTCTGATGTTGACCTGTTGGATGAAGAGTCAGAGTATTTGTGCTATAAGTTTATGACACCTTGGGGGCCGCCTGTTGAATTGCTCAACAATGTTTCTCAAGAGTTTCCTAAGCTTGAGTTTACATTAGAATATAGTGAGTCTGGAATGGGGTTTGCTGGGCAAGTAGTTTGGTATGATGGCGAAATGCAATCTGAAGAAGAATGGACAATCGAAGAAGAGGAGGAGGAATAATGGAAAAAGAAATTGTAAATCGCTTAGAGAAACAAATCAAAAACTCTACAGATTCTTTTCAAGAAGAGCTTGATATATCGTTGCTTAGACTGTATCAATTAGGGTTTGTAGAAATCACAATAGAAGGGGAGAAGATGAACGTGTCTGTTACAGATGCGGGCACGGAAGCGTTCATGAATGATCTCGCCTTGTCCCTCGTAGATACAGCGGATGCATAATGTTTGTATTTCTGACTGAAGAGTACGGTTATGAGAGCTGGGTTATACTCTTAAGCAAAGAGACTACTGTTGATGAAATTCGAGAGTGGTGGAATACGGAAAAGGGCTCTTATTCCAAGCCTCTTCCTGGAGAAGAAGGAAGAAGTCGAATCGTATGGAAGTCAGAATTGAATCCCGCCTCTGGTTGGCAGCCCGTCAGTTGGTCAAAAGCTGGAGATATATTCCATGAAGCATGGGAAGACAAAGAGGCAGAAAGAAGGACCATGAATTATGCTCCAGAAGAACTTACGATGCCCGAGGACGCTGTATTTGTGCATACACACATGCATGACGATTCTTTTTTGAGACTACCGGGAGGGGAAGAGATCCTGCATCCCGACTATACCCCAACCGAGGAAGAGTGAATGGATATTGATAAAGACACTTATGAAGGATTTTTCAATCACATTTGGGACACCATTGGCAATGAGTGTATATTTACAGAACTAAATCCCACAGAAGAGAAGCAGGCACATTCGATTGCCAAAGCATTGAGAGATGTTGCAAATGAACTTATTGAGCAAATTCAAAAGGTGGAAGAAGAATGAAGCCTCCCCCTGATATTGGCGATTCGTTTCTAATGGAAATTCTTTTGACCCCAGCTTTGCAAGAAGAGTATGGAAGGAAAGTTCTAATTGTAGAGGCAGTATATGAGGGGCTTCTTTCAGATACTGAAATTGAAGTCAAGAAAGAAGAAGGATCTTTGAAGGAAATTTATAATTGTCTTGATTATGATGAACATCATATTGTATCCTTTGGAGATACAATATGGATTAACGACTTGATTGTTCACGATGCTGACTCAGCAGAAATTACCCCACTTATTTAGGAGATAATATGTGGTACGATACTTCTTATTTTTATTACCGGACCCCCGACTATGATGTAACGCTTGCTTACAAGCGCACGCGTGATTTTAAGAATGTTGTTTTTGGAGCAGCCTTTTGCTGTCCAAGAGATCAGTTCTCGAAGGTCACTGGGCGACGTATCGCGGAAGGACGTATGAATAGATACAATCATAGTGCTAACGTCCCGGCGGATGCTACACGCACGGACGTGCATCATACTATTCTGTCTCTTATTGCGGCACATGAGTGTGAAGACTATTCGCCTTCGCAGTTTAAGTATTAAGTTATCCGGCATGTTTGATGCTGTATCAAACATGTTCGGGCAAAAATTTGACATCTAGAATAAAAAAGCCCCACTCTAAGCAATATAGAGTGGGGCTTAATAGTGTTAACCAATTAATTGTTTAATAATGAAACTCTTAGTTAAATAGTGGGCCTTTCACCCACTTGGAAGTTTTTGTTTTAACTCATAACTTCTAATTGAGTTTGGCGACTACTCGTCGTCCAAGTCATCCTCATCACTATCGAGGTCAGCTTCGTCCTCATAAGAGGGCTCACTATCCTCAAGAGCAGGGGCGTCCTCACTCTCATCAGAGGCGGAACCAGCCAGCGACATACCAGCCGCTTCAACTGCATCTACCGTACCACAAAGAAGCTCAACGACTTCCTCGTACTGTGCGAGGGGGATACGAGCGGGCTTTGCACCCTTACCCGAGCGAGTACGGAAGGAGAGAGTACCATCTTCAAGAGCGATGGTCTGACGGATGGTATCTGCCGGAGAAAGATGTGCTTCCTCACGCTCAGAGATTCCGTTATCAGCGTAATGCTGAAGGGTCTCAACGACTTCACGGAAGTCAGAGACACTCATTTCCTGCCGACCACTACCCTTACCACGGTTAGTGGCAAAAGAAACGACCGCATCACCACCATCATTCAGGGAAACCTGCATGGTTTGGCGAATAGTCTGAATCGGAGACTCAGTGTTATCAGATTCGAAAATAGCAGTTTTGCTCATTTTGTTTTTTCCTTTCGGGGTTGGTTGGACTGTGGGGCGTTTGCCCTACGAGAGAGTATAACCGATAAGAAAACGGAATACAAAAAATCAGATGCCTGCTAAAACTAAGAGCTCCCAACTGACATGAGTTTTAAGAAACCTTAGATGTTTATTTAATAGTTTATTAAATATTTATTTAAGCCTTCTTCGTTTCTAAAGGCGCCGCAGTCATCAATTTTAAAAGACTTTAAATGCCAGAGCAATGCAAAGTTCAGCAGTACCAGGTAGGAACTATAAAATTTAAGCGGCGTTAGATAGAGATCTAACGGCCCACCCCGGGCAAAAACTTCACATACTATTAATAATCAACAACATAATATGAAGCTGCCTCGGGGAACTATAGTTTTTTTTAGCTCTATTGTAATTATAGAAATGCTTTTATTCTTTTGGAATTAATAATTCCCGGGCAAAAATTTAACATCAGTTAATGTTGCCGCCCCAAATACTTATGACTTTCAGTAAGTAATCAGGGGTTGGAATCATTTTATATTCTGATAACTTAGCGGTCTTAACCCATTTATATTCAGAGCTTTCTTCATCAATCTCTACGTTGTCCGCAGCCCCTTCGTAAATAAAGAACCAAATATGTTTATCGGTTCCTTCCTTCTCTAATATATCAAGGAAGTAAAAGTCTTCCGGCTTAATCATAAGAGATGTTTCTTCAAAGACTTCTCGCGATACACATTGCTCGGGAGTCTCGTCGTTCTCCGGCCCACCACCTGGGAAGTTCCAATGCCCAGGATAAGATTCACAATCATCGCTTCTCTTGAGGAGCAATACTTCATTCTTATCATTATATATTATGGCAACAGCAGCATGAAACATCGGCTCCTCCTTTTTCTTTTTAAACAATCTATTAAATAGCTTCGGGCAAAAATTTAACATCTCACTCTAATGAATTAT
>NZAS01000004.1 GCA_002686195.1 Candidatus Pacearchaeota archaeon | reverse complement strand
TAAACAAAATAAGCCCCAACTACCAAAAGAACAATCAGAACAGCAATCAACAAAATAACTAAACCTCTCATCACTAAAACATAAAATCAAACTTTATAACTATTTCCAAAACCTAACTTGTTCTAAAAATATTACACCACTTAAGAAATCTTCCAATATAACTTCTATTTCCAGATTGTGGTTGCATATCCTCTTGCTCTTCCCTTTCAAAATCGTCATAAATTCTTTGTAAAGATTCTCCTGATAATGGTGGAGATATCACTTGCCTTGTAGGTACAGTGCGCATTTCCCTTTTCGCTTCTCTAAGCTCACCTAGCGTAATTCTTCTGTAAGGCCTGTTAGTACTAAATTGTTCAATCACCTTTCCATGCCTATCTTTCAAATTATAATTCATGATTCCACCTAAAATCCTTGATTTAAAAACCTTTGCATTTGTAACTATAAACAAGTAATAACAATTAAGCAGCCACAGCCTCTGTAGTAACTTTCAAACCCTTTCTTTCCTTAGTATTTCTTCCAAATTCAGAGTAAGCCATTCTTCTATATGCATTAGGCAAAGTAACATCTCCTTCTTGAATTTCCCTATAAACATCAACAAGATTTGCAAAGTCCCAATCTCTACTCCAAAATTCAACCCCTCCCTCTTTCTGATCAACAGCATACTCGATCCCGGTTCTAAATATCTCAGCATCTGTCTCATTAGCAACTCCTTCTAATTTAGGAACAAAACTATCAAGAACACCTGTAGCCGGACAACTCACAATCTTCTCTCTAGGAATTAAAACCATATGATCTAAAAGAGAATTTGCAATCTCAACCCTAGCAGAATCCACTTGTTCATGACTTCCATAATTAGAAAGACTCAACATTTCCTTAACAGTTGCCTCAGCCAAAAACACATTTGGCCTCTGCAAAAAATCTCCAAAGAAAAAAGAAAAATAATCTCTAGATCCTTGAATTAATGTGGAAACAACACTCTCCTCCTCACGATTCAATTTCTCCAAAACATCCAAATAATTCAAAGTATCATGAGCTCCTCCAAAATATTCCAGCCCCTTAGGTGTTGCTGGCCTAACAGCACTAATATCAGGAAAGACAAGTCTATCTCCAGCTTTCTCTAATGCTGTTTCAAATCGCTCTGCCAATTTATGATCAAAACTCATGAGAATTTACTCCTAGATCTCAACGAAAAAAACTATCTTTATAAATCTGTGTGAAACAAAGTTAACTTAAAATTTCAGCCTTAATTATAACAACATCTTCCAACGGCTTATCCCCGCTGTCTTTAGCAACATTAGAAATCTCATCTACAACATCCATCCCTTCTATAACTTTCCCAAAGACAGGATGCTTACTAGAAGCGGGCTCCTTATCCCAATCTAACATAGTATTATCAACAACATTAATGAAAAACTGACTTCCGCCAGAGTTAGGTCCTGAATTCGCCATAGATATAGTCCCCCTAACATTAGAACTTCCCTTAACAAACTCATCTTCTATTGAATATCCGGGCCCACCCATTCCAGTTCCATCAGGATCCCCGCCTTGAATCATAAATCCAGGAATAACTCTATGAAAAATCACACCATCATAAAACTTCTCAGAAACAAGTTTCTCAAAATTACCAGCAGTGATTGGCATATTGGAATCCAAGAGAATAACTATATCTCCCTTCGAAGTTTCCAATTTTACTTTTTTTCCTTCTGTATTATCTGCCATCATAAAATACCCTACAAGAACAACCAAAATTATCACAGCAACAATAATGATTTTCTTGCTCATACATTCATCTCATTTGTAAAGTTTATAAATCTTCACTTTTAGTGAATGAGTTAAAGATCCGAAGAATCTTTAAATCTTCTCCTCTTCCCTTAAACATGAAAAAGCGAATCTACAATCACTCAATTGACAAAGACCCAGTAGCACTAAAACAATTTGAGGATTGCTATAAAGAGCCCTTTGTCCTAGCAGCAGCACTCATGCCAGACGCACATCAAGGATACGCAGCCCCAATCGGCTCAGTATTAGTAACAAAATCCAATATAGTGCCCGCTTGGGTCGGCTTTGATATCGGCTGCGGAATGATTGCAGTCAAACTCTCCGCAACCAATCTCGCAGAAAAAATCCAAAAGAACAAAAAGAAAATCTACTCAGGAGTCTTAAGAGCAGTCCCAATGGGACTCGGCCACATCCATAAAAAATCCAATAAGGTTTCCAAAGAAATCCTAGAAAAATTTAACTCCATACTAGAAAAATTCCAATCCAAAGAATATGATAAAAACATTCTTAATTACCTAAAAAGCGTAGCCCCAAAACACTTAGGAACTTTAGGCTCTGGAAACCATTTCATCGAACTCGGCTTCAATGAAAAAAACAAAGAAGAAATCTGGCTAATAATCCACACAGGCTCAAGAGGAATAGGCCACACAGTAGCAAAAAAATATATGATCCACGCCTCCGAATCAAAAACAGACTACGAAAAAACATTCCCCCTAGAAGACTCTTCTGACTTAGGAAAAGAATACCTAAACATTCTTGACTTCGGCTTAGAATATGCACTATTAAACAGATTAGAAATCGCAAATTCAGTGATAAAAGAAATTGAATATCATACAAAAACCAAAATCAAATCCACATTGTGGGTAAATAAAAACCACAACCACGCAATCCCTGAACGCGGATCCTACATCCACAGAAAAGGTGCAACCCCTGCAAAAAAAGGAGAACGTGGAGTAATCCCAGGAAACATGCGAGATGGATCCTACCTAGTACAAGGCAAGGGCAACCCAAAGTTCCTGCATTCATCCAGCCACGGAGCAGGACGTGCTCTCTCAAGAACAGAAGCAAAACAAAAAATCACAATGTCTGATTTCAAAAAAGACATGAAAAACATTACATCAAATGTATCTCAAAAAACCCTGGACGAAGCCCCAGATGCNTACAAANANCTNNANNNAGTNATGNAAGCNCAAANNGCNAGTGTNAAAATNCTNAANCANATTCTGCCTTTGATTAACTGGAAAGGATAATTAAGATCCTGTAACATTTCTTATAAGTGCATCCAATTGAGCATTATTCATTTTCAAAACTCTCGCACCCAAAGCCCTTCGTGCAATATTATATTGATTAAGTCTCATAGATAAAATTGGAACTTGAACTCTATTTAAAAGTCTCTGCATCTTTTGTCGCATCTCCATTCTCATTTCTTGCGACATATTCATTGAATCTGGAATCTCTACCAACTCTTCCTCGTCTTGACCAACATCACTTCTAGAAGCATCATAGGCACTTCCATTATCTAAACAATCCATAGCTTCCAAAGCAACATTCCACTGATGAGTACCATATCGCGGTTGTACTTTCAATAAAGTTCTCATATCAAATTCAGGAAGTCTAGCAACATTCTCAGTGTGAGTCTTTACTACAATACTTCCATCATATCTTGCACTCTTAACATTTTCTGGAATTTCCGCTTCAGCCCCATATTCCCTTAAAGCATTTCTCCATCCTTCAATATCAACTTGAGTAGTTTCAGCCAAAACCCTCGGTCCTCTTGTAAGAACAGATTTAACATTTAAATCAAAAGGTAATCTCTCAAACGCAACTAAAAAATTATTATCTCCATATTTTATAAAAAAATCCCTTGCTCTAACTGGTTTATACCCATCAACAGGACTTATTACTTCATGACCAGAAGACCCATCACCTTCATTAATAAATCTATAAGTCTCTCTAACTAAATCTCCCAAAATGCTATTTCTTACAGGATCCCTGCTCATATTCATGCTCATACTCATTGTCATAATTAAACCCCAAGAATTACCTTTTTAAACGTTTCTAATTAACTAGGACACTCCCCACTTGTCCAATAATCAACATTCTCGTCATGACAAGCTTCACAACTATTACCATAAGTAGAAGCACAGGGCCACACAAGACAATTAATATCTTCACCAGCCCAACCGCAAACAGGCTCATACAAAGCAATACAAACATCCCCTTCCCTACTTGCCTCATCACAATAATTCCTCTCTTCTTCCCTAGGATCCTCATTAATCACCTCAACATAAGTCTGATCTGTAACAGGATCCCTACACTGCCTAGGATAACTCTCCATAGCCGGATTTCCGGCCGCAATACAACTCTCAAAATCCGTCACCTCTATCTTTAAATCCCTCTCCCCAACATTAAACCCAAGAACAACTAATATCAAAACCACAATAATACCAACAATCCAATAGCTCTTCTTCATAAATAACTAAACAATAGCAGATATTTAAAACTACTCAGCATTCATCACTTAATATACCCGCCCTTCTGTAAATTCCAAAGCTGCTTGTAAATTCCAGGCTTCCTAATTAAATCTTTATGTTTCCCTACTTGAACAATTTTACCTTTATCTAAAACCAAGATTTTATCTGCTTTCATAATTGTTGAAAGTCTGTGCGCTATAATAATAGAAGTCCTATCTTTCATCAATTTCTCCAAATCTCTTTGAATCTCGTGCTCCGTCTGTGAATCCAAAGCCGAAGTCGCCTCATCCAAAACAAGAACTTTCTTATTAGCCAAAATAGCCCGAGCAATTGAAACTCTCTGCTTCTCCCCGCCCGACAACTTAACCCCTCTTTCCCCAACTATAGTATTCTCTTTCTTAGGTAAGTTATTAACAAATTTATCTAACTGTGCAAACTTCATCGCTTTAATTACTTCATTTCTCGTCGCACCAGGGTCGGAGAATTTAACATTATTATAAATTGTATCATCGAAAAGAACAGCTTCTTGAGGCACAATACTTAATTCTCCCCTTAATGATTCTTGCTTAAAATCTTTAATATCTTTTCCGTCTATCAAAATCTGTCCAGAATTGACATCATAAAATCTGTATAACAATTTAATCAAAGTTGTTTTTCCACATCCTGAATGTCCAACCAAAGCAATCTTCTCATTAGGATTTATTTTCAAATTGATATCGCGCACAGCCCTTGTTTTCTTAAAATATGCAAAGTCTACATTCTTAAATTCAATTTCTCCTTTCTTAACTTTTAAATCCGGAGCATCTGACTTATCCTTTATACTATTTTTGAAATTGCTATAATCAAATAACGTTTGCAAATTTGCCATTGACTCATAATATTCTCTAACTCCCCAGACAAAACTAAACAGGGGCTCAGCTAATGTTGCAAAAACCGCATATAGAAATGCAAGTGTACCTAGAGATATTTCTCCATCTAAGAATCTAATCAATGGGAAATAAATCAAAAAGAATAATCCCAGTCCAATTATTATACCGTGCCCAGAATCCAACCATCTAAAATAATCCCAGTTAATCTTAAATTTTTCTTTGGTATCTTCTATCAATTTTGCAAAATATTTCTTAACTCTTTCTTCTTTCCCATAATACTTAATAGAATCTATGTTTGTGAACACATCACTAATATTTGCCTTTTCAACATCTTCAGCCTCATTTGCTATTACTCTCAACTTTCTTTGTTTATTAATTAAAATTAGACTATATGAAATAAACAAGACTGACATTATTATTACTGTAACCGCTGACAGTATGTCAAAATACAATACTGAAATAGCTGCTACTGCAAGTTGAAGAACCAAAGGCGCTCCATTAAATATGAAGAAATCAGTCAAACCATCAAGAGCCCAAGATCCTCTGTTTAATCTTGAAATTAAACTACCTGTTTTATTAGTCGTATGAAACTCATAATCTAAATGAATGATATGATTGAAATATTTACTCTTCAAATCACGCATGATATTAGATGAAAATCTATTTGCAATATGTAACTTAATCCAATTTCCAACAACTTTAATAACTAAAATAGAAAAATACACTACTAATAAAATTAATAAAACCTTTATGAAAGCATTAGCTAATAAACCCCCACTTGCATATTTAGCACCATCATCAATTAATACCTTAAATAAGAATTTATCAGCAACTCTTGTTGTAGCTACGACTAAAACTGTCAGGACTAAGCCAATTAAATGCCATTTATACGGCTTAGCAAGCTCATACCACATTCTAAGATTTCTCTTAAAATCAATGTCATATTCTTTATTTTTCTTGTTTTTTTCCGCCATTTTGGAGTTTTTCGTAAAGTTTAAATACGTTTATATATCTGGTTCACTTATGGATATCATGCCAAATGAAGGAGCAATAGCCTCTGGTCCGGATAAATCATATAAATTAAAAAGGCCCATTGAACTTGACTCCGAAATCGATTCTGAAGAACCAGAAGACACAAATGATGATGAAAGCTTATGAAACATTATACACCTCTTAAACCATTAAACGATTTAGTTTATTTAAAGTTTCACAAAAAGCCTCAAAGAAATGTGTAAAAGCCCGACTAAGACAATACGTCCACGAAGTAACTTATTCTCGTACCATAGAATTCAGTGTTAACCTAAGTTTTTAAAATTTTCGTTTAAACCTTTCTAGCAATCACACTTATTACAGAACTAGATTCCCCATTATCAAATATTTTCCTTGGACCATTTTGAATAACTTGTTCTACATCAAAACCTGCATATTGAAAAAAACCACTAATTCTAGATTTATCATAATCTTGCAATCTAGGATCTGATGGTTCATTTACAAATAGTTTTCCTCCAGTTCTCACTACTCTGTGCCACTCCTTTGCACGCTCACCTAAAATATGATTAATTACATACTGTCCATCTGGCCCATAGCATTCGGTATCTCCCTCGGTAAAAGAACACACTGACACGGCACTATCAAAATAATTATCATCAAAAGGCAGTCTATCTCTATTAGCTATTGAAAAGTGTACGTTACCCAAATTTCTCCTTCTTGCTCTAACTCTAGCTCTCTCTAAAAAACCTGGAACAATATCAACACCATATACTTCTCCAGTATCGCCAACCATTTTTCCAATAAATACAGATTCTAATCCAGTACTACATCCAATATCTAAGACCCTATCACCTCGCATTATTCCATTTCTTAGTATATTATCAATGCCCCAAACAATAATTGGGTACATCTGAGATTTAAATAACTCAAATAAAGGTAAATTATGACTTCCTATGTCTTGGGCCATCATACCATAAAATCTTTCCTGGCCTTCAAATCCCTCCCTAGATTCCTCACCTGCTTCATCAACCCATTCCTTCACAGTCTTTCCATGTATACTCTCTCTTAAATCCACAACGCTCAAGCTAGATCTATCTACAAATTGCTCATCTCTGAGGTATTCCATCAATTGGTTTCTATCATATGACATGAAGAACTCTCATAATTACCCTTTAAAAATCTTTTCAAAAACAATAAAAACGCCAGGAACAGGATTCGAACCTGCGAGTCCGTAAGGACATAGTTTTCGAGACTATTGCGTTAGACCGCTCCGCCACCCTGGCAAAACTACAAACATGAACATACTTTTTAAACTTACTAATCTTAATCCAAGTATGAAAAAAGACAAATACCTAAGAGAAAGAGGCGGAAAAGCCAAAATAATAAACGTCTCCTGTATGAAATGTGGTTCCTTAATATTTGTATATCAAAAGGACGGTCCAGGCTGGTTAAAGCGTTGCTATCTAAACAGAATCATATCTCCAAAAAAATATGCAGGCTTACAAAAAAACCCTGATATAAAACAACCTTCAGATTTAAAAAATCTAAAATGCAAATGCGGAGAGGTCATAGGCTCATCAATAAAACATAAAGACGGACGCCTAGCCTTCCATTTAATAAGAGGTAAGTTCAAAAGAAAAAATAACAAGGAACTTACTTAACTCCCAAAGCCCCCTTCAACTTCTCCTCATCAAAACCAACAATAACTGTCCCGTCAATATCAATAACTGGAACTCCCATTTGCCCAGACTTCTTAACCATTTCCTGCCCAGCTTTCTGGTCCTTGGAAACATCAATATCTTTAAAACTAACTTTATTCGCCTTCAAAAACTCCTTCACCTTCTTGCACCATGGACAATCAGGAGTTGAATAAATTGTAACTTTCATCTTCGCCCTCCTTTCACTTGTATCTCAAAGTAACCTTTACAATCTTCATTCTCTTCCAAATGACCGCAAAGTCCTTGTATATTTGGTTTGGGACTTTGGGGTGTCCAAGGATGAACCTTGGCATCATGAAATGCCTTTTCCATATTTTCCTCTGCAGTAAATGCCTTGCCACAACAATTACAAACTTCAAACCTCTCTGTTTTCTTATAGTTTTTGATTTTCATAAAGTTAACTATCGTTAACAATATTTAAAGTTTTATCAAACAAAGTAAACAAAAACTTTTATTCTCCATTTGGATCTAACTGTGCTACATTCCAAGTGGAGAATTAGAGATCTCCGAAATCTCTTTATACTCCCTTTTCCAGCTCTTAAAATGAAGAGGATGCAATTCGATTCTGACGGAAAACTAATAGGAGTAGATGGACAATTCGTAAGTAAACCCTCAAAAAAAACAAACATAAATAAAAACCTAAAAACCTCAGCCTCATTAGAATTCTTACAAAAAGACTCAGAAGAAATAGAAGATATCTTCGAACAATCCCATTGGAATCTACATTCAAAAACCCAAGCCCTAGCCCCCCTAAAATTCTCAAACAACAAAACCCAAGAAGATATTGTCGCAGAGGTCTGCAACCTAATAAAAAACGGAACAAAAATAATTTTCCTACACGGAACTTGCGGAACAGGAAAATCCGCCATAGCATTAAATGTTGCAAGAGTCCTAGGAAAAACCTCAATCGTTGTCCCAGTAAAAACCCTCCAAAAACAATACGAAGACGATTACCTAAAAGAAAAGCACATTAAAAAATCAAACGGCCAAAAAATGAAAATAGCAATGATCACAGGCCGAGACAATCATGACTCCCTAATTCTCCCAGGAATATCCTGCGCCTCCCAAGAACTCCCAGAAAATATAAAGATAACTGAAAAGAACTCATATAAACTAAGAGAATTCTACAAAGAAAACCCTTTCATCTCAAATACCAACGTCCCAGACATTAAAGCTCTAAAAAGAATCTCAATCGCTCCTTCAAATCCATACTGGAGCCCAATTATTCCAGCAAGTATTGAACTAAAACAACTCTCTGACTCAAAAAAAAGAAAATACCTCGGCTGCGATAACAGAGAATACATCTTCTACCACAGAAAACCCGGCTGCTCTTACTACGATCAACATCTCGCCTACTTCGACGCAGACGTAACAATCTTCAACTCAGCAAAATACAAATCAGAACTATCAATAGGAAGAAAACCCTTAACAGAAATAGATGTAATCGACGAAGCCGATGAATTCCTAGACAGCCTTTTCGAACAAGACTCCCTAAACCTAACTCTCCTTTCAAATGCATTAAGACAACTCATGCCTGAAAAGCAATCAGTCGCAGACGAGATAAACGAAATCATAGATTTAATAAACCTCGAAGAAAAAAACAAAAAAGCATTAGGCATAGACCCCTCACAAATTTTCCACATTAAAGATACAAAAATCCTCTCTGTCTTAAACAAATTAGCAAAAAACCAAGACCTAGAAGCCGAAATCCTCGTTGATGAACTAAATTATTCAAACAAAGCCTTGGAGATAGCTAAGAATTTCGAGTCTTCTTTGCAAGATGCATACTTAACTTACAAAAAAGAAGACGACAATATCTACGCAAATATAGTAAGCACAAACCTCTCAGCCAAAGTAAAAGAGCTAATGAATAAAACAAAGGCATTAATATTCATGTCAGGAACTCTCCATTCATCCAATGTCTTAAAACATATTTTCGGAATCTCAGATTACAAAGTAGTAGAAGCCGAAATCCTCAATCAAGGAGCAATCGAAATAATCAGAACAGGAAAAGAGTTCGACTGTAAATATTCAAACTTTTCATCGAACGCACATTCAAGAGAAGATTACCTCTTAGCCCTGTCAACCTCTCTAGAAAAATCAGTTCTTCCAACTCTCATCCATGTAAACGCATACAAAGACCTACCATCAAAAGATGAATCCCTCGACTTTCCAAACCTAACGCCATCAGAAACCCTTCGTGCCAAACAGAGTGAAGACAAAACAGGCCTTTCTGTCTCCAATTTCAAAAAAGGCCTTTCAAGCACATTATTCTCAACAAAATGTTCAAGAGGAGTTGACTTCCCAAAACAAACATGCAACTCAATAATCTTCACAAAATACCCAAACCCAAACGTCCAAGACACTTTTTGGAAAATCCTTCAAAAGACACACCCAGAACATTATTGGGAATTCTACAAAGACAAAGCCCATAGAGAATTCCTTCAAAGAATCTTCCGCGCCCTACGCTCCCCAGACGACCACGTCTACATCCTATCCCCGGATATCAGAGTCCTAAATTCTATAAGGGCGCTACAAGAAAATACAAAATAAAAAAATAAAAAATTTGAGAGATTAATTAATTTAATTAATCTCTACCTTCAGAGCCTTCATCGTCTCTAGGCTTTGCTTCGTTAACTTTTAATGCTCTTCCGCCGACTTCTTTTCCATCCATAGCTGAAATCGCCTTTTGCGCATCTTCATCGTTTGCAAAAGTAACAAAACCAAATCCTCTAGATCTACCTGAAAACTTGTCAGTAACTACTGCAGCTTCAGTGACTTCGCCAAATTCTGAAAAGAGCTTATTAAGATCTCCATCATCGAATTGCTTGTCTTCTACTCTAAAAGGTAAATTACCTACGTAAAGTTTGTTTCCCATTTATCCTCCTTACACTATCCATTTCATTTATTTATCCTCAACTCGTAAGAGTTGTGGAGCCAGAGATTTGCAAAGCAAATTCTCTGTCCGCGCCAAGAATAAGCCAAAACCTATCCTAACACACAAACTCAAGAAAATAACCTTATTTAAAGCTATCTAAAATCATCTAGAATCTTCCCATCGATTATAAGCCACAGAATGGAGTCCTCCAGAATCAGGGTCAAATGGTCCAGAACGAGAGCCACAAATAGGAACACTTCTTTCAATAAAAAGTTCGTCCAAAGCCAAATCAAGTTCCTCACAAGTTCTATTTGTAGCAACAGCAACAGAAGCATCATCAAATCCAACTTTACCAAAGGCCCCCATCTCAGGACAATATACGGCAAATATTCTTTCAGCCCTATCAGGGTCATCATAACGTGAAAAATTCATAATTAAATTATCAAATAATTATATTTAAAATTATCTAATCTCCTCCAGTCAAAAAATTATTATGTATATAGTCAACAAGCTCTCGACCCCCCAACTTTACACTTGAAGGCCCATTCCTAACAAAAAACTCCTCCTCATCTCCCATCTTCAAAAACACATGCTTATCACTCTTCTTACAATCAACTTTCAAAACAACTTTCCCATCAACTTCAATCAAATCATAATTAATAAATGGCAAAAACTCATTCCCAATATGATTCTTAATCAAATTAGTAACATGTAAATTCATACTATCTTTATTAGGAAACATATCATGCCCAGTTCCTAAAACCTCTCCATCGTCCTTCACACCAACAAGCAAAGTCCCCCCTTCAGAATTCAAATAAGCGGCCACAGTCTTCAAAGCCGAATGCTCAATCCTCTTATCAAATTCCTTAGTATGTAAATTCGTCCTCAGAGAAGACTTAAACTCCAATTGATTATGCTCACCCTTCTTGATCAATCCCTGAACCTGGCTCCCAGGCTTTTCCCTTTCTCTAACACCAAAAACCTTCGGATTCTTAACAACCATCCTCTCAACAACACCACTAAAAATACCTATCCTTCCTTCTTTAATATAAGAATATCCAACAGCCGAAACTAAAAAAGCTCCAATAGCATTTACAAGCACATCTTTCATTGTATCCACAGCCGATTTCTGTAAGTTAAAACCAAAAATTCCATCCAAGGTAAACTCAAAAATCTCCCAAAGTGTGCCCATTGAAACAGCAAAACTAAATGCCAAAGCCGCAATAACAAAGGGACTAGCACTTATTTTCTTATCTCTATATAAAACATAAAGCACAGTAAGACCAATCAAACCCAAAGCAACTGCTGCTAGAAAATTCAACAAAACATCCCACCACCAAAAATCAGCAAAAAACCCTCTAACTTCTGTAATAAACAAACTCCCATAAGCAAAAAGAATTATCATCAACTCATATCTAGCAGGCAATTTCACATTAAAATACTTCTCAATAAGAGAAGGAACAAAAGTAAGAATCAAATAAGCCAAAGACAAATATAAAATCAAAGGCCTTCCTTGATAAATCCCAATAATCAAAGCCAAAACCAAAACACCCCTAATTAAATTAATCAAAATCATTCCCCCTTTTCCAAATCTACCCTCTCCTGCCATAACAATCAAAAGCCCTTAACCTATATATAAATTTATATTGCCTGCAGAAGCATTTTTATAAGACAATAAATTAATCACTACATGGAAGAACTTCTAAAATCCCAATCAAGATCCGTCATGTGGACTTTCGTAATAATAGGCATAATAGCAACAATAGCTTACAGAATAATCATCATCTTAAACTTCTACAATCCTCTCTGGGTTAAAATATCATGGTATATTGGAACAATCGGTTTCATATTATACTTCGCCTACATATATGATCTCCAAAACAAAAGATCCAAATTAGCAATAGAAAACAATCTCCTCTCAGTTATAAAACAATCAAAAGAAATAAAAGGAAAACAAAAACAAGCCCTCGAATACCTAGTACGCTCGAACGCAACCTCAAAAGCAAAACTCACTTCAGCCGTAATCTTCATCCTCTCAGCCCTCGCATTAATAATTGGAATTATCTTGGATTTGTGGAATATTTAATCTTGCATACCTTTATATAGCGAATAAAGTTGAACTCAATATGGAACACAGCGGAGGAAATCGAGATAGACCAAGGGGCCGACCAAGACCAGGAGGTCAAGGTGGTAGACCTAGACCTAGCGGAGGAGGTGGTCGTCCAGGAGGAAATAGATTTGGTGGCAACCGTGGAGGTTCTGGTGGAGGAAGACCTAGACAAGGTGGTTCTGGAGGTAGATTTAGCAATAATCGTTCAGGCGGAAGCTCAGGAGGATCAAGATTCGGTGGAAATCGTGGCGGCGGAGGCCGACCTGGAAGAAATAGATTTGGTGGTAATCGTGGAGGCCAAGGAGGCGGTGGTGGCGGAAACTTCAGAAGAAACAATTTTAATAGCGGCCCAAGACAAATGCACAAAGCCACATGCGCAGAATGCAAGAAAGAATGTGAAGTCCCATTCAAACCAACCGAAGGCGGTAGACCCGTTTACTGTAGGGATTGCTTCCAAAAGCATAATAAGTATTGATTCT
>NZAS01000003.1 GCA_002686195.1 Candidatus Pacearchaeota archaeon | reverse complement strand
CATAGATATGATTTCTTTAGAAATTCCATCTGCAACTAAAACAAATGGAGAATTAATATAGCCTTTAATGAAAGCATCATTGCCTATGTAGTGCAGGCCTGTTTGTGGGTCTCCATACCAAAGGGAGTAAATGTTTTGATGAGAATCTGATTTAACAGATGCAACATTTGGAATAAAACCAACATCTCCCCACAAACCTCTTTCCCAAGATGCGGTTCTTGTATTATAGAATAAATAATGTAAACCTAAATTTGAAGTGCTTGAAATTATATCTTGATAAATTATCATAATATTCCCTGCTTCGTTGATTTCCATCCAATGTTCATTATTGCCCCATCCAGAAGGTCTGACTTCCATTAAATAATCAAAAGTGTTGGTTTGGAGGTTTAGTGTTCCATAATATAATTGTCCCCAAAGACAATATGGATCTGTTGGATAACATGCTTCGTTTGTATAAACACCAAAAATATTATTACTTTTATCAACTGCTAAAGAAAATTCATAACCATCTGTTTCTATTGGTTGTGGGTCTGATAATCTTCCTGTGTTGGTGTCTATAGTTCTATGAAGTATATTATTATCTATAATTGCATAGTTTTCGTTTGGATCTGAATAATCTAAAATTACTGATTTATCATCTATTAAAATGTGTATATTATTTTCCTTATCCATTACAACAGTGTCTATTGTTTGTGAAATTAAATCTCCTGATGTGCCTAAAGAAGTCTTTGGCTTTACTATCACACCGTTTTTATCAATTATTTTATAATAACTATTTTCATTGAGGAAAATTGTATCTTCATTATTAAATGTATACATTACATATCTTACAAAAGATCCACTTCTAGAAAATCTGGTATTAGAAAATTTATTCATGGATTCTGGCCCTGTCCAGAATAAATAGAAATTATCATTATTGTCCTGGATTACTTGAAGATTTTCTATGTATTTACTAAATCTATCGTTTTCAGCCCAGCAAAAATAATCATGATAAGCTGAAGGATTTGCACACATAACTGTATCTGTTTCACAAACATCTATATCCAATATATTATCATTTACAATTTCCCAAGTATTTGAAACTTTATTGAGTTTTCTTAGCCCCACTCTTTCAATACCGCAAAAGCCATTATTAGTTACATATTTGAATATCGAGTATAATTCATTATTTGAATCAGAAAATAACCAATTATCATATACTGAAAGAGAGGTTCCCCAATATCTTGTGGGGTCTTCTTGTACAATTGTAGATAATAAGTCAGGTCCGTTTACAACCATATTCTCGTCATTAAGATTGTTTAGAGGTCTGTTTATAAGATAATTTTCCCAGTAGAATCCTGAACCTTCACTCTCTATATGATTTATGTAGATTTTATCATTATTATCAATGCCCATACGTGGAAAATTAATATATTCTTCGTTTACTTGTGTAGAAACACCAATTCTGGAGTCAATGTTTTCATCAGAAGTTAAGGTAAGAGTTTTGTCGTTAATTTGTATTTCTATATTTGGGCTTGTTAGGTCTGCTATGAATGAGCTTGTGCCAGATAAATAATTTCCTTGATAGTCTTGTGCATCTACAGAAATGGTGTGTTGTCCATCTATGGTTGGTGTGTAACTTCCTTTAAAATTTTGTATATCAATATAGTTCAGAGGAACTTGTTGAGTATTTTGATTAGGGCCTGTTATGGATGCACTAAAAATACTAATTGGGACTTCAGAATTTATATTGAAGTTAATTATAGAATTTGTTAAGTCTTTATCTGTTTGTATATTTAAATGCATTTTCTTGAAGAAGAAAGGTATCTTCACTATTTGAGAACCATAATTCACAATTAAATTTCCTTGGTAATTTTGGTCTGGAATATTTTGATTAGCATTAACTGTAAAATCAAAAGGTTCGTTTGAGTTTGCTTTAACAAGAATGTTTATGGGATATTCAAAACTTATTCCACTTGGAAAGTTTCCTTCTATTGAAATAGTAGCTGAAATATCGGAATCATCTTTATTGATAATCTCAACTGGTTCTGACTTGGTCCATGCTGTTTGAGATAAGTCAACGACTCCAAAACTAATACTTCCTGGATTAATTATTAGTCTTGAATTTCGGAAAGAGTCCACAGAGTCAAGAACATCTAAGAGGCCTGCGCCGGTATCTAAGTTTGTATAGGTTTCCCATGAATAATAGAAGTCTTCATCAGCATTATTCATTAAAAAATTCTTGATTTCTTCTGGGCTTAAATCTGGAAATGCTTGTTTTAATAAAGCAACTGCTCCTGCCACATGAGGTGCAGCCATGCTTGTCCCTGAAACTAATACATGGTCAGAATCCTGACATTCAGCCCAACTATAAAAAGTGCCATATTGTGAAGAGCAAATATGTCGGCCTGGAGCTAAGATATCTGGTTTTATAATTGGCTTACCATTGTATAGGCCAAAACCTCTTGAACTGCTAGAATCTATATATGGCGTAGTGGTCTTGCTTGTAGATCCAACAGTGATTGTGTCTTTAATGCATGCTGGATAAGACACTGTGTTTCTATCTGGTCCGTCATTTCCTGCAGAATTGACTGTGACAATCCCATTATTTATTGCATTTGTTATTGCTTGGGAAGTGTCATCATTATAACACCAATAGTATCCAGATGAACCAAAACTCATACTAATTATATCTACATGATCTGAAAAATCTCCATCGTTGTTTGGGTCACTGGCTAGGTCAATTGCTAGTATGACATCGCTATAACTGCCAGAGCCTCCTGAATCTAGAACTTTATAAGAATATAATTTAGCGTCTGGAGCTACACCTTTTAGAACGCCATTTGCAGCGGCAATACCTGCGACGTGTGTTCCATGTCCATTATCATCTATTGGATCATTATCATTATTGATGAAATCGTATCCTCCAATTACCTTGCAGTCTTGTTCTTCTGGGACAGGAGGCGGCTGGGTTGGTCTATTTACCTCTAGAATTATATCATCGTTGTCTGCGTAAGGGCCAGTTCCACAGGTATGACTTGGATTTCCCCCATATTCGAATACTGCTCTTATAATATGGTAACCTTCAATATTGTCTAAATTGAAATTAAAGTCAAATTGTTCAATTCCTTTGCTCTCACAGTTTACAGAATCTAAAACTTCAAAGTCTTTTTGTTCATTTTGATAAACTAAATTTAAGTTATCAGTCTCATCGTAACAATAAACTTTTACAGTTGCTGTTACACTGTCTCCTGGAGCAAAGTTGCCTGTGCTTGATTTAGATACAGTAATACTTTCTACTGATTCATCTAATAAATAGTCGCCTCCTGAACCATCGGAACAAAAATCTATAGTGTTTGGAGCATTTGGTTCTGGTTGTCCTCCTATGTCGTCCCTTGAACCAATCAGAGATTCATCTGCAACGCAAGGGGAAGATTGACAAATTATTGCTGCGTCTTGATAGTTTAATATTGGGGATCCGGGATAACATCCACCTAAATCTGGGTGTGTATAATCTATTCCTGTATCTAATATAGCTATTGTGGTTCCTTGTCCTGTTATTTGATTTCCTGAAGAATCTTGGAGTTGCCAGACATCATCTGCATTTATCAGAGGAACAGAATTCATTAAGGTTGATTCAATTTCTAAGTCTGGAAAAATATTTTCAATTTCTTTAAGTTTCTTTATTCTTTCAACTTCTTGTTCATCAATATCTAAAACAAAACCATTGAAACTTTTTGTAAATCTTTTTCTAATTTCTATATCATTAGACCTATCTTTTATAGCGTTTCCTGTTATTCTAGATCCTCTTAATTTATTTATAATTTTGTTCTTTGCTCTACGCTGTTCTTTTACAATTTCATCTTCTTGATTTTTCAAAGTCTTGTTTAAGTTTTTCTCTTTGCTGTTAGCTCTAATATTTGTGTATATTCCTAATGTGTATTTATACAAGGGATTTTCAGATTTTTTTCTTACATTTTTGATATAGTTTTTTTCGTTAGCTCTTTTTTCCAAAACAGATTCTTCTTTCAATTTTACAATATATCCTTGTCTCCTTTTACTCTCTTTGATTGCTGTCTCATTTTCAGGAGTATTTTGATATCTGACAGAGTCTGTAAGGTAATTTCCGTAGATGTCCACATTCTCTATTGAATTGATTAGGTTTGCTCTTTCTCTAGGAAGATATTCATTCTGATTATTACTTTTTGATGGAGGGCTTAATAAGGGTGGTGAGGGCTGTACAATATTTGTAGAGGTTAGGGTTATTGGTTGATTTGGAACATAATCATTTTCAACGGTTGAAATTGATAGTTGGACATCTTTTAGCAAGTTTGCACATACTTTTCCAAAATTTGCACCTAATAAACTAAGGTCGCCTATATCTATGATGCCGTCGGAATTTGTGTCTGCGCCATTGCAATCATCACTACTAGTTATGACACATCCCCAGTTTGCTCCAATTAAGGCTAAATCTCCTATGTCTAAGGAGCCGTCGGAATTTGTGTCTATATCGAGACATATTTCATATTCTGTTTGCTGTGATTGGGGGGCCTCCACTTCTGAAAGAGTAGTAGTTCCAACTTCTGTTGTTGGTTCTTGGCTTGGTTGTGTAGGAACAGGTCTTTCTGATTGAGTTATTTGTATTGAAACATCGAGAGTTGTTGGTATGCTTCCTATGATTTCATTTCCAGAATCTGTTTGCCCTGCTGGATAAATATGAATTTTAGAAATATCTGATAAACCTGAGTCTGCATAATAAACAGATATTAATTTTGATTCTAATTCATTAAAACCTGAAAGATAATCTTGGCTGTACTTTTTAGTTTTGGATTGTGAATCTTCTAATATGATTATTACTGTTGTTATGGGTGGGCCTCCAGTATTTCTTTTAACTAATAAATCTAAAGAATTTTGTTCTTCGTCTACATTTGAAAGAGATAAGTCAAAGTTTACAGTTAATAAGTCTATCTCTGCTATGCCTAAAATTGGTTTTACAGTTAAAATTGTAACTAATGTTATTACAATTAGAAATAAAATTGTACCTCTTTTTTGCATTGTGTTAACAATGTTTTTAGGTATTTAAGATTAATTATCTTAGGGACTTTTCAATTTCAATTAATCTTCTGAGTTTGACTTCTCGGTATTTCGTTGATATGCCTGCTTTTATGTAATCGGCTTGGAAGCCTACGGCGTAGTCTGCTAGAGATGGATCTAAAGTTTCTCCTGCTCGATGTGATAAGACTGTTTTTATTTTATGTTTTTTGCAGAGATCAAAGATTTTCTTTATTTCTATTAAAGAGCCGTTTTGGTTTGGTTTTATTATCATGCAGTTGATTGATTTTTCTTTTATTGCTTTTTTTAATCTTGGGATTTGGGAAACTGTGAGGTCATCTCCGGTTACTAATGTGTTTTTATTTATTTTTGAGAAGCCTTGGAAGTCTTCTTCGTAAAGTGGATCTTCGACATATTTGATTTTGTATTTTTTTATTAGGTCATTGAGATATTTNATTTGATCTTGAGGTGAAAGGGTTTTGTCTTTGTATTTGTAGTTTGAGAATTCGTAGAAAGATGAGGCTGCTATGTCTAATCCAATTTTAATGCTGGGGAATTTGTTTAATACATCTAAGATTTCTTCATTGCTGAGAGAAGACTGCCATTCTCCTTCTGCGCCTTTTCCTAAAGGTTTTATTTCTTTTTTTAGAAGGGCGTGGATCTTAGTCATTAAAATAATGTTTTGTTTTGCTGATTGGGTTTGGGGAATTAAAAGAAATTCTTGGAATTCTGGGGCATCTCTATTATGGACGTGGACTCCTCCTCCGATTGCATTTCCTAGTGGTATTGGAAGATCTTTAGCATCTGGGTTGATTAGGGCCCACAAGGGTTTTTTATTTTCATTTGCTAAGGCTTTTAGAATTGCTGATTCTAGAGCAAAAAGGGCGTTTGCTCCGAATTGTTTTACGTCTTCGAGGTTGAACTTATTTACTATTTCAGATTCGACTTTTTTTAAGTCGTTAAAGGATTTTATTTCTAGGGATTTTAGCTCTGTGAAATGGTTAATTGCGTCAATGTTCCATTGAATGTCTTGATGGTATTCAGGAGTTGCGTGCTTTCCTCTTGATTCTCCTGTAGGGGCTGCTGCTTTTCGCTTGTTTACTATGACTTGGATTGTAGGAACGCCGTTAGATGCTTTTATTTTACGGGCTGATAAGGAGGTTATTCTCATATCTATTAATGGGATAAGAAGTTTTTAAGATTGTTTATTGCTCTTCTTCCGAGGTTGTTTCCGCGGTGTCTGTGGATTCTTCGGCTTCTGCAGGATTGACAAGACCCATTTCGTGGGCGTCTTCAACAATTTCTTTTTCTAATTCTTTTTCTTTTTCAATTAATTCTTCATCTGAAACTGTGTCTTCTTTTATTTTCTTAAGTTTGTCTTCGCCTCTTTTAGGCGTTGGACGTTGGATTGCGATTGGTAGAACATTCTCGTCAAATTCTTTTTCTGCGATTTTTAGAGCGTCGAAGTCAAGATCTTTTAGTTCATCTTCTGATAATTTTAATAGATGAGGGGCGTCCATTGCGATTTGCAAAGCTCGAGCTCCAATGATTCTTGCTATTTCGTATTTTGTGAAGGATTCTTGTTGTTCCATGGAGTAAAAACTTATAGGTATTTATTAAGCTTTTCGCTTAGTTCGTCGAATTTTTTGGGAATTATGGACATGATAGATTCAACTTCTTTTTGTGTAAGGGGGGTTTCTCCGATTTTTTGACATGAGTTAAGAAAGTATTTTGAACCTTCTTTAGAAATTCCGAAAGTTGTTCTGGAATCTGCTGCTTCTTCCTCTTCTCTTGTTGGGTCTAGGAATAAAGAGTTACCAAGTTTGAAGAAACTGAATGAGATTGGTAGGACAGAAAGATTCATTTTTAAGGGGTTTGTTGGTTTTTTATCGTAATCCACAAAGCCGTTCTTGTCTAGTTCTGGAACTTTTGTTTTGTGTAAAGCGGCAATGGCTGCGATTGAAGCTGCATCAATTAAGTTACCGTCGTCGTTTATAGGATAGATGTCTATGAAAACTGTCCAGACTTTTTTTCCTGGTTCTATAACTAAAGTTGAAAAATCGATTATTTCTGCTGCTCTTATTGCTCTGTCAATTAATCTTGGTAATTCTATTGCTTCGAATCCTGGGGGGCCTGTTTCAAATCTTGGAGATGCGGAAGGTAGTAAATCTCCTGAGACCATTAAAGTTCCTTTATCTAAAGCATCTGGGTAGGGCTCTCCTACACCCAGTTTTACTCCAACAATTACTTCTGTTTTTCCTAATTTTACTCTTGCAGAACCTTCTGCTTTGTTTGAAACTTCATATTCTATTGTTAAATCCCTTAGGTCTAAGAGGTCTCTTGAGTCGAAACGCTTTTTTTCCTCTAACATTTTTCTTAATTTTTCTTTTGTTAAGTTTGATACTGGCATTGAGCTCATTTTTTTTCCTCCTTGGATTCTATGGCTTTAAGTGCTTCTTTTTGCGCTTTGTAAACTTCTTCACATGCTTTGTTTGATAGTTTTATTACTTCATTTGTCTCATCGGGGGTGATTTTTCCGTCCATTTGAAGTAATGTGATTTCATCTGAAGTTGCGAGCTTTGCTAATGCGAAGTCTGTTGCTCCTTCTCCTTCTGAGAAGTCTTCCTCTTCTTTTGTTAAGTCTACAATTAGGTTTTTGTCGTTTTTTCCGACTGCTAATGAGCAGACTAAATCTCTCATTGGAATTCCTGCATGTGCTAAAGCCATTGAGGCTGCGTTAATACCGGCTGTTCTTGTTCCTGCGTCTGCTTGAATTATGTAAATGTGGACGTCGACAACTGTGTTTGGAAATTCTTTTAAGTCAATTGCTGGCAACAAGGCCCATGAAGTTACTTTTGAGATTTCTTGGGCCCTTCTGTTTGGGCCTGGGCGTTTTCTGTCTCCAACTGAGAATGATAATAAGTCATAGTTACATCTTAGAATTCCTGTTGCAGGATCTTGCATGTGTTGAGGATGTAATTGTCTTGGTCCGTAAACTGCTGCGATTGCAACTGTTTTACCGAAGGCAAATAGAGCTGAGCCGTCTGCGTTTGGGATGACTCCTACTTTGGCTGTCATTGGTCTTAGATCTTCAAGTTTTCGGCCATCTATACGTTTGAATTTTGTTGGTGACATTTTTATTCTTGGTCGGAAAACCAGGCCTCCATTTTTTCTGTTAATCCTGAGACGAGAACTTGGGATGCTACATATTCTACAGCTTTTCTTGCTTTCATTTCTGCATCTATTGATGGGCCTTTTACCCAGATCCAGCCGTTTTGTCCGACTGTGATGTTACATTCTGTTCTTTCTTTTATTAGGTTTATCATTGAGCCTTCACGTCCGATGATTCTTGGGACTCTTGAAGGAATTATTCTGAAGATGAATCCTGATTCTAGTTTTCCTAAGCCACGGCCTTTTAATGTTAGGTCTATTGATCTTGGTTTTACAGACCAGATTTTTGCTGCGACTACATCGCCTATTGCTAAGAATTGGTCCATTTCGCTTTTGTTTATGAATCTTGGGGATTCTTCTAGGGGTAGAAATGATGATCCTGCGTAGTCTATGTCTATTAGCCAGCCAGAGTAAGTTATGTCTTCAACTCTGCCTATGACGACGTTGCTTCTTCGTGGGACGAATGCTCCTGAGATTTGNAGTACTTTGACTACTTTTCCTGCTTCTTCTGCCAGGCCAAATCTTGCNGCTTTAATNTCTTCTCCGTCTCTTTTAGCTCCTTCGCCNGGGAGATAATCGTCGCCAGAAACAATGACTTCGCCAGGTACTACTAAATATCTTTTTGCTGNCTTTTCAGACTCAGAAACCTTTTCTTCTTTCTCTTCGGCCTCGTGGGCCTCATTAATCTCGTTCTTCATTGTAATAATAATCTTTCCGCGCATTAATTGTAATGGGGTGATTTGTCTTTATTGAAAAATGAGGGGGAAAGGGGTTTAAAAANATTGTGGTACAATCTTTGACTCTCGCTTGAAGTATAAAGCTTCGAGTTTAAAGATTTCGGAGAAATCTATTCAGGCTCTGCTTGTAGCTCTTCGGATTGTACGGCTCCGTGGGTGATGTTGTTCAGTTTGTCGTAGAAGTCGATTTGCATTCCTGCTGGGATGTTTATTATTACTTGCAAGTCTCCGTTTGGGAGCCATTCTTCGTCTTCTTTGTATTCATTGATAAGGCCGTAGGCTTGTCCTGTGTATTGGGCAGGGATTGTTAATTTTATTCTTTTTAATTCGAGGCTGATTGGGATTACTGTTTTTAATTTTTCAATTAGTTTTGGCATTTGCTGTTCTGGAGGAGCATTGGTGAAGCTGTAGGAAACTTCTGATATCGCTCTTTTTATTCTATCTTCTGTATAAGGGTTTCCGTTTTGGTCGACTGCGTTTGTTATTATCAAATCCACTACTTGTTTGATTCTTTTCTCTTGTTCTGCGGAGCGGAATTCCTGGGTTTTTTGGACTTCTCCTTTTTGGATTATTTGTTTGCTGGCTTCGTATAAGTCTGAAGTTCCGAAGGCTGCTTTTAGATCTGATTCTGATGCTTGGAGACCCTTATGTAAATCATAGAAAATTGCATTGGATTGTAACGCGGCTGTGATGTCGCCAGAACCGTCTTTTACCTTGAGGGCTTCGTCTAAATCGACTAGGATTTCGTATTGTTTTTCTTTTACTCTAACACGGGCTTCTACGTTTGGCATGTTAATATTATGAGTAAAGGGTTTTTAAGAATTGTTATGGAATTTAGAAATTAAATTTTATTAAAAATATTGAGAGAACTGCCAGAAGAATTAGCAAAATTGTTCTTTTTGTTAGTTTCTCCTTATATAGGATGGCACTAACTATTGCAGTTACTAGTATATATGTTGACTGAATTGGTGAGATTAATGTCAATGGGCCTTTTGAAAGGGCAGTTAATAAAGTATAAAAACCTAAAAATCCAAAAAGTCCTACGAAACTACCAGTTATGAATGATCTTTTTGTTAAAGCTTGTTTTAAATCTTTTTTGTGAAATAAAAATACTAAGGGAATAAGTAAAAGAGATGCAAAAAGATGTTCATAAATAAGAAATGTTGGAATAGATATTGAATCTGCGATGAATTTTTGAAAAATTTTAATAACTGCGGAAATGGATATTAGGGCAGATATAATGAAAAGTATTTGAGCAGAATATTTAATTTTTTTGCCTTGGTATATGAAGCCAAATATAATTGCAATTACTAAAAAAATTCCTAGAAAATTAACTAGCGAGATTCTTTCTCCGAATAAAAATAGGCCTCCCAATACTGCTAAAACTAAGCTTCCCGTTGTTGTAATTGGAAATAAAGAACTTGTGTTTATGTATTTCAATGTATACATTTGTGAGAGTGAAAGGGAGACAAATAAAACTGCGATAGTTAATGAGAGCAATAGCCCCTCTTTAGATACGGGATAAATATGATTGAAAAAGAAAACTAGAGAGATAATTAGTCCGACTATGTGCTGTATGAAAGAAATGAGAAATTTACTCTGGTTTTTAGAAGAAGGCATTTTATACAGAGACAGAAAGATTCCGTAAGATATAGCTGCAAAAATTGCATAAACAAACCAAGATAATTCTACCATCTAAAGGCTAATTATTGTGGTTATTTAAATTATATTGGTCAATTTATAGATAAACTTAAATAAGAGGTAAACAAAGGTTTTTTATAATTAAATTTCTTGATGATAATATTAAGATAAGGAGTTGAAAAATATGAACACAACAAAATCAAAGATT
The DNA here is from genome assembly GCA_002686195.1 of Candidatus Pacearchaeota archaeon. The sequence continues at coordinate 23,132 of NZAS01000003.1, read as the reverse complement.
TTGAGCATCCATACTCAGGAGAGGAGTGAGTAAGTATGGATATGCCGACAGAAATGCAGCATCAGGCAATGGGTTATGACAGAGCCGCGACTATGTTCAGTCCTGAAGGGCACTTGCTTCAAGTTGAGTATGCTGAGAAGACAGTTAGGCTTGGGCCTTCTTCAATTGGTCTTGTTTGCAAAGATGGAGTTGTGATTGTTGCTGACAAGAGGATTAGAGATAAGTTGATTGCGCCTGAATCTGCTGGGAAGATTTTTGAGATTGATGAACATTTGATTGCAACTGGAGCTGGGATAAGTTCTGATATAAGAATTTTGATTGATCAGACGCAAGTGTTAGCTCAGCAGCATAGAGTTACATATGGAAGTCCTGTGGAGCCTTTGAGTGTTGTGAGAATGATTGCTGATAAGATGCAGATGTTTACTCAGTATGGAGGAGCGAGGCCATTTGGAGCTGCTATTTTATTGGCTGGAGTTAATAAGAATAAAGCGCATTTGTATACAACTGATGTTACTGGGAACTTTTATGCTTACAAAGCAAATGCAATTGGGGAAAATGATGAGAAGATCAAAGAAGATTTGAGAAGAGATTATAAAGAAGACATGACAATTGAAGATGGGATTAAGTTGTGTTTGAAAATATTTAAAGAGGTTTTAGGAAAGAATTTTGATTTGGAAAGATTTGATGTTGCTTCTGTGCCTTTGGAAAGCGGAAAATTAGTTAAGATGTTTGGTGAAGAGTTGAAGAAGTTTGTTAAGTAACTAAGCTCGAGCGTAAGAAGGTCTTCTTTTTTGCCGAGCTGTATCTATTTCTATTTGTCTCCCCATATCATCTGAAGCGTTATGTAATGAAGGATTGCCATTATGTTCTCGAATTAGTGGGAGATAAGGTAGTAAAATTTCTGGGGAGTCTCCAGTTCCAATAGGATTATGTCTTAATGAACTTTTATTTGAGTAGTCTATCGTTGTACTCCATAGTACTTCTTGTGAATCTGTATCAGTTAAAGTGACTGTGTATTCCCTACGACGTGTACCATTAATTGGAAATTGCCACTCTAATCTACGTTGTTCGTCTGGAAATTCAATTGGGAAAGTCCCGAAAGGATCGGGAGGTTCGTCTCCGTTTTTCTTACGTTTTCTTGCATTTCTTCTAGTATTATTTCGTGACATTGTATGAGAAATATGGGCTTAAGGCAGTTTAAGAATCTTTCGGAGTATTAGTGAGAAGATTATGCTAAGGAGCAAGTATGCCCAGAACCAAGAGAAGAAGCCGAAGATTTTTACGTCAACTGCTGTGAAATAGTCATTAAACCATCTGAAGAAAAGGATGATTGGGATTGCTGTGTAGATTAGGGGTTTCATTGTTATCTCAAAAGTTCTTGGAATCATTTCTAACTGCTTTTTCTGGAGTTCCATCATCTTTTCTGGATGCTCCTTGTAAGTTTTCATCTCTTCTTTTAGGAACTTTTGCTCTTTTTTGATTTCAGCCATTGTTTCTGCGTCAATTGTGAATTTTTGGACGAGAGTTATTAGTAAGATTATTATTAAAGTTACTATGATCATTCCAATATCTGTGTTCCAGTTAAGAAGTGCACCTGCTGTTGGATTGAGAATGAGGTGGATTGTGTCTTTGATGAAAGGGATAGTGTTCCATAATGAAGCAATGACTAAAGAAACAATCATTACAAGAAGCATTACTTTCATTCCTTTGTTCATCTTTTTTAAAACAGAGATAATATGAAAATTACCTATTTAAATTTACTCAATAATCTTTCTTAGAGCTGGGTGCATGTCAACTGCGTGTTGTTGTGCAATTGACTGATATAACTGATACATAATCATTACAGCTAGAAGGATTGCTGTTCCAGAAGTTAGAGCTCCCAGAGAATCTGCGATTGCTGCAAGGAAACCTATTGCTAGACCGCCCATTATTGTTAGGGGCAGAATGTAACGCTTTAAGATTGATTCTAAAACCCTTGGGTCTTTTCTAAATCCAGGAAGTTGGAGACCTGATGATAAGATATTTTTTGCTTGGCTGGATTCGTCCATTCCAGATGTTTTTACCCAAAAGACTGAGAAGATGGCTGCGAATATCATGAAGAATAGCAAGTGAGAGATGCCTTGGAAAATGTGACTTGTTGTTAAACCTCCACGGATTAATAGTTCTGGAATATTGGAACTGCCTAACCAATAAGCTACACCAGAGACTGCTTGTCCTTCGGAAAAGCTTCCTAGGAAAGTTGGATGGCCGAGCCAGCTCTCTAAAAGAGAACCGAAGAGTTGGAGGTTTGCTATTAATGCTGAGACTAAGATTACTGGAATAACTGAAGCGTAGAAGAATGCTAATGGCCATTTTACTGAATAGCCACGGACCCTTTCATATGTTAGAGGGACTTCGATTTTAAGTGATTGTGCCCAGACAACTCCGAGGAAGATTACTATAGTTACTGCAATGGCAATTATTGAAGATAAAGCTTCTCTTGGGGCTCCATTGATTATTGACTGGATAATTATTAGTAGATTACCTGCGCAAGGTGTGTTTGAAAAGTTTAGAAGGCAGTTTTCTCCTTGTATTCCCATGAACTGGAATAGGGCTGTGAATAAACGCCATGCGACTCCTGCTACAATGAATAAGGAGACACCTGAGCCGAAGCCATATTTTTGGACGACTTCATCCATGAATAGGATTGCGAAGCCTCCTAATATTAATTGAAAGATTACAATTCCTGTGAAACCTGGGGCTGCTTGTAGTCCTCCCATTAAAACATAGACCATTGCTTCGAAGATGATGAAGAAGATAACTCCTATTTTTTGGAGACCTTGGAAATATCTTTTTCCTTCCGGGGATTTTGTGTCGATGTTTAGGATGCCAGAGCCGACTAATAGCTGCAAGATAATGGATGACATAACGATTGGCCCAATACCTAGACTGATTATTGAACCAAAGTCAGTTCCTAGGATTATAGCTATGAATTCGAATCTTTCTAATGAGTTGGCTGCTAGGCCGTAAAGGGAGATGTTTGCTAATATGAAGAAAGCTCCTAGAATTATTAAAGTCCATTTTAATTTGGAGTTGAAGCTAAGACGCTTTTCTAGGGGACGTTTAACCTCAGGGAGATTGTATAAAATTGATCTTAGGTCTAATGCCATGTTTTTCTTAAATTAAGGAGGTTTAAAAAGTTATTGAGAAGATTTTTTCTCTTCCTTTTTTTCTTCTTTTGGTTCGGGCTTAGGAGCTTCTAGTTCTAGTTCTATTGAAGAGCCAGAGGATTTGATTTTTTCAATGGCTTTCTTGGAGGCTGAAAATGCTTTTATTTTTGCTTTGATTGTTAGTTCACCTTGACTGAGGATTTTGTAATTTGATAAATTAATTTCTTTTTTGTCTTTGTATTTTTCTGAAATCTGGGAGAGGTTAATTGCCTTTAATTTCTTAGAAATCCGACGGGCTACTCTTATTGTTTTTCCGAAATATTTGTTTCCATGCTCTTTTAGAACAAGGGTTTTCTTGTGGTCTGCTCTTTTGCCTGATCCAGCCATGCCGATTCCTCCACGATGGCCAGAACCACGAGCTTTCTTTTTGAAGCCACGACCGTGTGTGTGGGATCCGTGATGTCTTGTTGATTTTTTTCTCTTATTCATCTTCATCCTCTGATTTAGGTAATTCAGCCATGAGCATTTCTTCTTGCTTTTCTTCTAGTTCTGATGCAGGACAGAGTTTGAATGAATTTATTCTTAAACAAGATTGGCAATCCTCTGGAGGCATTTCTGAGTATTCGAGATGGCCGCATTTGCATTCCCAAGCATTTGATTCTTCTTTTTCAGAAGGCATTATAGCATTCTCCTGACGAGGTCATTTATTTTTTCTTTATTGTCTCCAAGAACTGCTTTTGCAGTAACAGGGAAATGTTTTTTGGAGTCAATTCCTCCTCGTGGAGGATGAAGTCTGAAGAAAGGCTTGATGCTTAATTCACTTGGAGATTTCTTTTCTAATTGGGAGACAACAGATTCTGGATCAACTTTTTTTTCTTTATCTAATGGAATGCCACGCTTCTTAATTAAATCTGTAAGGGTCTTCTTGTCTATTACACCGTATGCAATATAGTTCCTTATTTTTTTGAGGATTTTTGAGTTTTCTTCAGTTGGCTTGAGAAGAACTGCTGCATATTTTCTTCTGAGTCTTAAGCGAGAGAGAGTTTGCTCTACTTTTTGAGGGAGCTTTACAAGTCCTGAAATTCTTATTGCGATTAACATTTTAAATTAGGTAGGTTTTATTTAGAGCATTAATGCAGGCTTTTGCCAAATTGAAAGTTGTTCTTGTTTTTCCCCTTGTTATTCCATAAGCATCTTTTATTCCTGCTAATGTTAAGATCTTTTTGACTTGGTCTGCAACTACTAGGCCAGTTCCTCTCGGAGCAGGTAATAGTGTAATTGTAACGCTTCCTTCTTTTCCTTGGACTTTGAAAGGTATTGTATGAGGAACAGACTTTTCAGATTCAGATTCTGGAGATTCAAAGCCAAGGTTTACTTTTATTATGTTGAGCTTTGCGTTTCTGAGTGCCTTTTCTCTGGCGGGAAGAGTTTCTTTTGCTTTTCCATAGCCGATTCCTACATGGCCGTTTTTGTCTCCGACAACTGCCATTGAACTGAAAGTCAAAATGTTTCCTTCTTGTGTTTTCTTTTGAGTTTGTCTCCAAGCCCTACGTTTTCCTCCACCGAATTTTCCTTTTGCTTGTCCAATTAATAATAAGTCAGATTCTAGTTTTATTAATAAATCAACGATTTCTGGCTCCAAAATCTTTTTTCCGTTTTCCAAAATATTGTCTAAGTCTGTTTCTTTCTTTGCTTTAACTGCTTTTCCTAAGGCTGTTTTTGGAACCCATGAAACAAGGGCTTCTTGATACTCTCTTTGTTCTCTTTCTTGTCTTGTTTCTGATACTCTTGCTATTTCTTCTAGTTGCTCTTTTACTTTAGGGTCTTTTTCTAAGTTAGCTACTTCTTCTGGAACAGCTTCAACAATTGTTTTAGGTGCGTTGGGTGATTCTTTTTCTGCCATTTTATGTTTCTCCTTTCATTTTTTCGAATATTGCCTTGGTTTTTTCATTTTTGTTTATTTCTTCTATTTTAGGTAAAACTTCTGGATCGCACTGGATTTTTAATCCGGAGTCTTGGGCGCCTTTAACTAATGCATAAAGTCTTGATTTATGAACATTACGGTGCATTCCTAAATCTAAAACCAAAGATCCTTTTTCATCTGTTGATTTTGCAATTAGTGCTCCGAGGAGATATGCTGCTGGGAGGGATTTTAAGGATCCTGAAAGGTCTTTTGGCCATCCTTTCTTTAGTAAAGCTGATGAACTTAAAGTCAATAGGGGTTTGTCTTGGGCTGTTTCAGATTCAACTATTTGTGCGATTAAATAACGGTTTGTTTTTCTGAGAACAAGACGAGTCTTTCCAGATTTGAGCAGGGCCAGACGGAGTTTGTAATCTGTTTTTCTTTCTAGTCTACGTCTTTTTGGAATTTTCATTTGTTGACCTCACTATTTATTGCTGAAATTCTTTCTTTCATATGTGATAAGCTTCTGAATGATTTAGCTCTAATCTCTTTTCTTAGAAGATTAAAGTTTTCTGGGGAAATCTTAGATCTGCTTTTTAGAACTAAAAGATGCGCTCTGAGTTTTCTTGTTAATATTACATAATCTTGTTTTCTTGTTGAAGGTTTTTTCCTTATACTACCTTGACGCCTTCTTGTTTTTCTCTTTTTCTTTTTTAGAGTTCCTTTGATTGGCTTAATTATAATTAATTTGTCCTGAACTAGGTCTTTTATGTCTTGCTTTGTTATTGCTTCTTTGATTTGGGCTAGGCTAGATGTGTTGAAAACGATTCTAGACTTTCCTACGTTTAGGACTCTTGCTGCGAGATTCTTTTTATTTTCTAGTTTCACTTTTTTTCTCCTTTGAGGTTTAGTAATTTGATACCAAGAGATTGAGCTTTCTTTATTACGTCTAGTTTTTTCTTTGCCCCGAGAGTTGCTGATAATAAAGCTTGCTGGTTTTTTTCTAAAGGAACGAGATCTTTGAGATTTCTGATTACTTTGATTTCTTTTTGTTCTTTTCTTGCTGTTTGGTAGCCGATTTTTACTTTTGCAGGATATGACTTTCTGTTTAATCTGATTTTGCTATCTCTTCCTTTTGGTTTGCGCCAGGATTGCTTGCTTTTGCTTTTCTTCCCTAATTTAATATGCCTATTGGTTTCTTGTCTTACAAATTTTCTTCCCATTTAAATCTCCTTTCCTGCCTTTTTAGTTATGTAAATTCCGTCTTGGTAGACTCTTCTGTCTCTATTATGGACTTTGGTTGCTTTCTCAAAGTTCCCGGCTGTTTGCCCTGCTGCTTCTCTATCATTTGAAGAGACTATTATGGTTTGACCTTCTACTTTGACTTCGACATTTGGAAGAATTTTTGCAGTTCTTGGAACTTTTTCTCCTAAGAAATTATTTATGATTAATAATCCAGGTTCTACTTTGAGAGTCATAGGGAAGTGGACGTTTGCTGATTCTAATTCGTAGACGAATTTTTCTTTAAGTCCTGAGAATGTGTTCTTCAAGTGAGAAATAAGAGTCTTTATGATTTTGTATTCTTTCTTGTTTCCTTTGAGGACAAATAGGGTTAGTTGGTTTTTTTCTATTTTTACTTGGATTGTTGGAGTTGTTACAGATCTAGATATTTCTAAGTCTGATGATTTACATTTTATTGCTCTATCTGAAAAAGTACATTCAATGCCTTCAGGGATTTCTATTGATTCTTGGATTTTGGATCTCATTTTAGAAGATATATGCTATCAAGAAACCTCCTATGTTTTTTTCTTGAGCTGTTTGGTGTGTCATAAGACCTTGTGATGTGGAGATGATTAAGGTTCCAATGTTTTTAGCTGGAAGATAACGTTTTACGTACTTGTCTATGTCTTTTACTGAGACTACTAAACGAGGTTTGATTGATTTACAGCCGTTTAACTTGTCGAGTTCTATTTCAAGGGTTTTGTCATTAGCCTTGAAGGATTTTACGTGGCCTTTTAGTTTTGCGATTGCTAGAATTGATAATAGGAATTTAGAATGTCTTTTGACTTCCAAAGTAGGTTTGCCTCTTCTCTTGGCGTTCATCATTTGATTTAGTGCGTCTGCTACTATATCTTGGGACATTTTAACTGTGTTTTTTGAAGCCGATTTCTTCAGCGATTTCTCTGAAGCACTGTCGGCATAGGTTTAGATTATATTGTTTCATGTGAGCTCCGAAACGACCGCAACGCTCGCATTTCTTTCTAGCGATTCCAGTTGTACGGTCTTTTGGTTTGTTATGTTTTAGGAATTTTTGCATAACTGCTGGTTTGTTTCTTAGTTGTCTGAGTATTTTGTTCCAATCTGATGCTGTCATTTTAAATAAAACTTGTTTGAAAGTTTTCCTCCATGTATTTTAAAATTTCTTCTTGTGAGATGTGTTGTTTTTTTGGGAATTTGCCGGTTTTGATTTTCTTTCTTTTTACTCGGATGCCTGGGCGTGCAAAGACAACTGTTATGTTGAAGCCTCGAATTCCTAGTTCTCTTTGGTATTCTATTCCTGGAATTTCAATATATTCTTTTATACCAAATGAAAAGTGGTTTTCTGAAACTTGGTCTTCGTATAATGTGTTGCCGACTCCGCCGAGAAGTTGTTTTAAGACTTCTAGAGCTTTAGGTCCTCTTAAAGTCACTCGAGTTCCTACTTCAAGGCCTGGACGGACGTTGAAATCTGGGATTCTTTTTGTTGAAGAGATTAGTTGTGCTTTTTTTCCTGAGATTAATTCTAAAAGTTTCTTTGCTTTTTGCAAGTCTTCGGAAACAGAACCTGCGCTAAGTAGGACTTTTTCTATTTTTATTTTTCTCATACTATTTTCTGATTGTTTTTGTTTTGTTTCTTGGTTCATTTTGCTATAACGTGGCTTTGGTCTATTTCGGCGGGGGCCTCCTCGTCTTTGAATTTAATTTTTAGTTTTTTGTTTTCAATTTCTTGAATTTGTCCTTCAAGGCCTGCGTGCTTTCCTGAGAAGACAAAGACAGATTTGCCTTTTTCTAATGCAATATGAGATTTTACTTTGTTTTGGGAATCTAGAGTTACTGAATCTCCTACCTTAATTTTAGCGTCGGAAGATACGAGGTTGGAACCATCATGTAGGTTTAGTTGGGTTTGATTTTTCTTTAAAGATTTTTTATTGATGACCTTGCAGAGCCTGTCAGAGCTTTCTGAAGGTTGGAAGGAGAATCTTTTTGTTGGAAGCAATGTGAGAATATAAGATTTATCGGCTTCGAAAGTGTTGAATAATTTTATGCTTTGTTTTAGATCTGTTGCTGGTTTGCCGTTGATTTTTAATAATTTTTGATTAATCATTTTTTGAACTTCTTTGGCTGTCTTGGCAAGTTTCAACATGTCTCTGATTGCAATGACTAATGGGACAGAGTCTGATTTATGTGAGGAAGACAGAGCTACATATTTTGATCCTTTTCTTGTTATTGGAATTTTCTTTGTTACTACTTGTCTTTTGATGTGCATTTTATTTTTTCTCCTTTTTATTATCTGGTAAATCCGCAGTTTTTGTTGGAGGAGTTTTACTTGGGGCTTCTGTTTGTTTCAATCTCGACTCACTCTTGCTCGAGGACTCGCTACGGTGAGCGAGATTCTTAAAACGTTTTCTGTCTTCTTCAGTTAAAGTTTGAATTTGAAGAGAAGATGGTGAAAAAGGTACTGACACTTTTGTTCCGTCTTTCTTTGTTCTTTGAATGTTTTCAAGGGTAACACGAGTTCTTCGCAAATCAACAGAAACGATTTTTGCCTTTTTCTTTTTGAAAGAGCCGCGCATAACAAGCACCTCATCCCCTTTCCTGAGAGGAAGAGCTCTCTTGCCATACTTTTTTCTTAATGTCTTTGACAAGTTTGCGTTTAAAAATTTATGCCTTGTGTGTAATGGGGCGTTGGCTTTGTATTTTCTTTGTTTTCTTGGCTGTTTACTTGCTTTCCATGAAGTTGAGTATTTGGATTTCATAGTACGAATTGTGCGATTTTAGATACTTGAGGCCAGCGCTCGTGGATTTCTCTGGCAACTGGGCCTTTGATTTGAGTTCCTTGTGGGTTTCCTTTGTCGTCTTTTAATAAGGCAACTGCATTGTCTTCGAAGGTAATACGTTCTCCTGTTAATCTTTTGTAAGAACGTTTTTGTCTTATTACGACAGCGTCGAATACTTTGCCTTTCATATCTGGTTTGCCGGCACGGACTGAAACTTTTACCCAATCTGCGATTTTTGCATATTGTTGACGGCCTTTTCGGGATTTACCATGCTTAACGCTAACTATTTTTACGATTCTCGCTCCACTATTGTCTGCGGCTGTTACTAATGAGCCTATATTCAATGCTCTTGTGGCTTTGGCTGTTATTGGTTTCATGCTGCTTCCTCCTTGGGGGCTTTCTTTATGACTTTTAGGACGATGAAATGGACTATCTTGCTTAATGGTCGACATTCTTGGGCTTGTACAATATCATGTAAATCCACAGGCAATCCTTCTGGAAGTCGAGCGTGGATTCTTGTTTTCTTTTTGTGGAATCTTTCGTATTTTTGGATCTTTACAACTCTTTCAAATTCAATTACGACTCTGTGTGGGAACTTCTTAACTACTTGGCCCTCAAATACTCGCCCCCTGGTTCCAACTATGGTTTTTGTTGCCTCTTGGGAGGATTTTTCTTTCTGGACTTTTGTTTTTTCTGCCATGTTATTTCTGTTTTTGTTTGCTTTTTATTTCTTTTGTTTGGTTAATCGCTTATGGTGTCTTCTGGGAAACCAAGTTTTACCAAAGCTGGTTTAACAGCCTTTTTATGGTCTCCTTGTAGTTCAATGACGCCATCCTTGATGGTGCCACCGCAAGCAAGCACTGCCTTTAGCGATTTTCCGATCGCCTTCAGATCCACGGTCTTGTCGAACCCTGAAACAAGGGTTATCTTCTTTCCGTACCGCCTTGTTTCTATCGTTACCAGGATATTTTGCTCGCCCTTTGCGATTTCCTCAAACACGTCGGCTTGTGTCGGTATGCCGAATTCGTTTGTATCCATGTTTATTTTTCTTTCAATTCCTCCTTTTTCTTTGGAGGTATTGAATCTGATTTTTCACTGCCTAATAATCTTGAAATTGCTTTCTTGATTTCTTTTGTTTTTGAAGTTGTTTTTTGGGAAGTCACGTTTGCTTTTACTAGTTCTAACTTTAATTCTTTCAACTTTTCTTTTCTTTGTTGGGGGCTAAAATTGATTGCTTCTTTTGCTTTTAGGATACTCATTTTTTGGCCTTCTTGGATTTAGTTTTTTTCTTTTTTTCTGGCTCAGGTTCTACTGGAAGATTTTTAATTTGTGCTTTGACTTTGTCGTCGATAACTATCTTATCATGGATGTGTGCATCTGGAGGTAAGATTGATACATCTATACCTACAACTCCGGGGACAGTTACAGCTTGGCTTTGGGCTTTGTCCACAACTTTTGCTGGGTCTCCTGTTTTTTTCAAGTATCCTTGTGCGAATCTCCAGGATCTAGCACGGTCGCTTGGGAGTTTTCCATTAAGACGGATTTCAACACCTAAAGCTCCGGCTTTTACTATTTCTTGAAGCATTTTATATGCTATGACTTTGAACTTCAATGAGCCTTTACGTTCGAGCATTACTGCGATTTCATCTGCAACCAATTGAGCATCAAGCAAAGGTTCTGTGATTTCTTGGATTTCAATGTGAGGGTTGTCTAGATGGAATCTTTTCTTCAAAACACGAGTAAGCTTTTCTATCTTTTCTCCTCTTCTTCCGATAACTAAACCTGGCTTGGAAGTTGCTACGATTATTTTTTCTCCGATGGGTGTATATTCAATTGAGACTGAGCTAATCTTACCTTTTCCAAGTTCTTTCTTGATGTATTCTTTTACGCCAAGTTCTTCTTTCTTGAAAGTTACGAATTTCTTTTCTTCCATTATTTGGCCTCCTTTGATCTCGACTCACTCTTGCTGCGAGCTTCCTCGCTCTGCTGCGGAGCTTCTCGCTGCGGTGAGCGAGATTCCTTAGCTTTGATTATTACATTTGTTCTTTTTGCTTGGACGGAGCCACGCCTCATTGGACGTGAAGCCCATGAAGATGAGGATTCTACTATTCTTGTTTTGTCTAAGTCCATGTTGTTAACAATTGCGTTGCCTTTAAGACCTTTTAGTACTGCTATGAATAATTCTGAGGCTTTTACTGGATAACGACCGGACATTATTTTCCCTTTTCTGTGAGGGATTTCTCCTTTGAAGGGTACAGGAGTTTTCATTGCTATGACTTTTTGTAAATCTGCGATGGCTTGATCAATTGTTTTATTTGTGATGAAACTCGAAATGTAAACGCAGTGTTTCTTTGAAGCGTGAAGGTTTCTTCCGTTAGCTATTACGAAAGGTTTCTTTGGTTTTTCTTCAATCTTGGATTTTGATTTTTCTTTTTTAGGAGCTGGAGCTTTGTTATCTGTAGAAGGCTGAGATTGAGGAGCTTCTGTTTTTTTAGGTTGTTCATTAGATTTTGGAGGGACAGGAGTAGAAGTTTGACTAGAAGGGACTTCAGGTTTTTTCTCTTGCTGTTGTGTTTGTGTTTCTTCAGCCATTTTATTTCTTTAGAGCCCTTGAGCTCTTTGTTGCTCCGATTCCTGCGCTTCCGTGTTTTACTAAACCACGAGTTGGGACGAATTCTCCTAATCGATGTCCAATCATTTCTGGTTCTATTGCTATATCTTGGAATGTTTTTCCGCTATGAATTCCTATTGTGAATCCAACGAGCTTTGGAACGATTACTATGTCTCTAAGGTGTGTTCTGATTTTCTTCTTTTTTGAAACCCTAGATTCGCAGTTCTTTATGAAGTTCTCAATCATGTTAAAGTTCTTCAAGACAGAACGTCTACTTTGTGAAGGTAAGAACTTCGCAGACTCACGAACATCTAGAGCTTTGAGCTCTTCTAATGTTTTTCCTCGGTAAAGGAATTCTTTCGTTGAAATTATTTCTTTAGCTTTCCTTCTTTTCTTTGCCATTATCTCTTCCTCCCTGTTTTCCTAGGACGGATGTGTCCTACTCTTCTTCCCGGTGGAGCATTACGTTTTGCAATCTTGGACTTTACTCTCTTTCCTCTACCGGAACCGAATGGGTGGTCTATTGCGTTTACAGCGACGGCAGAAACTCTTGGCCAGAGTTTACTTCTTGCTTTCATTTTGTAATATTTTTTACCGGCTGTTACAAATGGTTTTAATGTTTTTCCTGAACCTGCTACTATTCCTAATGTTGCTCTGCAATCTCCGCTAAGAGAAAGTGTTTTTTTGTTTGGCATTAGGATTGTGATTTTATTGTCTTGTTTTGCTGTTAAGGTTGCTGAAGAACCGGCTGTTCTTATGAATTTTCCACCATCTCCTGGATTGTTTTCTATATTATAAATTTGAGTTCCGGTTGGGATGTCTTTTAGAGAATCGATGCTTCCTACTTTTGGTTTTCCTGAACTGATTAATATTTTCTGTCCTACAAATGCTCCATTGAAAGCTGGATTGTAGAAAATTTCTTTTGAAATCCGAATTTTCATTAGGGGTGCTGAATGTGCTGGAGAGTGGATTAAAGAAAGGATTTCTGCTTCTCCTTCTGTCATTGGGTAGCTTATTTTGTATCTGAAAGCTCTTTTTCTAACTCTATAAGTTAGGGATCCTTTTCCACGTGCTTGTTGAATTATTCTTTTTCCCATTTTATGCTCCTACTCCTTTCACTCCTAACTCTGGAAAGTTGTGCACACTTCTTCTTGTCATATTTGTCATTTTATATCATGCCCAGCTTAGTTGCGACGTCGATTGCTGGATTTTCTTTATTTAATTTAACATAAGCAAATTTTTTGTTGTTATGAATTAATGTTCTGACTGTTGATACCTTAACTTCGAAAACTGATTCAACCTGGTTTTTGATTTGCTCTTTCCTTGATTGTCTTTCTACTTGGAACAAGAGAGTGTTGTCTAGGTCGATTAATTTTACTGCTTTTTCAGATGTTATTGGTTTTAATATCATTCTTTTTTCTCCCCCTTAGGCTTTTGTTCTAGAGAGTCTATTGCTTTTTGAGTGTAGAGAGTTAATCTTCCTAAAGGATAGAGGTCTTGAATTGTTAGGGAATCTGTGGATTGTATGTCGAAGCCTGAGAGTTTTGTTTTTTCTTCTGGGGCTGTGATTATTAAGAGGCCTGCAGAAGATTTGTATTTTCTTCCTCTTAGTTTTCCTTTACCTGCTCTGACGGTTTTATTTTTGAAAATTAAGGAATCTAAGTTAGGGAAGATTGATTTTAATGCTAAGACTAGGGATTTTGTCTTTTGTGGAAGAGATTCAATTACCATTGGGATTTCAGGTGCTTTTTCTAGAGAAGAATATCTTGAGGCCACGAAGTCTTGGGAGGCTGTTGATGCTAAGGCAGAATTCATTGCTAACTGGATTTCCTTTTTGTTTATTTTTCTTAATCTTTTAATTAATTTAGGACCATGAACTCTTCGTCCCCCTCTAGCAGAAGAGACTTCTGCGCCAACCCAATAAAATTGAGTTCCTCTTCGCCACATTGTCTTTCTAGGGATACGGGAAATGCCACGTCCATAATGTCCTTTCCAGTCGTGTCTCTTGTGGGAGATTGTTCCGGATGCGGAATGCTTTCTTCCTGCCTTTGGATCTGGAGAATAAGCCTGAGTTAAAAGAAACTTAGTGGCTTGGAGATATTTGTCTACTAAATCTGATCTAATTTGAATATCAAAGAGTTTTGGCAAATCCAAAGATGATTTCTTTTTTCCTTCTGATGTATATAATGTGGATTTCATTTTGTGATTAGTTTAATGAACTCGTAATTTAATTTTTCCTTCGCTTTTGTTGGACGGAAAGCAGGTGTTATGAGAATTTGTCTTTTTGGTGGACCTTGAACGGAGCCTTTGATTATGATGTAAGAAGTTTTAATTTTACCGTAGTGTTTGAAACCGGCTTTGGGGTTTATATCTTTTTCTTCAGTTGTTCCGGAAGAGATGAGTTTGTGATTGTAATGGACACGAGAGAATAATCCTAACTGGCCTGCCATTGGAGTTCTGAATGTTACGTGGGCTGGATGCCAAGGAGCAATTGAACCGGGATTTCTACGGCCCTTTTCGGACTTGTGTGATTTTAATGTTATGCCAAATCTTTTTACTGGGCCTTGCATTCCTTTACCTGTTGTTAAGCCACGAACGTCAAACAAATTGAAGTCGTTAAGAAAATCTGCTAAGGCAATTTCTTTTCCGATTAGAGGTTTTATGAGGTCTAAGGGTTTTGGGCCAGAAAGGGCAAGTTCTATTAGATCAGGTTTTTTCTTTACACCTGTTTGTTTGACTAAGGAGTAAGCTATAATATGGATTGAGTCATAATCTTCTGGAATTTCTTTATCGAAGTCAGAAAGGGTCTTGGGGACTTTTACTTTAGAAACCAAAGATTTATCGTTTGAGACTATAATGTCCTTTATAACTTTGGAGTTTTTGTAAAATCTAACTGAGAATATTTTCATATTTGGGGCTTCGAGAATTGTTACGGGAATTGTGACTCTTTTCTTTTCTGTTAGGGACTTTTCTGTTGAGTCTTTTATTACAGCTGAAGCCATTCCGACTTTGTATGTTATAAATCCGAGGATTCCAGGATTATCAGAAGAAATTGTATTCCAGTTTACACTAGGTAAGAACTTAGCTGCCCGCTTTCGCGGATAAAACTGCAAGCTTCCATATCTTGGTCGTTTTGCTGTTGGCATTTGCTATTAACATTTTGAAACAGTTCAACTCAACTGTATTTTATTTAACACCATATTTCCTATATGGAGTTTCCAATTAGATTCTATTTTGAAAGAATTTGAGGGTTTTTAAAGATTGCGATAGCAATCTTTAACTCTCGTTTGAAGTATAAAACTTAGAAATTGAAGATTTGATTTTAGTATAACAATTCTTATATATTTGAAGGGCTATATAAAGTTGGAGGGAGAATGGAATCTGAAGACAAGATAGTTGAGGCTTTGAAGACGGTTGGGATTAGTCAAAGTGAGGTTTCTATTTACCTTGATTTGGTAAGATCTCCTGGATCAAGTGTGCAGGAAATTTCAAAGAGAGTTAATATCTATAGGTCGAATGCTTATGAAGCTCTGAGAAGGCTAATGAAAAGAGGGCTTATTGAAGAGACGAGAAAAGATGGGAGTATGATTTTTAATGCTAAAAGTGCTGATGCGATTTTGGAGTATGTTGGGGTTCAGAGAGATGAGGTAGAAAAGGTAATCCCCAGAATTAAAGAAATTGAAAAAATGGATTTGGAGGAGGAAAGTGTTTCTATTTCTCATGGTATGAATTCTTTTAGAGAAGCCTATAATGATTTTTTAAATATGAAGATGGATATGTTTACTTATAATGTTCCAATAAATGTTACTGATATTATGGGGGAGGGGTTTTTGGATGAGTATCATAATAAAAGAATTAAAAATGGAACTGAAATTCAAATTATTTTTAAAGATGAGATTTCAAGGATTGGTGCTTTGAATAAGAGACCTAAAACTGAGGCGAGGTATCTTTTTGGAGAGGGAGAGTCTGCTGTTAATACTTCTATCTGTGGGAATTTTGTTCATATCATGATTTTTGAGAAGCCTTATACTTTTATTAAGATTAGAAGTAAGAGGGTTGCTCAGGCTTATTATAATATTTTCAAGGCAAATTGGGAGAGAGCAAAAATTCCTGTTGCTACTGGAGAGAAAACTGAAGAACAGAGTTAACATGTAGTACTGAAGACTACCGCGCTTGTATATATAGTTCTTTTACTTTGTTTTGGCATGGAACAAGATGTGGTAAAAAGAGAGAGTGAAATCCCAATATGTGGTGTTTGTGTGCAGGCTATAAAACATCCTATATGTGAGAGATGTCATGTTAAAGAGGTTGCTGCCTGGCTTAGAGATCGGGAGATTCCTAAAGAACAGCAGGCGATGCTTTTCTACTTAGTTGATAAAAAGTTGGTTGAGAATGATGTGAGCGTGGGTTATTGTATCTCATGTTGGAATGAGCTGCCCCATATGTGCTCTTACTGCTTTTTTTATGGTGTTGCGAGGATTATGAAAAAACTTGGTTTTTCAGATGAAGATATGGAGTCTTTTTTAGAGACTTTCAATTATAGGCACTATGAAGATGACTATGTTCTCTGACGGGAGGCCGTTAGGTACATTTGATTTCAATGCCATATAGAGGGGCGCAATTCTCTCTCCATGAAGGCGTCTCCCTCGCTTATTTAGAAATATTTAATCTTCTTGTTCGATTCTTGGGGCTAAGACGAATGATAGAATTACATTTCCTGTTGGGAAATCTAATCTCATTGGGTGATTGTCTGAGAAACTCAAGGTTGCGTTTGAGGAGATCTTTGCTCCTTTAATGAATTTGTTTAAGTATTCTAGGGAATAACGGGCTGTTGAATTTCCTGAGTGGATTTCTATTTCGTCTGTTGAGAATTCTGCTTTTGCTGAATTTAATCCTTGGGCTTCTACTATGAAAGAGTTTGGGGAGGCTGCTAAGGTGCATGCATCTGATACAATTGCACAGTCTTCTATGACTTCTGTTAAAGTTTCTGCGTTTATTTTTATTACGGAATTGAATTCCCATTCTGGGAGGTCTTTTTCTTCTGAGTCGATGTCAATTAGTGCTAATGAGAAATCTCTTTTCACTCTGTCTTGGATTCCTATTTTTAATATGTTGGCTTCTTTTTCTAAAGTTAAGGCTGCGCCTGGCTTGCAACGCCTTAGAACTGCTTTTAGGTTATCTAGATTGAGACCGAGGATTTCTTCTTTTTCAAGCTCGAATTCTGCGAATAAGTCTGTTGGAATTTTGAAGTAGGCCATTGCAACATTTGCGGGATCTACTGCATTTAAAGAGAGGCCTTCTTTAGTTACTTTTAGTTTTACTTCTGTTACTAAATCTGAAATTATTGTTACAATGTCCGAGAAAATCTTTGGATTTTCGAGTTTTAGTTTCATGATTTAGAAGAGGGGTTTGGGGTTTTAAATATTGTTGTGGTGTATAACAAACAATAAATAATCTTCGGCTTTGGGAGTTTTATGGAGAAAGATGAGAAGAAAAAGAGAATGGATGCGATTAGGCAGATTTATTATAGTAATCCGAAGGTGCAAGAAGTGCTTTTGAAGTTTGCTGTTGATAGGGAGGTTGTGCCTTCTTATATGGGTGAGGCGTTTGGGAAAAGGCCTGATACTATTCAATATCCAAGCGATTTGAATGGGCTTGTTAAGAAAGGAGCTACTAGTTTGCATTGTTCTGAAGAGATTTGGAATAATCCATTGGAGCTGAATTCTGATATGGGTGAAGGGGAGATGGATGCTTTAAGGAAAAACTGGGATTTGTTGATTGATATTGACTCTCCGTATTTGGATTATTCGAAGATTGCTTTGAGATTGATTATTGGGGCTTTGGAATCTCATGGAGTGAAGAATTATGGGATTAAGTTTTCTGGGAGTAAGGGTTTCCATTTGATTGTTTCTGGGAATGCTTTTCCTGAGGAGTATGAAGGTTTTAAGACGAGAGCGCAGTTTCCTGAATGGCCTCGGGCGATTTGTAGGTATTTGATGGCAAGTATAAAGAAAGATTATAATAGAGAAGTTGGTAAGGAAGAGATAAATTTTGAGGCTGTTAAAGAGAGAACTAATTTATCTAAGGAAGATTTGACGCAAATTGTTTGTCCGGAGTGTGGTAAGACTGGAGAGAAGGGAAGTTTAGTTATTTTTGAGTGTGAGGAATGTAAGACGAAGATTGAGAGGCCGAATCATAAAATTACTAAGAAAAAATTGATGTGTATTAATCCTGATTGTCCTGGAATTTTTGGAGTTGTTGATGAGCAAGAAATGTTTTCATGTTCTAATTGTGGTTATTCTTCTCATAGTAAGATGTCTACAGAATCTGGAGATAGGACAGTTGTTTATTCTAAGGAAGCTCGTGAAGCGAAATATTCTGAGGATTTCTCTGAAGAGGTTTCTGGGGAAATGCTTGGGGGGCTTGATTTGGTTTTAGTTGCGCCGAGACATTTGTTTAGGATGCCTTACTCTTTACATGAGAAGACAGGCCTTGCTTCGATTGTTTTGACTAAAACTGAGATTGACGGATTTGTTCCTAAGATGGCTGATCCTATGAAAATTGAAATTAAGGATTTCTATCCTAAAAATGAAGTCGGTGAGGGGCAGAGATTGTTGGCTGCTGCTCTTAGTTGGAAGAAAATGGATGATGATCATGAGGAAAGAGAAGGTCGGAAGAAATATGAAGGTAAGAAATATGATGATGTTAAAATTGTTGGAGTTACTGCTGAAATGTTCCCTAAGGCAATTAAGAAATTATTGAAAGGGGTTTCTGATGGGCGTAAAAGAGGACTTTTTGTTTTGTTGACTTTTTTGAAATCTATTGAGTGGAGCCCTGAAAAGATAAATGAAACTGTTCGGGATTGGAACAAGCGAAACAGCCCAGGTTTGAAAGAAGGTTATTTGAGGGCACAGGTTGATTGGCATTTGAAACAGAAAAAGAAGATTTTGCCGCCTAATTATGCTAATGATGCTTTTTATAGAGATATAGGGATTTTGGATGAGAATCCCAAGGAGAAGAATCCGATTGTTGAAGTTGTTAGGAAAGTTAAGGGGTGGAAGAAGTGAGAACATTTTTAAAGTTCTTTGGGCTTGGGTTTTTATGAAAAAGAGAGTGCTGTTAGTTGCTGTTTTGCTACTTGGGATTTTGGCTGTTGGCCTTGTAAGTGCTACTAATCATACTAGTAATGACACGAATATTGATAGTGATGAGGATGGTGACTTTGAGAGTTCTAAGGAAGGAATTGATAAAGCATATGAATGTTTGGCGAATGAAGTGGAAGACAAGGATTTAAGTTTGCAAGAGGCGATTTTCGCTGGGCTGGCTTTGGGAAATGTTGATGAAGTCGATGATACTATTGACAAAGAGAGGTCAAATAGCGATTGCTGGCCAGATGGAGATTGTACTGTAAAGGAGACTGCGCAAGTTGGACTTTTATATGATAGAACTGGGCAGGGGACAGAAGACATAGAAGACTGGCTTAATGGAAGAGAGCAGAACGCGGATGATTTGACTTGGTATCTTGAGATTGATATTTCGAATCATGGGGCTGCTGAATGTGATATAAAATATGGAAGTACTGATACTGGCATTGACGTTAATGATGATATGACTCTGACTGGCTCAGGAGGATCGTGTTTGGATGTGGCGGCTGGAGGATTTTGGCTTAGAGTTGATGATGATTGTTTAGATGAAGAGTTTGAGATTTCTTGTGATGAGGATTTTATAACGACTTTATTATATAGAAAGGGTTCGACAGGGACTGTCTTTGTTTCAGGAGAGACCAATAGTGCTGCGTCTTTAGGAACTACAACTGAGAATGTTAATTCAAAGTGCTTTGGACAGAGTGGAAATTGTAACTATGAAGGAACTTTATGGACTGCTTTATTGTTTAATAAATTAGGTGTGGAGACGGACGCGTATGTCCCATATTTATTTGCTTTGGCTGATGATAATGGAAAATATTTGCCAAGTTCTTTTCTTTATATTTTAAGGAATGGGGAAGACCAATATGGTAATCTTGTTCAGGAGCAAAAGCAGGGGCAGTTTTGGGATGTTTCAGGAAGTCCATATAATAGGTTTTATGATACTGCTCTTGGTCTTTTGGGATTGGATGGAACTGGGGCTTCTGAAGCTGGGCAAGCTAAGGATTATTTGATAAGTATTCAAACGAATGACGGCTGTTGGAATAATAATAATGTGAGAGACACTGGATTTTTGCTTTATGCCGGATGGGGACGAGGTGTTTCTGGACCTGGGAATGGAGGAGGAACATCGTGTACTGGAGCTGGATTCTATTGTGAAGGACGTTCTAGCTGTTTAGATAGTGGAGGAAATATTTTGGATCAATATGCTTGTTCGAGCTTTAGAGATAGTTGTTGTAGTGTTAATGTTATTGAGGCGAGCTGCTCTGAAAAAGGAGGGATTGTTTGTGAGGCAAATCAAATATGTAATGGAAGGACAGAGTCGAGTTCTGAAGGGACGTGTTGTATTGGAGATTTTTGTGAGAATGAACCGGAAAGAAATGATTGTGTGAATCTCGGAGGTCGTTGTGCAGGTTCTTGTTTCAGCGATGAAGAAGCAAGTACTGATAGTTGTGCTCTGACAGGTGATGTTTGTTGTAAAGAAAAGGATGATCCTAGCGGAAGTTTATTGTGGCTTTGGATTCTTCTCATTATATTAATTATCTTAGTTGTTTTGGGAATTATATTCAGAAATAAGTTGAGGGTTTGGATTCATAAAATTAGAGGAGGAATTAGGATTAAGAAGCTTGGGGGTGGAAAAGGTGGAGCTGGAACGGCTGCGGCTCCGAGAAGGCCAGGTCCTAGAGGACCTCCAGGGATGATGCATGGTTTTATTCCGAGGGGAAGACCACCTATGAGAAGGGCGGCCCCTAGAGGAAAGAAAGATAGTGAGTTTGAAGATACGCTGAAAAAGTTGAGAGAGATGGGAAAATAAAGAGATTATGAAAATCTCTAATTCCCATTTTGCAGAAAGTATGAATAAATTAAACCAAATGGGAATGAAATTGATTGTTTTTGTTTTGGCAATGTTGTTAATGCCTAGTGTATTTGCGATTTCTGTTGACCTTGCTGAGGTTTATCAGAGTAAGGAAACAGTGATTTTGGAAATAAGTGGGAATATTTTAGAAGGCATTAAGGAAGAGCAAGTTGATTTTAAGAGAGGACATGTTTCTGTTCCTTTGGAATTTGATATTAAGAAGATTGGGGATAAGAATTATCTGTGGTTTATTGCTCCTGAAAATGAGAATGATTATACTTTAGTTTTGGAAGATATTGTGACAACTGTTTCTGGGCAAGTTACTTCTGTGGATTTTGAGCAGAACTTTTCTGTTTTAAATGGAAGTGTTGATTATAATATTAATCCTGGGTTTGTTGTTACTTCGGATGACTTCTCTTTGGACTTGTTTTTATATGAGGATTTTGATAAGGAAATTGAAAGTGACTTTGGTTTAATATTATTGAAGCCTGGGGAAAATGAAGTTGATTTTAAGATTGGGGATTTTGCTTTGGGGGTTGGGACATTAAGTGTTGGTAAATATGCTTTGCCTATAAATATTCTTGGAGAAGGGAGGGTTGTTCTTCCAGATTTTAGATTTAAGCCGAGGATTTTGGAGAGCGTTGTTTTGACTGGGGCGCGAGAAGTGTATCCTTTCTTTTTGATTAATTCTGGAAGAAATGCTATTGATAATATTGAGTTTGAATATAATCAAGATGTTTTTTTAATTGAACCTTCTGGAATTTCTATTGAACCTGACAGCCAAGGAGAATTTAATTTGAGTTTGGTTAAAGAAATTGAAGATGAGCTTGACGAAGTTATTTATGCTAGGTCTGGGGACTTTGAGTCGGAGTTGAGAGTTGTGATAAGTTTGGGTGAAACTGAAGAAGATATTGTGACTCCGTATCTGGAAGAAGATTATGTTGAAAGTGAATTGTTTTATTGTTCTGAATTATCGGGAGTGATATGCTCTGCTGGAGAAACTTGTGATGGGGAAGTTGTATCTAGTTATGAAGGTGCTTGTTGTGTTGGAAGCTGTTCTGTTCCAGATGATGGTGGAAGTTATAGATGGATTGGGTGGGTTATTGGGATTGTGGTTTTACTCATTGTGATTTATGTTGTTTATAGATATAAGAAGAAGAAACCTGGGAAAGATCAGTTGGGAAAGAGAGTTAAAGAGATTGAGAAGAAGTGATTATTTCTTTTTGGGTTTTTTTGGAGGTTCTTGTTTTGTTTCTGGGGGTGTGGTGATTTGCTTGTGAATATCAGGGGCTGCTTCTTGTAGTTTTTGGAGAACAAAATCACGTTCTGCTATTGTTTTTTTGGTGATTGCATCATAGTCATGCATTCTTGCAGTTATTTTGTTTCCTAGTTCATTGAATTCAAAATTCATAAATGCGAGTTTTTCTGGGTGAATTATTTCTATGTGGGATGGAAGATAGGCAAAGAGAATCATAAAATAAGTGTCAATTGTTTCGAATTCTGCTTCTACTTCTGCAAAAGTTGTGAATAAGTCTTTGGCGCCTTCTGCTAACTTTGGTTCGTTGTAGTTTTTGTTTAGGATATTTACTCCTTTTTCAGCGCCAAGTTTTACAACTAATGTATTTAGGGCTTCTTTTACATGGTCTTTTGGCCTGCCAAGAATTTCTAGAATCATTGATACTTGGATTTTTTCCATATTTGTTGATAGATTTGGGGCTTTTAAATTTTGTTAAAGTTTCCTTAAAGCTAATAAGATTATGATAAAGATTGTGAAGATTGTAAAGGCATAGACGATGTATAGTCTTTTGTTTTGTTCTTTTGATGTGAATTCATTTGGCTCTGAGGATTGTGGGTTGTTTAGGACTATGGCATCATTATTTATTGTAGGAGGATTGTTTTCTATTTGAGGAGAAGGCAGGTTATTATCTGGTAAATCCGCAGTTGGGGTAACTGGAGATGTAATTTGTTCATTTTCTACAGGGGGAGAAAGTTCTTCTTGTTGTTGCTCTGAAGGTTTTTCTAAAGTTATTAGGTTACAAGATTGATCAAAGTTTGATTTTCCTGGAACACGGAGACGTGCGCAAATTTCTGCTGTTTCCGAATAACTCGTGGGTTTTATTTCAAATTGTGTTTGTTCTGGGAAAATTGATTTTATATAATAGAAAGGATTTTTCCAGCCGTCGTTATAGATTTCTGATATTATTTCGTTTTCTGAATCGAAGATAATTATTTTTACATCATGGGTTTCTTGAGAAGATGAAGAAATTGTTACTTGGAAAGGTTCATTGACCTTGGCTGTTTGTGGGGAATCTAGAGTGAATTCAATTGCGGAGCTAGTAGCCGTAAGAATTATGATGAGCAAGATTGCCTTGAGAGTCGAAGATGTATAATGTGTCTCTGTCATTGTTCCACCTGTTTTGGTTTTGATTCCA
>NZAS01000002.1 GCA_002686195.1 Candidatus Pacearchaeota archaeon | reverse complement strand
AGCTATGATAGAACAAACTGATATAAGAAATAAAAAAGCATTATTACAAAGAAAGAGTATGTATTCTCAAATGCAGGGACAAATTGAACAAATGCAGGAAACTATTGATAACCAAGAAGGTACAATAGAGACATTAGAGAGACAGGTAGTACAAGCAGGAATAAAACAAAAAATTAGTGAAGGCGAAAAGGTAATAGATAAAGAAGTTACCCAGACACAAGCCGAACAAAAACTTCTGCAACGCATGATGAAAGGCGAAGCAGATTTACAAAAGAAAGAGATGAAACTTGCAAAGAAGAGTGTTGCAAGTAAAAACAGTTCTTCATAAATTAAAAGGAGTATAATTATGAGTGAACAGAAACAGGATAACCTATTAGCAGATGACTCTGAAAGAGCCGATGCTGCTGTAGCCCCTGATGACTCACAAGAGGCTGAGGACTTTTTCTCTCAGCTTGACCGTCAAGTTATGGGCGATGCGATAGTTCAGCCAGAAGCTCAACCACAACAGACAACTTCTCCGCAAGAGAACCCTGTTGAAGAGCAAGTAGCTGTATCGGAAGATGCGGCAAATCTAGAAAAGAGATATAGTGATTCTTCTCGTGAAGCAAAACGACTTAACAATCGTTTGAAGGAGATAGAACCTTATATGCCTATTTTAGATGCAATGAAAGAAGACCCTAATTTAATTTCTCATGTGAGAGGTTATTTTGAGGGTGGTGGCACAGCTCCCACTAATATTAAGGAACAATTAGGATTAGATGAAGATTTTGTCTTTGATTATGATGAAGCTTTAACTGACCCTAATTCATCATCTAGTAAGTTGTTTAATGCAACTGTAGATGGTGTTGTTCAAAGAAGGTTGAGTGATTTTGCACGAAAACAATCAGAAGAATCAAGAAGGGCTACTGAAGAGCAATCTTTTAAAAGTAAGTTCGACATTAGTCAAAATGATTATAATGATTTAATGGATTATGCAAAATCTCATAGGTTAACATTAGAAGATGTTTATTACCTAAAGAACAAGGAATCTAGAGACGATAAAGTCGCTGGAAATGCTCGTGAAGAGGTAATACAACAAATGAAAAATGTAAGGTCTATGCCGACAAGTGTAGCTTCATCAGGTAATACACCTAAAGAAGAAAAATCTGTCGATGATATGGTCTTTGATAAATTGCTTAATACGGGAACTGGGCTAGCTGACTTAATGTAAAACAACGCTAAAAAACCTATAGGAGGTTTATTATGGCAGATACAAGCTACCCAAGTAGCGTCCCTCTGGCTCTTGCTACCTCTAGTGGTTTAAGTGAAGGTTACGCAGCATCCCAGGGTTCATCCCTGGATACTGGTGATTTACGAAGACGGTACGATTTTTCTGAAAGATTTTCGGAGCTGGCAATTTCCCAGACTCCTTTTTTCAGACTCATGTCCCAACTCGCAAAAAAGCCAACTGACGACCCTGAATTTAAATTCACAGAGAAGCGTCAGTCATGGATGAAAAGATACGCATATGTGGTTGGTTTCCATAACGGAAGCGCCGCAGTGCATAACGATGCAACCCTAGTTGATACATCAGCTGGTGCGTTAGCTCAAGGTGGAACAGTTGACCTATATATGGCAACTGACTACTTTAGTGCAGGTAATATACAAAACGTACAAGGTCAATCCAATGCAGCGATTAAAGTTGGAGATGCAGGAACAGCTCCTGAATTTTTCCAAGTTAATCAAGTGCTAAAAGTTCCAATGTCGGCAACGAATGGTGGAGCTATTAATGACTATATGTTAGTTCGTATAACAGCCGTAGCTGCGCAATCCGCTGCTAACCTATCCGCAAATAGTGGGACTGGTTCTGCAACAGCTGAAGTAAAAAAAGTAACTGGCAAAATCTTAAAAACGTCAAGCGGTTCTGAGATTGGTGGATACAGCAGCAATTTACCACAATGTGTGGTTTATAATGTTGATATCGCTGAAGCTCTAGAACTAAAACGTTCTTATGTTGTTGGTAGCTCTTACGGAGAAGGCTCTAGTCTTCTAGGAACGACATGGAAAGATAGTCCATATTCAACTGGCTATGGGCAAACACAAATCTTCCGTACTGAGTTCGGTATGACTAATACTGCAAGAGCAACTGCTCTGAAGTATGAACCAAACGAATGGGCTCGTGTATGGAAAGATAAATTAATTGAACATAAATGGGATATTGAACAATCATCATTGTTTAGTACTCAAGCTTCAGTTGATAGTGTAGCTCATACTCAAGGTGCAGTGGATTATGTTTTGAACTATGGTAATATCTTTAGTTGGTCAACATCTAAAACAGCTGATGACTTTCTACAAGATATGTCAAAGTATCAAGACCCACGTTACAACCAAGATAAAGCGACTATATTCTTATGTAGTACAGACGTTTATACTTGGATTCACAAACTAGGTGGATACTTTAAAGGTAACATTGAAATCAGTGACAATTTTAGAGCTGATTTAGCTGTTACTGGACGTAAGAAAGTTATGGGACTAGATGTGACTCAAATCTCAACAGTATACGGTGACATGAATGTCGCTAGATGTATTGCTTTGGATGGTAGTCATGTTAAAATCCTCGGAGTTAACTTGAACCACGTCAAGTATCGTCCCTTAGTTGGGAATGGAGTCAATCGNGACACAGCTATNTATGTAGGTGTTCAANACNTTAGNAAANANTGGTGTAGATAAAAGAGTCGACATGATTCTAACAGAAGCAGGTATGGAATTTAGTATGCCTGAATCTCACGCTATTTGGAAATAAGTAGCGTAATAATGTGCAGGTGATTCCCCATGGGTTCTTTATCCTCCTTTCTCCCTATGGGGATGACCCTGTATTTTAAAGGATAGCAAATGAAAATTTGGGAAAAAGTAAATAATATAACAGGAAATAGCTCAAAGGCTAGATTCCTTGTAGAATATATAAACGCTGGTGCAAAATTTATTTTATCAGCTTTACCTGAAAAATTCTTATGGACAATCGCTTCAGAATCAGAAGTAGATGGATTTGATTCAACTGGNGCAAGTCTAATAGGGACAGGTTCAAGTATTGCATATGATAAAGTACTTGCAGTATACAGATATGATAGTGGTAAAAAAAGAATATGCGCAGAAGCACCAGATAACAATATTCATATATTTGATGAAGCAGGAAGTTTACTTAGAGCAACTGAGATGTTCCCTAAATTTTACAAATTAGGAGGAAAGATTTTTATTAAACCAGACCCTGATTACAATGCTCATGTAGGAAGTGGAAACGCATATCAACACGCATATAATGACCTTGACGGAAATAGTGTTACTGTAGATTCAGAGCAAGGAGACAAGGGCGTTATAGTTTATTCAGCCCCTCCATTGGTAGATGAAAATACAGATAGTTGGATATTAGCAGAATATGAAAATATAGCATTATTCTACGCAGCTTCTCTTGACCATATGAGATTAGCATCTACTTATAGAGATTTATGTAAAACAGAGATTGATAAAATATTTTCAACTACAATACCATCATTTACTAGCAGTTTACCAAGCACTGCACCTTCTTTTTTATTTTCTGATAGTATCCCATCAGATTTCAATCTTGGTTCTGAATCTCTTCCGTCTGATTGGAGTACATCTTTATCGACTCCTAGTGCTTTTGTGATAACATCTTCTCTACCATCTTCATTTTCACTAACAAAAAGTATTCCTTCATTCAATTTTGTTGGTAAATTGCCTACGGGGATTTCTCTTACAAAGGAACTTCCTAGTGGACTGGTTATGTCAGAAACATTACCATCAAATATTAATTTAGGCTCAGTAGGATTGCCTGATTATAGTTTTAACACACCCCTTCCAGTGCCAATTATTATTTCAAGTACATTACCAACAGATTTTAGTATTTCAAGCTCTCTACCATCGTCAATTGTTGTATCAACGCCATTACCAGGTACCTTTAATCCATCAAAAGATTTAAGTAGTACATCATTTAGTGCAACGGAGACCTTACCTGATTATGTGTTACCAGTGTTATCTACCAATCTAACTAATTTTGCAAGTGACGTAGGAAATGCAGAAAGTATACTAGAAGGGGCATTAACATCCACAGATAGTACTGCAAAGACACCTAAGAGCGCATTGTATTGGTTAGAGGATGAGGACACAGAAATGTCAAGAGCTACATCTGAAGTTGTTCAAACTGAAATAGGAGTAGCAAATGCTAGATTAGCAGGGGAAAAGCATAAAATAGATGAATTTTCTAATAAAGTAAGTAGTGTTACAAATGAATTTAATGGCAATCTCCAGAAATATGCTCAAGAATTTGCGAAAGCATCGCAAAAAGTACGTAGTGAAGTTGAAATGCAAAATTCAGAAGTACAAAAAGAGCAACAAAGAATAGCCGCTGAAGTATCTAAATATAGTTCAGAAGTGCAAAAAGAAGGCTCAAGATTTAGTAGTGATATATCTAAATACCAAAGCGAGTTATCTAAAGAGCAACAAAGAATAGCTTCTCAAATTAATAAATATAAATCAGAGTTAGAAAAAGAAGGTCAAAGATATAATGCAGATTTACAAGCGTATGGTCAATCTTTAGCGACAACAGCTCAAGAATTTCAAATGAAATTAGCAAAATTCACTTCTCTTGTGGATAAAGAAACAAAAAGATTCAATACTGAAGTATCGGCTTATCAAGCAGAATTAGCTAAAGAAAGTGCATCTAAAGGTCTTGATGTAAGTATATTTGAGAATGAACTAAGTAAGGAAGTCCAACGTATAAATTCAGAAGTTAGTATATATCAATCTTCATTGGCTAGAGAATCTAAAAAATTCGATTCAGATTTAGTTTCATATACTTCAGAGATACAAAAAGAATCATCAAGGATACAAAGCGAATTAGGGAAATATAGTGCAGATGTTTCTAAGGAAAGTTCAAGGATACAAGCAGATATAGGAAGATATTCTTCAGAGATTGCTTCTGAATCACAAAGATTAACTGGGCAGATAGCAAGATATTCTACTGAGATTCAAAAAGAAGGACAAAGAATACAAAATGGGTTAGCAAGGTATTCAGCTAAATTAAATGAAAGTTCTCAGAGATTTCAAGGAGAATCAGCAAAATTTCAATCAGAATTAACAAAAGCTAGAGCATCTCTTGAAGAAGCAGGTGTTAGATTGCAATCATCTGGGGCATACACTCAGAAGTCTCAAGCATCTATACAAGCATCACAATTATATTATCAAAGAGCTTTAAGTGAATTGCAAGGAATTACAGGGGCAATGACTGCGCCAGAGCAACAACAACAATCTCAAAGAAGAGAACAAGGAGCATCAACATAATGACGATATTAGAAATTATGGAGAGAACTAATGCTCGTGATACAAAATTAGTCACAGCTTTTGTAAAAGACGCTATTATGAAAATCCAATCTTCAACTGAAATGGAAACTAAAGTTAATAAACAAGACATAACAAAAAATGTTCGTGATTATGATTTACCAGTTGATATGGTAGCAATATATAGTGTTAGTGTTCTAGATACTGAAGATGATAATAAGTATAAAAAAATAAGAAGATTAGCACAAGAACCTAATATTTCTGAGGATACAAATCCATAATGAGTTACGATACACATAGAACATATGCTTTTCATCATCAAGGTAAAAAATTAAGGCTATATCATATTGCACGAAACTCTGGCAGAGTAGTAGATGCGCAGGGGAGAGTAGGAGGGGGAGTTTCAGATTCTCTTGTATATCCTAATGAAACTATAACAAATGGATTAAGAATAGAATATACAGCAATAGTAAAGCCCTTTGTACAACAAGACCCAGAGACGACATCTTATTCAAGTTTAACAGAGGTAACATCCCCCAAAGAAACTACCCACGTTAATCTTAATAGGATGCTCTCTCTGGCGATAGTGGATTTTGTAAAGGCAGCTTTAGCTGAAAGGCAAGGTGATATACAGTTAAAAGAGTATTATATGAAGGAATTTTTTAGTAAAATTGCTGATAATGAAAGTAATAAAAATAAGGTTTATATCGCACATCCGATAGACACCTTTGCAGTTAAATAGGAGTAAAATATGGCAAGAATAGATTATGCAATAAGCGTAACCCCGATTCAAGCTTCACAGTATGATGTTACATATGATTCTGCCGAGGCAGGAACAAGTACAACAAACACAGATATTGACTATGTAGACCCTGAAGTCGGAAGAGCTTTAGGTGGAGGTAATTCATCTAAACAATGGGATGGTAGTGCAATAGACGTATGGGCAGCTGGTGTTCATGAACATATTGAAGCTCATTCTACACCTCAAGCAGTCGGGGCTTCTGGTGATGATATGATTTGGATTAAGCATAGTGGGAAAAGATATGACTCAAGTACATCTGATAATTTAAAAGCAGATGGGACTGCTGATACTACAACAGTTGTTGTGTATGTTGCAGTAACTCACACATTATTTAATGCTAATGGAGGTGCTAGTGGAACTGGCACTGCAAATATAGCAATAGCTAAATTAGAAGCTGGTGAATGTATGGTTATTCCAGAATCTCAACTTGGAATTAAAGTGGGTTCAGCTGATACATCTGGGTCAGCTCCAGCTGTTGAATATTGCAAATTAACTTAAATAGGAGATAAAAATGGCAAAAGGACTACAAGATTACGCAGTACAGGAAAGCGTATCGCCTTATATAAAAGCAGTAGTAGCAACTGGTAGCGACCAGGATGCTTGTAGAGCAGTTCACATGAAGGGAACTTCTGCAAGTGTTAATCTAACTGTTAATGATTCGGTGGTAGCATTTTGGTTAATCAAAGGGCATACATACCCAATTTGTGCAACAAAGTCTAGTTCAACAGACGTAGTATTCTTATACTAAATGTTAACTAATGAACAATATAAAGATGTTCAAATCATGCAAGGAGCAGGGTTTAAAATGGTTGTTACTATGGATGATACACATACGATGAGCAACACAATGACATACTCAGCCGTTATCGTAAAAGATAAGGATAGGAGTTCATTTACTGGTCCGAAGAAAAACCAGGGTACTCAAGGGACATACGCTTCAAACGATGATTGGATAAGCGGAAGTGTTAGTTCAATACATTTTAACCTATTGGCTGATAGAAGTGCAGGTACAGTAACATTAACACTACCTGAAGCTGCGACTAGACATTTTACTGATGATTTTGGGGGTTTGTGGGATTTGATTGAATACAACCCCAGTGCAGGAAGTGGAGACCAATATACAAGACATATGCAAGGTGATGTAGTTGTTTCTCCAAGCGCAACATCTAAAGAATTTGATACATTTACTGCGACGGTGGCATAATGGCAATAACCGCTAAAGTAACAAGTAATGCTTCGGCAAAATCAGTAGGAACGCAAAATGCGTCTAAATCCTCTGATTCTTTTAATATTAAAGCGAGTGCAATACCAATAAGTTTAACATCTTATCCAAACATTAAGAATGTACAGGATGCGGTGGAGAAAGTAACTGGTCAGGTATCAGTTACAGATACTGCTCCTGGCTCTCCATCTGAAGGGGAATTATGGTATGACACAGATGATGATAAATTTTACATTAGAGATGAAGACTCATGGAATGAGGTAGTCTCTAGCATATCGGGGACTGTCGATGGCGGTTCCTATTAATAATGAAATAAGGAAGTAACTATGGCACGGAATAATGCAATACAAATAAGGCGAGGAGTCGATGCCTCTGTCCCTACTGGTAGCATGGTCGCAGGTGAACCCCTATTTAGCACAGATAATAGTAAGTTCTACATAGCAACTAATGCTAATACAAAGGCGTGGATTGGCGCAGCTATTCTTGATGAAAATAATATGGCAAGTGATAGCGATACCTCTTTAGCGACTCAGCAGAGTATTAAAGCATATGTAGATACCCAATTAGATACTCAAGATGCTCTTTCTGAATTAGCTGATACAACTATTGCCAGTCTTGGTACTGGACATATGTTGTTGTATGATGGTTCGGATTCTTGGGATAACAAAGCAATGAGCGGAGATGCTACTATTAATAGTAGTGGTGTTCTTACAATATCAACTGACGCAGTTCATGGAACTATGATAAATGATGACGTTGCTGGAGATGGACTTCAAATATCCTCAAATACTCTAGCAGTTAAAGTTGACGATAGTTCTATTGAAACGAATAGTGATACAATGAGAGTGAAAGCTCTTGGTATTACTAATGCTATGTTAGCTGGCTCAATTGCAAATGGGAAACTTTCTAATTCAGCAATAACAATAGCAGACTACGGAGCAGCTAATGATGGTAACAGCGCAAGTTCTACCTCAACTGCTCTAGGCGGAAGTATGACATTCTCAGGTACTGACAATGAAGTAACTGTAGCCGAATCAAGTGGTCGAGTTACTATTGGTCTTCCAAATAATGTTACTATCGCTGGAAACCTTACAGTTTCAGGTGATACTGTTACCACAAATGTGGCGACTGTAACTGTTGAAGACCCTTTAGTGGCTTATGCTAGTGGGAATACAGGAAATGCAGTAGATATTGGTTTCTATGGAAAATATAGAACTAATGGAACTGACTTGTATCTTGGGTTAGCCTGGGATGCAGACCAGACTGAATTTATCCTTTTTGAAGGAAATCAGGCTGTTCCTAGCACTACAGTGAATAAAAGTGGTACTGGTTTTGCTTTATCTGATTTAAGACTAAGTGCGGTTCATGCAGCAACTGTTGACGGTGGCTCATACTAGGAAGGAAGTAACATATGGCTCGTAATAATAAACTTCTCCTTATGAAGAAAGGCGATGCATCTGGTGCTCCAGGTTCTGGCGACCTAGAATATGGAGAGTTGGCAATAAATTATCATACATCATCCAAGAAGGTATACTTCAAGGATAGTGGAGATAATGTGAGAGAATTAATTGATTCAGTCCAAATACAAACAAAAGTTGATACCGCACAATCAAATGCAACAGCAGATGCAACTGCTTTAGCAATTGCTTTAGGATAGTATAATGGCTAATACTTTTAAACTAAAGACGAAACCAAGTTTAACTACTTCGTTGGCGGCTTACTATACCGTGCCATCAAGCACAACAGCAGTAGTTCTCGGAATTTCGTTAGCCAATATAACTAGTGGGAGCGTAACTGCAGACGTGTTAGTAGTCTCAGATACTTCTGATACAGAAACAAATGCTAATACCTATCTTGGTAAAGGTCTTCCAATACCAGCAGGAGGTACTCTAGAAATTATGCAGGGCAATAAACTTGTCTTGCAAACAACAGATGCTATTCAAGCAAAAGCAAGTGCTACATCTTCTGTGGACTTGCTTATTTCAGTTATGGAGATAACCTAGTGGCTTATCATGGTTTTAAACCAGCAGAACAAGCGATACAGATTGGTGACGATGAGATTCTATCATCGCACATCTCTGATGGCGTAATTGTAAATGCGGATGTAAATAATTCAGCAGCTATTGCAACAAGTAAACTTAGCGGTTCTTTAACCTCTGTAGGTTCTCATGGTCTGGCAACTTCTGCTACGACTG
>NZAS01000001.1:8767-14372 GCA_002686195.1 Candidatus Pacearchaeota archaeon | reverse complement strand
TGAGTGGCCAACTTCGTAATTGGGATATTGCAAAAGAAAATCAGAAATGGTTTTGGAGTACTTCAAAGGAAGAAGTAGATTATTTTATTCACACTTGGAGTTATAGTGGAGATAGAAGGGGTGTTTCACAAGAGTATGAATGGAGAGATGTATCCAAGAAAGAATTTAAAGAGATAGTAGAGTGGTATGATTGTAAGAAATCAATATATGATATTATGGATCAAAAATATTTTTATGGTGATGATCATTGGAGTAGTTTGTTTTATAGTTTCTCACAATCGGTAATGTTAAAACGGAAGTATGAAATTGAAAATGATTTTGAATATGACCTTGTTATAAAATCAAGACCCGATATAGCTTTCGATCCAAAAAGACATTTTTCATATGAGTTTTTAGAGGATAATATATTACATACAACTCATGGTGGAAATATGCCACATGAATTTAATATGTTTAATATTAATGATGTTTGTTTTTATAGTAATTCTTATACAATGGATATATTGATTAATTTATATTTTCATAGACAAAAAGTAATAAATGGAAATTCAGGATATAATATTGAAGAGGGTGATTTAAATTTTCATACATTAGGACCTGGTACTTTAATACACGAATATTGTAGGGATTATGGAATTACACCACTTCCCACTTTTGGTAAACATGGACATTGGCAAGAAACTATAGTTAAATTGGGATGTCCAGAAAACTTAGATCTATTGGATGTAAAGGAATTTCATGGAATGGAAAAGCATTTCAGAGAGTGGTACACTAAATGAAAATATATAAACATTCTGGAGTTAATTATATGACAGATATTTTTAGTGATCTAAAATCATTTGATGTAGTTGGTATTGATGAGTTATTAATGTTACATGAAAAATTAGTAAAAATATTCCCCCGAAAGCGTAGAATGGTCAATGGCCGCGCCGGATCAACTTTAGTAAAGGGTGATATTCATTATCCACAAACTTATGATGCGATGGTGAAATTGAGGGGAGAGTATTTGTATTTAGAATTACCACACAAATTTTTTGATGATTATTTAATTGGGTGGACACATGATATATGTACGATAGATACTGATAACGAAAAAAGAGTAAAGTGTGATTGTTATAAATGTATAAAAATAGTTGGTTATTCTTGGAAGGAAGTTAAACAAAACATTTTAACTAATAAAACTTGGTGGGCATCATCGGCCCCACCGGCACAGAGTTATTATTCGTTTAGAACATTTGATGATTTTGGTATAGCAAAACCAATTTATAATTATCAGTTTACCTGGCCTACTTTTGGTACACATAGAATAGCCTTTTGTTCTGTTTTAAAAAGTGATGTTCCATTCTTTTTTAGAATTAATGATGACAATGAAAATGTTTATAGGGGAATGATGCCATATTTTAAAGATAAAAAGTATTGTCATATGAAAATAATGAAAAATAAGAAAAAGGTAGCATTTTATTTGAGTTCATATTGGAGTAATTTTGATGAAGATAGAGATGAGAAAATTGGGGAGATTAGTTATAAATGAAAATATATAAACATTCTGGAGTTGGTGGATGAATAATAATTTAAAAAGAATTTTACCTAAAGATTGGAAATCGTATAACGTATCGTATGATAAAGAATTATTAAAAATTTGTCAAGATATATGGGAAAGAAATGAAGATAATTTAACTACGTGGTGTGAGGTAGATGGATTTGTTTATAGAAGTGTTGCTGATTTAGACGAAGATAATATAAGTAATAAAAAAATTCGAGATTATTTTGGACATGATAAAATAACTGTAACCCAGGCAGAATATCATGTTGCACATTCTATTTCGTCAAAATATCATTTACTTGGTAATAATAGAGTTCAGGGTATTAAAAGAGATAAAAACATTGATAAAGAACTTCAAGACTATAATTATGACTCTTATATTAGTTCTTTTTGGCATCTTGATTTTGGTTTACCCTTGAATAATTTTTCATTAATAGTTTATCTTTCAGATGTAGATAAAGGTATGGGAGGAACTATACTTTCAGATCCACCTATTGTACCAATTTATGATGAGAAAACTAAAGAAACAACAATAATTGATGATGAAAATTACAATAAGTGGACTTCTACAGAAATACCACAAATAGAAGTAACAGGTACCGCTGGTACTACTGTATTTTTTCATAGTCATAGATTACATCGTGCAAGTTTACCATCTCGTGGGTATAGAAAAACAGTTTCTATGTGGGTTAGATCACCATTAGAAGAACATAGAGCAGATCCATATGTTTATTCACGAATGAAACCACCTCGTACATTGGAAAGTTTATAATGAAAATAGGTTTTTTTGTATGTTCTAATGGTTATGGACATTTTCATAGAACTATACAGATATGCGAGTATTTAGTTGATTGGGATATTGATATTTATTGTTACAAATATCAAGTTAAACGATTTCATCCAGATTTACCAAATTTAAATTTTATATTTTATGATGATTATAATATAAGATGGGATTTAGCGTTAAATGAAAATGAATTTGACTTGAATAGGTATTTAAAATCAGTTGAAAGTCAAGTTGGTGAAATAGAAAAATATGATTTAGTAATCACAGATAATTTAGTGTCTATATTGAAATACAGACCAGATGCTATTTATTCTGGTTCATTTTTATGGTATGATATATTTAGAGATAAATTCGGTAATAACCCACTTACAGAATATGAAGAAACTTTGTTTCAAGATACTAATCCACTCGTAGTTTGTAACAAGTATGTAACATTAGGTTCATTGATAGAACATAATAATAAATTTGAAATAGGATGGGGCGGTGAAGATTTAAGTAATGAGAGTTATGAACCAGAAACAATATCATTTATTGTTCCGTCATTAAATTATACTGATGATTATATTAAAAAATATTTAGAGATACGAGAAGAACACAAGAACAATTATAATATGTCTTTTAATATTAATCATACTGATAATTCTATATTTATTGTCAGGCCAGGGTTGGGTATAATTAATACTTGTGTTTCTTATAAGATACCAATGGTGTGTTTGTGGAGTGAAAATGATTCAACTGAAACTAAATTTTTAGCAGATAAAGTTAAAGAATATGGATTGGGAATATCTTGTAATGTTAAGAATAAAGTTGATATTACTAATGTATATAAGTGTAGAGATAACTTTTCTGATCAAGATATTAATGGTTATAGAGATTTTGCAAATTATTTAAAGGAAAAAGAATGATAGTTTGGATAACAGGTCAACCAGGATCTGGAAAAAGTACCTTGGGCAGAAAAATTTTTGAAAAATTAAATATTACAAAATCAGTTCATATAGATGGTGATGATATATTTAATTTTTTAATAATAGAACGGAATGATATTTCTTGGAGTAAAATAAAAGTTATTTTCTTTAAAAAGAGTTCAATATGTGATCAGAAAAATCCATTATTAGATAATGTTAAAATTGCTCAAAATGTTGTTAGGGCTTATGATGATATGGGATATCTTGTTGTAGTTAGTTTAATAGCTCCTAACCGTGGCATGAGAGAAAAATTAAAATCTGAAAGAGATGTAATAGAGTTTTATAGTTACACTACACGGGATTATAAATTTGATCCAGGAGGCAATAAAATTAATTTGGATACAATAAAATTAGATAATTATGAACCACCAATAGAAAATTTTAAGAAAATGGATACTGATAAGTCTATTGAATATTGTTTAGGAGAAATGTACAGTGCAATTCAAAAAAGGATCTGTTAAACATTGGTTTGATACTTTCAAAAGACTTAAATCCTTTGAAATTTTTACAAAGAAAGAAGTAATTGATTTATATAATGATTCAGTAAATCATATTGATGCTTTTAATTCACAAAAAATAAAGTCTGAAAAATATAGCGACAAAAAAGGACTTGATGGAATGAATAGAGATTATTGGATTGTACAATTTAAAGGTGAGGATGATTTAAATAATGGGGTGGTTGACAAATTCTATTTAACAAATAATGGAGTAGGAGGAGAAAGGTCATTATCGTTGGAAAAAAAAGATGGCCATATTAAACAAAGTGGTTTTGCTGTATCTTTAAATGCAGATATTATTCAATATCAAGATAACCGGTATAGTGATAATCAAAAATTTGTTTATTTAGAAATTCCATGTGATTTTTTTAATAGATATACGACAACAAATCAATTGGAAGAAGAGCCATATGTAGATTATTTAACTGAAGAAAGAAACATAGATAATAAAAATTTAGAAATTTTAAAACAGTTTATTGAAGAGGTAGAATCGAGTCCTGTGGGATGGAAACCATCAAATTTTATTCCGATTGTAAATAAATATGATAAGAGATATCCAAGTTTATTGAAACACGAGACGAGGCAAAACGATATATATTTTAAGTGGCGGCAGAATTTTAGTATTATTAGTTATATATCAATTAAGGAGTTTGGTTTGGCCTTTCCTATTTGGACTCAAAATAATAATAATATATTTTATGATGGTATTCATAGAGTTGTTGGGACATTTTTAAGTAAGAAAGATGTTCCAGTATTTATAAGAGTAGATGATACTTTAGATGGAGTATTTTCTGCTACTACACCAAAAATATTTAATGGGAAGTTTTGTAATTTGAAGATTGATTTAAGTAATAAAGAGATAAAATATTTTATAGATAATAAAGAGGTTGGATATAGTAAATGAAAAAACTTGATGATGTAGTTGTAATTATACAGGCAAGACTTGGTTCACAGCGAATTCCAAAAAAGATGATTAGTCCTTTTGCAAATTCAACTCTTTTTGAAATTTGTTTAAATAAAATGTTGACATCTGATGTCATTCAACATCATCAGATATATGCATCAGTATATGAACAAGAATTAATTGATTTGGCTTTAAAGTGTCATGTGAATATTTATAATAGAAGTAAAAAATCCGCATTTTCGGAGGGAACTCCTATGAGGGAGATATATGAGTGGTACAATCAGGGAAGCTTCCATAAAAAATTTTGTATTTTGGTGAATGCGTGCTGTCCAATGTTAAAAATTGAAACTATTGATAATTTTATAAAATATTATTTGGAGAGTGATTCTACAGGTCTCTTTGGTGTAATAGAGAAGAAAAATTATTTTTGGGATTCTAATTTTAAATTAGTAACCCCGTGGCCAGAAGGTCATGAGGTGATGAATACAAAATTTGTTGGAGTAACTTATGAAGCGGCACATTGTTTATATGCCAGTAGGGTGGATACCATACATGATGGAATATTTATGGGAGATTTTAATAAACCAAAAGACATAGAATTATTTCCTATTTGTGAGGAAGAATGTTTGGATATAGATTATCACTGGCAATTTACGGCGTATGAAGCCTTCTATAAAGAAAAAAATGGAATAAAGTGAATATAATAACAGGAGAAAAAATTCAATCCTTATGTGATCATCATATAAGTAAANATGAACATAAANNATTNGAATTACAAGTNGATNATCATATTGATGTTGATANNTTTGATTTTACTGATTTTGATAATGATGANTTAGTNTATNNTAATAGTTCNTTNNTAAACNCNNCNAAACNNAAGTTAATNNAATCNAANTTATATNANAAGTT
>NZAS01000001.1:0-8762 GCA_002686195.1 Candidatus Pacearchaeota archaeon | reverse complement strand
AATTTANAAATCCATTTNNATTNNTNTTACANAATTCAGATNANNANTTTGGNGAAANACAATTAAAGTATTTNGATATANCTAATTGTAAAAAAATATATACNCNAAATNTGAATGTANTTCATGATGATGTNATACCATTACCAATAGGNATNGCNAANAGNTTTTGGAAGTGGGGAAATTTAGATATTTTTGATGAGGTTTTGAATACTGATATAGACNCAAAATCAAATTTTATTTATGCTAATTTTACGAAAACGGGTGGAGTTCGTGATGAGAGTAGAGTAGAATGTTATAAAAATGTAGAAAAACAAAATATACCATTTGTTGATAGTATGGAATATAAAGATTATTTAAAT
The DNA here is from genome assembly GCA_002686195.1 of Candidatus Pacearchaeota archaeon. The sequence goes on along the minus strand of NZAS01000001.1, from coordinate 8,403 downwards.
ACTTTAAAAACTTATAAGTATTGTATATCACCACCAGGTAATGGTATTGATTGTTATAGAATGTGGGAATCACTATATCTAAAAGTAATTCCAATTTGTATTAGGAGCATATTAGTTGAGTATTTTGCAAAATCGTTTCCTGTTTATATTATAGATAACTGGAATGATTTAGGTGTGGGTGATTTGGAAGCCCAATATGATAATTTTACTTGGGAAAGTTATGAGTTATTAGATTTTGATAACTACATTAAACATATAGGATTGGATTTATGCGAGTATATTCTTTGATATTTTTCTAAAAGTTTGATAGAATTTTAAAATAAGGTATATAAATAATATGAATATAGCTATATTAGTTGTGGGTGAACTTAGGCAAGTTGGTCTATTGAAAAATTATTATGATGGTTGTGATGTATTTGTACATACAGATAAAAAATATAGTGAACCCTTTGCTGCAAAGTATCAATACTTTACTGATACTCAAAGGGATTTTGTAGAAAGAACACTTAAACGCCCATCTGAAAATTTTCATAGAACAATACAGTGGTTAAGATATCGTGAGTTGTTAAGAAATGATTTGTCAAATTATGATGTAATAGTAAAAACAAGAACTGATTTAGATTTAGATATAGATAGTATTTATAATTTTTTAAAAACTAAAGAAGTAAAAGAAAATACTTTATACGCACTGAAAGATTTTATTTGGTATGGTACATACGATACAATTATGAAAACAGATTTNTTTGATTATATAATGTTTTANGNAAATAGAAGNACTNACTATTTTNCAATNCCTTATGATTTAATANTAAAATGTGATTTAAAGTGTATGGAATTTCAATGGTTGAATTGGNATAAAAATATAGATTTAAATAATATCAAAGATGATATTGTACAAAAAAGAGATAGGTTAGATNAAAACAANNGTGAGTTTGNCAATGTATCTACTCATAGTATAAATGATGCAGATATACCTTTTAAAAGTGAGAAATTTTTTCTACAANATTTATTAAGTAGAAATATAGTTTTGAAGAAACTTGGATTTGGTTTAAAATTTNGGAATAGAAAATTTAGGAGTAGAATTGATGGTTAATTATTATTTTGATACATTTAAACATTTAAAATCATTTGATATAATACCTTATCAAGAAATGATAGATTTATATTTAAAAAATCAGTCTTTATTGGAATCAAGTGGTAAAGAAAAACTTGGTGGTGATAATGANCGNCCAGTAAATTCAGATGTNGAAGANGTNGANCATAANGGNTTTTGGTTNGGNTATAATCCANGATANTANAANATAAANCCANTAGGTGATANNNTNACANNNGCAAAAGCAGATGTGGTATCAATGGATATGGCAGGAGTTGGTAAAACTTGGGATNNTTTTATTTANTTAGAATTACCAAGTTGGTTNTTTAATAAATANCAAACTGCAGTNCANTCAAATNGNGATGTAANTNNNTTTAGAAANTTNATGNNTGATGTNGATAAAANAGATTTANCANNAGANANTGTNNTNAAANTAAAAGATGAATATGATNANAAGTATAAANANGNTGNAAAGTATGTAGATTACTTTGGTGATTTNANNGNCCCTGCNTGGAGANTNGATTTAGATGTTGGACNATATGTATCGATAAAACAAAATGGTTTGATTTATCCTATAATGTATAATAGTAAAAGANATTCGTTTANNAGAGGAACACATAGAGCANTATTTCTTGCCCACACTAAAAGTAATGTTCCTTTTATTTTACAATATCCCGAAGGAGAACTCAATTATAAAGTAGAATTGGCTGAAAATTTTAATGAGAAGCATGTTATTATGAATGTAAATATAGAAGAAAAATCTTTGAAGTTTTATAGAGATGAAATAGAACTAAAATGAGTACACGATATGTAAAAAAGGATAATGTTGTTTTGGTGGGTGTTGCCAAAAATGGTAGTCAAGCTATAAAACAAGTTGCATTAAGAAATGGTGAGTTTGAAATAAAAGAACAACAAGGAGATTGGAATAAAGATAATTTTATAGATTGGGATGATAGTAATTTATTGATATTATTTCCAATAAGACATTGGCATGAAAGGGCATTTAGTGAAATGTTAGAAGTTGCTTCAAGTGGTGCAGAATTAGGTAAAGTATTTAGACCAAGATTAAATTATTTTGATAATGATGTTATGAAATATTTTATAGAAAATATTTTACTCAACGAAAATTGGAATGGCGCTCAAGTAAAATTTTTTAAGTTAGAACACTTATCCACTAAACTACCAAAATATTTAGGTTGGGATTTCGAAGTTCCAATTTATAATACAGTAAAGACAAATAAAAAAAAGCAGATACTTGCAGAGAAGTTAAAAAATACACGTATAGTAGTACCAGTAATAAATAGTATATTTTTTAGAGCAATAGAGAAAAGTAAATATTGGATTGAATTATGAAAACATTAGCAGGAATTATACATGCAAGAAAAGATAGTACGAGATGTCCTAATAAACATTTACGATCATTGGGTAATACAACATTGATTGATATAGCTTTGGAAAATTTAAGTAAGTTAGATGTGGATGAAAAGTATCTTGCAGTATATGACCAAGAATTAAAAGATAAAGTAATTGATGGGGTTAAAATACTACATAGAGAATATGATTCAGTTGCACCAGGTAATTGTCATCATTCAGTTTATTATAAACATTTAAATAATGTGAAATCTGAATTTATTGTAAATTATAATCCATGTCAACCATTTTTACAAGTGGGTAAATTGAATGAATGTATTAGAATTTTTAAAGAAAGTAGAATGAAAAGTATGATTACAGTCAAGAAAGAAAGAAATTTCTTTTGGGATAAAATTCATAATCCAATAAACTTTGTATCTAATGATAGATTATCAACAACTGCAGGGCCTTGGGTTTATTCTGCAACTCATTCGTTAGTATTTTATGAAAAGAATTATATGTTAAAAGAGTGGGAGTTGTTTCCAAATACAAAAGATAATCCACATCCATTAATTACTGAATGGGATGAACACGAGTATTTAGATGTAGATACAGAAACAGATTTTGAAATAGTGAGGTACTTTCATGATAAAATGGAAAACTGATGTATACAAAGATATAAAAAATTTTGATGAATTTAGTTTTAATTTAACAGAATTTAAAACAATGGGGCGTTGTAGAAGGGCAGATGTATTTGTGGGGAGAAAAAATGAAACAAGCATTTAGAGGAATATTTAAGTGAACAAGATTAAATATGTAGTTACGAGTGGTTGTAGTTTTTCAGACGGAGCCTGTATGTCAAACGACAAAAGTGATAGACTAAAATATAGATTTTCTAAAATATTAGCTGACGGACTTAGTGCACAAGATATTAATTTAGCAAAAAGTGGGGGTTCTAATGATAGAGCATTTAGAAAAATTTATGAGTGGATACAGGAAAATCCTAAAAAAATGAAATACACTTTGTTTTTAATTGGATTTACAAACTTACACAGAAAAGATTTATATTTTGATTATGAAAAAAGATGGATTGGGTATAGTAAGTTAGGAAGCGTTGAACTAAATCACTTTTACAAAAATGTTGATAAAAAAATGATAAAAACTTGGAACGATATTGAATATGGTTACTTTTATAGTGATGATATAGAAAAAGAAAAACTATTTATGAAAGCAGATTTACTACAAACCTATGTAAAAAGTTTAAATTCTAATATTATTTATTTTTATGCACTGACAAATCCCAAAATGATAAAAGCATTGAATAACCTTGACGAAAGATTAAATTGGTATAAGCCTGGTGGACATAACTATTGGGGTAAATATATTAAAGAATATCGTAGCTACAGTGGTGGTCATCCAAATAAAGAATATCATATAAAACTTGGAAAGGATTTGGTTAAAACTTATGGATAAAAGAAGAGTAGCAATATGCTTTTTTGGTCAAACAAGAACTTTTCAGGTTTTAAATAAAACTTATAAATCGTTACAAAATGATAACATTGAGTTTGATTTTTTTGTTTCTACTTGGGACGACTTTCAAGATAAATCACAATTTGATTTTTGTCAAGGTAGAGAGTTTATAGATCCAAATATAATTGAATTTAAAAACAATACAGATAGAGCAGCATATACAATTCATAGAGTAAATTTACAAAAATCAAAATATGAATTAGAAAATAATTTTATTTATGATTATGTAATGTGGACCAGAAGTGAAGTTATATTTAAATCGAAAGATTTGATTGATTTTTTCAAAGAGAAAGTTATAGAACATACAGACATAGAAATAAATATACAAAATAAATTAATAATAGATAAACAGGGATATTATTATGCTCCAGCAGATCATTTTTTTATGGGAACATCACTATCATTTGATCTATACTCAACTGGTTGGAAACTTTATTTTAAAAATAATTTAGATGTGGGGAAACATGGTGGTCATAATTTTCACGCTTATGTTATTAACAAGTTACCATTTAATTTACAGGTTCGTAAACTTCATCACACTCTTCAATTTATGAAGGGCTACCCTCCAATTTCAAAAAATGGATAAAAGAGATATAGTATGAAAAATATAATAGCAAATTTAAGTTATGGTTTAATAAAAAATGAAAATTGATAAATTATCCACACAAGATGATTTTAAAAAATTATGTTATGATGATAACGATCATAAACATTGGACACCCAAAGCTTATTCTATCAGGTGGAGTTATTATTCTGTTGTTTTAGATATACTTAGCAATGAAATTGATAATATTAACACTTCTATAGAAGTTGGAAGTGAAGGATTTCTTGTCATTAAAGATAGTGAAGTGTTTCAAGGAGACCTTAGACACCCAACTTTCAAGGTGGATGCGAGGAGTGGGAAGGAAACTAAACAACCAAGATGGCCATTTGAAGATAAACAGTTTGATATGTTTATAGCTTTAGAAGTTTGGGAACATTTATGGAATATTAATGATAAAGTATTTGTGAATGTAGATAAATATGATGTAGATTATCCTAATATACAGGCAAGTGTATTCAAAGAAGTAATGAGAGTTAGTAAAAATGCAATTTTAAGTTTTCCATATATGTGGGGAGAACATAACGGATGTCCTACGAATAATTGTCATTATCAAATTGATAGAGAAATTATCAAGGAATGGACTTGTGGTGTAGAACCAATAGAGATTATTGATGGGCATAATGAGCATAAAGATGGTATTCGTACTGTATATAGGTGGAAATTTTAATGAAATATGTTATAGATATAGATGGAACAATTTGTGAAGAAGTTGGTATTGGTTATGTAGAACAATTTAAGGTTGAAAGACTTTATGGTTAATAAAAAATGAAAAATTATTTAAATAAAATAAGATGTGTCCAGAAAATTTCTTTAGGGAGTTGTTAAGTGTATATTGATGATGTAAATAAAAATTGGTTAGATATTTTTTTTGAAAATCATATGGTATGGCATACTAATAGTATTCCATGGCAGTACTTCAACGTGGAGAATGGTAAGAGACAAAAAGACACTAACATTCACACAAGAACAGAATTGATGTTTTCTGAATACGGATTTTTTAATGAGATGGTAAAAGAACTTGAATCAGATTATTTAAATTCTCAAAAAATAAATCCTGTGGATTTTAGTTATCTTCACAGACAGCGAAGATATATAGTTCAATCTTTTATTCAAGATGGTTTTAATCATCCAACACATCATAGTTTTAAAGTTTTTGAGAACCAAAAAATAAATTTTGATAATCCAAAAGAAATATTGGGTACGGGTAAAATGTGCTTGATTACCCATCCAGGCCATACAAGATTTGAATCATCAGCTTTTTTGAAAAGAAATCTTAATAATGCACTTATTTATGTTAATAAAAATAATTATTATGAAGGTATGTTTGAACAAGAAATGGAACGAATAACTAATATATCTGATTTAGTAAAATATTGGAAACCATTAATTGAAGATTATCCAATAGAAAATTCAAAATTTGATTTTACGCATCCACTGAAACAGATTGATAGAAATAGACATGATATTAAAAATTACACAAAGTTCCATAATAATACAGAGTGTAATGTTTTAAAATTGTGGAGCTGGAGAACAATAGATAATTTGGATCTTTTACATACACCAGTATATGTGGAGCAATCAATTAATAGTGGAAAAGATATAGCTCAAATCTGGGATGAAATTCCATTTACTATTTATACAAATTCTGAAAAAGATATCAAAAAACATTTTAAAAATAAAAGAAAGGAATTGGTTGATTTTGGAAAATTAGAGGATGAAAAAAATATCAAAAAACATGGTACAAAAAAATATTATTTTGATAATCTTGATAAATTTAAATTTAATGTAATAGTATTAGAACAACAAAAAATAGATGAAAATGTAATCTCAACATTAAATGACCATCGTGGTTTTGCCGTGTGGATTGATGATTCTATCGTAGAAGATATTGATAGAGAAGTATATGAGTTTTTATTCTTTGCAAGGGCAGATGTAAAGGTTGCAAAAACATTTGATGATAAAATACTTGTGGTTAATTGTAAAATAGATAAAGGTAAGACATGGAAGATACACAACGAATTTTATTTATAACGAAAATTCGGCACTTAACAAATTTTTATAACCATGTTTTACAGAATTATAAAATGTTGGAGTTAATTAATCCTACATATAATGATGTAAAACTACATCTATCAAATTTTGATATATTGTTTTGTGCACCTAATCATCAAGCATTTGTTATAGATGAGGAATTGATAAAAGATACAGATATAAAATGTATTCTTACACCATCAACAGGAGTAAATCATATAGACGTAGAATCAGTTCCAATCATATCGTTACGGGGAGATAAAATACTTGATGATGTTTGGTCAACGGCAGAACATACTTTATATTTAATTTTATCTATTGTTAGACATATAAAACCTGTAAGAGAGTTGCACGATAAAACATTGGGTATTGTTGGTTATGGCAGATTGGGACAAATGGTAGAGGAGTTATGTAGTCCATTATTTAAAGAAGTTATTTCAGTTGATAAAACAAAAGAACGTTATGATGAGTTATTTGAAAAGTGTGAAGTACTTTCATTGCATGTAGATTTAAACCCTACTAGCTATCAAATGATAAATGAAGAGTTTTTAAATAAGTTCAAAAAGAATATATTTATAGTTAATACATCTCGTGGTGAAATAGTAAACGAAGAAGATATTAACAAGGGATTGTTAAATGGTAGGTTGTTGGGTTATGGTACAGATGTTTTACAAACAGAATATAATAGTAAAGAATCTATTTTTAAAAATAATGATAAGGTTATTGTTACACCGCACATTGCAGGTGTTACACTTGATGCACAAGAAAAAACATATAAACGAGTGTTGGAGAAAATGTGAAAATTATAAATGAATTCTTAACACACATGAAAGATAATGGTATTCGTTGGATCAAACATATGTTTATTGATTCGGGTAAATACGCGAGTGCTATCAATCATATCATAGAAAACAAACCAAAGTTTGTCGTTGAGTATGGTGGAGGGCAATCTACCTTTTTACTTACAGAATTAATTAATTATTTAGATTATGGTGGGAAAGTTATTGCTTATGAAAGTGAAGAATATTGGTATAATTACTCAATAGAAAAGGGTTGGAATAAACATAATAATATAAATTTTGTTGAAGTGGAAGAAACAACCGAAGATGGATGTACTGGTGTTAGATATATTCATCCAATGGAAGATATTCAAGGTGTTGATTTTGTTATTATAGATGGTCCAAATCTTAGAATTGAATATCACTCAAATGGGCCAAACACAACATTTAATTTAAAAGATATTGTTGAATATGTTGGATATGAAGTTCCTTTTTTTATTGATGGAAGATCAGGAACAGTTGGATATTATGATAGATTAGGTTACACAAAAAATATAGGAGACATAAAGTTATGAAAATAATAGCTGAATTATGTCAAAATCATAATGGTGATGTGGATTTATTAGAAAGTATGGTTTCAGATGCATCATTAAATGGTGCCGATATAATAAAAATACAAAGTATTAAACCAGAATCATTTACTTATAGAAAAGAGTATGAAGATTTTAGAAAATATGAAGATGAATTAAAAAGGTTTAAGGGGTTAGAATTAAGTTATGATGATGAAAAAAGATTTGTAGAGATTTGTAGAGATAAAAAGGTTGAACCTATGACAACAATTTTTTCTACAGAACATTATGATTATTTTAACTCATTGGGATATAATTATTTAAAGTTAAGTGGTTATTCTATGGAGACATTTGATTATGGTTTGAAATTAGATAAATTTAATTTTAAACATTTGGTATTCTCAACATCAAGTTTAACATTAGATGAGATAAAAAAATGTATTAATA